>JBJEJI010000073.1:0-35093 GCA_051877895.1 Lachnospiraceae bacterium | reverse complement strand
AAAATAAGGACCCCCACTTTTTAAAATGTCCTTGACAAGGGGTACGGATTAGTAATATTTAATGCTTTAACATAAAACACAGGTATATACTTTAATCGCAGAGGATTGTGTACAAAAATTTGTATACAATCCTCTTTTTTGATGATATAATGAGCGTTAGCAAGCCGGAGAAAGAGTGTTTTTCGGCGGCAAAAAATCACAAAGACTGAACGTAACAGTGTGATAAATACGAATATTTGTTTATTGGATAGGAGAAAAGTATGAAAATTAAAATCGGTATTTTAGGATACGGAAATTTGGGACGCGGAGTTGAGTGCGCAATCAAACAGAATGAAGATATGGAACTTGTTGCTGTTTTTACAAGAAGAAATCCGGACTCGGTTTCTGTTCTCAGCGATACAGCAACTGTATGTAATGTAAAAGAGATTGCAGATTGGAAGGATAAAATTGATGTTCTGATTCTTTGCGGCGGTAGTGCTACAGACCTTCCGGTACAGACTCCGGAAATGGCTAAGCTTTTTAATGTAATTGACAGCTTTGACACACATGCAAGAATTCCTGAACATTTTGAAAATGTTGACAGTGCAGCTAAAGCAGCGGGCAAAGTAGGTATAATTTCCGTAGGCTGGGATCCCGGAATGTTTTCACTTAACAGAATGTATGCCAATGCAATTCTTCCGCAGGGAAAAGATTATACCTTCTGGGGCAAGGGTGTCAGTCAGGGACATTCCGATGCAATTCGTCGTGTGGAAGGCGTAAAGAACGGAAAGCAGTATACAATTCCTGTAGATGCAGCACTTAAGGCAGTAAGAGCCGGAGAAAATCCTGAACTTACTACAAGAGAAAAGCATACCCGTGAGTGCTTTGTTGTACTTGAAGAGGGTGCTGATGCAGCAAAAGTAGAGGCAGAAATAAAAAATATGCCTAACTATTTCTCTGATTATGATACAACCGTTCATTTTATCAGTGAAGAAGAACTAAGGGCTAACCACAGTGGAATTCCGCATGGTGGTTTTGTAATTCGTTCAGGAAAAACAGGCTTGAATGAAGAAAATACACATATTATTGAGTATAGCCTGAAGCTGGATTCAAATCCTGAATTTACTGCCAGTGTTATTGTGGCATATGCAAGAGCAGCTTACAGACTTTCTAAAGAAGGTCAAAACGGATGTAAAACAGTATTTGATATTGCTCCTGCTTATCTTTCTTCCAAGAGTAGTGAGGAATTAAGAAAGTCATTACTTTAATTTACATAAGATAACATTTAAGCTTTGTCTAAAAAACTCAGTAAGGCGTGACAGACCACTAAGTATAACGGAGGAATTTATGCTAAGACTCAGACCATATAAAAAATGTGATGCCGAGGCTATTGTAAAATGGCATAAAGATGAGGAAAGCTTCAGAAAGTGGGCATTGGATAAATATGAAAATTATCCTATTACTGCTGATGATATGAACTGTTACTATGATAGCTTTGCATATAGTGATACCCTCTTTCCCTTTACAGCTTTTGATGAAGAAGGCGTGTGTGGTCACATGATTATGCGCTTTTTAGATAGTGAAAAGCAATCTCTCAGATTTGGATTTATTATTGTTGATACTAATAGACGTGGAAAAGGCTATGGCAGGGAAATGCTTGTTGCAGCCTTAAAATATGCCTTTGAAGTATTGAAGGTGGACAAGGTATCTCTGGGTGTGTTTGAAAATAATCCGGGAGCCCGAAAATGCTATGAAAAAGTAGGACTAAAACCAATAGGATATGAAGAAGGTAGTTATGTTTATCACGGTGAGAGATGGAATATTATTGATATGGGAATCACAAAAAAAGAGTATGAAGCTTTTTACAATGTGGCGGAGGAATAAACAGATTAATGAAGGATTTTTTGCCTGTCAGTAGAAGGGATATGGAACAGCGTGGCTGGGACATGGTGGACTTTGCATATGTAATTGCAGATGCCTATGTTGATCACTCTTCGTTTGGACCTGCCATAATCAGCAGGGTGTTGGAATCCCATGGTTATAAGGTTGGCATTATATCCCAGCCCGACTGGAAGGATTCATACAGTATTGATGTTTTTGGCAGACCACGTCTTGGGTTTCTGGTTTCCGGGGGAAACATGGATTCTATGGTAAACCATTACACCGTAAATAAGAAAAAGAGAAAGAATGATGCTTATACACCGGGCGGAGTCATGGGCAGAAGACCGGACCATGCCACAGTCGTTTACTGTAACCTTATAAGGCAGAGGTATAAGGACTGTCCAATTATTATTGGCGGCATTGAGGCAAGTCTTCGTCGTCTTGCACATTATGACTACTGGTCAGACAGTTTGAAACGTTCCATTCTTTTGGATTCCCAGGCAGACCTGATTTCTTATGGAATGGGAGAGCATTCCATAGTGGAAATTGCAGATGCCCTTGAGTCGGGACTGGATGTTAAGGACATTACTTTTGTTGCGGGAACGGTTTATAAAACAAAAAGTTTGGACGGAGTTTATGATTATGAACTTCTCCCGTCCTATGATGAACTGAAAAATGATAAACTAAATTATGCAAGAAGCTTTTATACACAGTATCAGAATACTGACCCGTTTTCAGGAAAGCGACTTGTTGAACCTTATGATAAAGGTATTTTTGTAGTGCAGAATCCGGCAGCAAAGCCACTTACAACTATGGAAATGGATGATGTTTACGGACTACCTTACATGAATACCTACCATCCGATTTACGAAAAAGAGGGTGGTGTTCCTGCAATTACTGAAATAAAATTCAGTTTAAGCAGTAACAGAGGCTGTTTCGGAGCATGCTCATTCTGTGCTCTGACATTTCATCAGGGCAGAATCGTTCAGTCCAGAAGCATTGATTCTCTTGTAAAAGAGGCTGAGCGAATGACTGAAGACAAGGATTTCAAGGGTTATATTCATGACGTGGGAGGTCCTACAGCCAATTTTCAGCAGCCAGCATGTAAAAAACAGCTTAAAAGCGGAGCGTGTAAGAATAAACAGTGTCTCTATCCTCAGGTGTGTAAAAATATGGATGTGGACCACAAAAAGTATGTGGAGCTTTTAAGAAGGCTCAGGCAGATTCCTAAGGTAAAAAAGGTGTTTGTACGTTCAGGTGTTCGTTTTGATTATGCACTGGCAGACAAAAATGACACATTTATTCAGGAACTATGCAGATATCATGTCAGCGGACAGCTTCGTGTGGCACCGGAACATGTTTCCGATAATGTACTTGCACTAATGGGTAAGCCTAAAAACAGTGTATACGAGCAGTTTGTAAAGAAATGTGAGAAAATAAATAACAGTACCGGTAAAGAACAGTATATAGTGCCTTACCTTATGTCTTCCCATCCGGGTTCAACCCTTAAGGATGCCATAATGCTGGCAGAATATGTAAGGGACATGGGCTACATTCCGGAACAGGTTCAGGACTTTTATCCTACACCTTCTACTATATCTACCTGTATGTATTATACAGGAGTGGATCCGCGTACCATGCAGCCGGTTTATGTAGCAAGAAATCCTCATGAAAAGGCAATGCAAAGGGCATTAATTCAGTATAAACAACCTGAAAACTATGAACTTGTAAAAGAAGCTCTGCTTCGTGAACACAGAGAGGATTTAATCGGGTTTGGACCAAGGTGCCTGATTCCACCGAGAAAGCTGAGTCAGAGCAAGAAATCAGGAAGCCATTCAGCAGTGAAAGTCAAAAACACAGCAATAGACGGTAAACACAAAAAACACGAAAAACACGGAAAACAAGGTAAATACGGAGGAAAAAATGGTTTACAGAAGAATCAAACCAGAGGATGAACAGGGAATACGGGAACTGGCAGCTCTTGCAGAGGAAATCTGGAGAGAACATTATGACCCGTTGCTTGGAGTGGAGCAGAACTGCTATATGATTGAAAAGTTTCAGTCAGAAAAAGCAATAAAAGAACAGTTTGAGCATGACTATATTTACTATATGGTCTGCACAGATGAGGGACAGGGAATCGGTTTTATGGGTTATTACCTTAGAGAAGAGGATTTGTATCTCAGTAAGTTTTACCTTCATAAAGATTACAGAGGCAGAGGTATTTCCAGAGAAATGATGGCATTTATCAGGGAACGTACAATAGAAGCCGGATTTTCTTCTTTTGAACTGAATGTCAACAAATATAATGACGCAGTTGCTGCTTATGAACATCTTGGACTTACAAGAATCAGAAGCGAGGTAATTGATATCGGACAGGGTTATGTAATGGATGATTATGTATACCGGTATGAAATTTAGATTTGTATTAAAGCAGACCCCGGGTAAGGATACATATAAAAAATGTACCGGCCCGGGGCATTTTATCTGTTATGCTCTGAAGCACTTTTTTAATATGGTGGGTGTCAATTGGTGATTTTCAACAGCTCTTTTCCATGCCGTATTTCTCCCTTTCCCATAGGGATAAAACTGTTGTATTCATCTGAATTACAGATAATAAGAGGAATTGCCATGGAATAGCCAAGCTTTTCAATCTGCTCGGTATCAAAGCTTACAAGCAAATCTCCTTTGCGTATTTTCTGCTCACTCTTAACATGGGTGGTGAAAAATTTGCCTCCAAGTTCAACGGTATCAATTCCTATATGAAGCAGTATTTCACAGCCCTCATCGGATATTATTGTGACAGCATGACCTGTTTCGGCTGCCATTGAAATTGTTCCGTTGCAAGGAGCGTAAAGACTGCCTTCAGAAGGTTCAATGGCAATTCCTTCACCTAAGATTTTTCCGGAGAATACATCGTCAGGCACATCTTCAAGAGGAAGAACCGTTCCATCGGCATGGGCGTAAAGAATAAAAGAGGAATCTATATTCTGATAATCCCCATCTCCATCCGGAGCCTGTTCCAGATAATCTTCAAGGTGGGATTTTATAACTGAAACCTGAGGCCCGTATATAATCTGTACCCCGTTGCCTTTGCGGATGACACCGGAAGCACCGCTTTGCTTCAGCAGTTCATCACGGACAAGAGAAGAGTCTTCAACAGTTACTCTTAGTCTGGTGGCACAACAGTCAAGGTCGGAAATATTATTCCTGCCACCCAGACCTGAGAGTATGAGAACACTGATATTATCTGTATTTGGCTTTGTGCCGGAGGAAGAATCCTGCGAAATTCCGTTATTAGGGGTTTTTGTCGTACCTGAGGCAGTTTTTCTTGCTTCGACATCTTTTCTCGTATAAAGTTTAGCTTCAATTTCTCCGCTTTCCCGTCCGGGAGTTTTAAGGTTCAGACGGGTAATCATCAGATAAAAGACAAAATAATAAATGATTGCGTAAATAATTCCTACAATAACTATATAAATCCAGTTCGTTTTGGCATTGCCCTGAAGTATACCAAAGAGGGTAAGGTCAATAAGACCTCCCGAAAAGGTCATGCCAACACCTACATTAAGAATGTGCATCAGCATATATGAAAGTCCTGCCAACACACAGTGCACAACATACATGACTGGTGCAACAAACAGGAAGGTAAATTCAAGAGGTTCTGTGATTCCCGTAAGCACGGAGGTCAGTGCGGCAGAAAAAAGCAGACCGCCTGCAGTTTTTTTCTTTTCCGGTGTTGCTGTTTTATACATGGCATATGCAGCGGCAGGAAGTCCGAAAATCATGAACGGAAACTTTCCACTCATAAATCTTGTGGCAGAAACGGAGAATTGTGTTGTGGATTTGGAAGCCAGTTGGGCAAAGAAAATATTCTGGGCTCCTTGAACGGTTACACCGTCAATTATCATTGCACCTCCAAGCTCTGTCTGCCAGAATGGCATATAAAAAACATGATGCAGACCGAAAGGAATAAGTGCACGTTCTATTAAACCGTAAATCCAGGTTCCCAAATATCCTGAATTCAGTACCAAAAGTCCAAGTTCTGAAATACCAAACTGTACCATAGGCCACACATAAAACATAAAAATTCCCACACCCAGGTATGCAATGCTGCAGATAATAGGAACAAACCTTGTGCCACCAAAGAAGGAAAGCACCTGGGGAAGCTGTATTTTATAAAAACGGTTGTGAAGTGCAGCTACTCCCAGTCCCACAATAATACCGCCGAAAACACCCATCTGAAGAGTGGTGATTCCTAAAGATGTGGTGGTTGAGTTTGCTGCCATTGCAGAGACACCGCCCTTTGCATTAATAAGGGTACTTATTGTTGCATTCATTATTAAATAGGATATTGCTCCGGAAAGTGCGGCAACCTCTTTTTCTTTTTTTGCCATGCCGATTGCCACGCCCATTGCAAAAAGAAGAGGCAGGTTGTCAAATACAATACTACCTGTTTTGCTCATAATATCCAGAATTGTATAGAGAAAATTTCCTTCGTAAATAATACCATCAAGCCGGTAAGTGCTAAGAGTAGTAGGATTTGTAAATGAACTGCCAATGCCAAGCAACAGACCTGCCACAGGCAGAAGGGCAATAGGGAGCATGAAAGAACGCCCTACACGCTGTAAAACTTCAAAAATTTTGTCTTTCACTTTATGCCTCCGTTATAAAAAAACAACTATATTTATTTATGCTACTAGAATTAACATTTTTGGCGGAATTATTCTGCAATGTGCATTTTGAAGATAAAAGCACTGAGCGTTATTGAATTTTAGTACTGTACAAGTATGAGAAAAAAAGGTATACTGAATACCATTGGTTTTTTTATGGGGAAAATCTCATCGAAAAAAAGGTTTTTAAGTGAAATGAGAAATCACATTTACAGGAGTTTTTTATGAGTTCTACGTTTATAAAGAAATATATAGGTGACAAAGCTTTTTATAAAATGGCGTTGGCAGTTGCTGTGCCGATTATGATTCAAAACGGAATCACCAATTTTGTAAGTCTTCTGGATAACATAATGGTTGGCAGGGTTGGCACTGAGCAGATGTCCGGTGTTGCAATTGTAAATCAGCTTATCTTTGTTTATTATTTATGCATTTTTGGAGGAATATCCGGAGCCGGTATTTTTACAGCCCAGTATTTCGGACAGAAAGATGAAGAGGGAATCAGACATACCTTTAGATATAAATTCTGGATGGGACTTATTCTGACAGCTATAGCCACTATGATTTTTATACTGTTTGGAAAATCATTGATTCAAATGTATTTGAATTCAAGTAATGACGGAGGAGATCTGGAAAAAGCCCTTTATTATGGCAGGCAATATCTGAAGGTTATGTTGTTTGGCTTTCCGCCTTTCATGATGCTGCAGGTTTATGCCGGCACTTTGAGAGAATGCGGAGAAACTGTAGTACCGATGAAAGCAGGAGTAACTGCAGTCATTATTAATCTGGTACTTAATTATCTTCTGATTTTCGGCAAGTTCGGATTTCCTGAACTGGGAGTAGTAGGTGCAGCTCTGGCAACAGTTATTTCAAGATATATAGAAGCAACGATTGTAATTATCTGGACTCACAGGCATCAGGAGAAAAATCCGTATATTGTGGGTATTTATAAGACTCTTAAGGTTCCGGTCAGACTGGCGGGTAATTATTTTGTAAAGGGTATTCCTTTGCTTGTGAATGAAACCTTGTGGGCAGCGGGAACAGCGGTTCTTGCCCAGTGCTATTCAGTGAGGGGATTAAATGTAGTCGCTGCATTGAATATAGCCAATACACTGGCTAATGTATGCAATGTTGTATTTATTGCAATGGGAGATGCGGTAGCCATTATAATCGGACAGCTTCTTGGGGCAGGAAAGATGGAAGAAGCAAAGGATACAGACAGAAAGCTTATTGCATTTTCTGTAGGCTCCTGCGTAATTATTGCAGCCATTATGGCATCCATTGCTCCGTTCTTCCCACAGATTTACAATACAGGAGCGGCAGTCAGAACACTTGCAACAAGACTTATATTAATACAGGCGCTTTTTATGCCTCAGAATGCCTTCCTGCATGCGGCATATTTTACCCTTCGTTCCGGGGGAAAGACCATTGTTACCTTCCTGTTTGACAGTGTATTTGTATGGGTTGTCAGTGTACCGGTGGCATTTCTTCTCAGCCGTTATACAGGAATTTATGTAGTATGGATTCTTGCCATTATTCAGATGTGTGACTGGATTAAGTGTACAATCGGCTTTATTCTGGTTAAAAAGGGCGTTTGGATGAACAATATTGTGGTTTAATTTACCTTTGATGTTTTTTAACGAGCAAAAAGTGTAGCGTTTTCGAGTTTAACTTTTAATGAGCTGCTGATTTGAGGAGGAAGTACGAATGAAAAGACAGTGCAGTCTGTTGGATATTTCTGATGGAAAGCTTTATGGAATAAACGATATGGTTCGTGCCGATTGTAATGGCTGTAATGGTTGTTCTGACTGTTGCCATGGCATGGGGGATACGGTAGTTCTTGATCCATATGATATTTATCGCCTTACCACAGGGCTGGGCGTAAGCTTTGAGCAGCTTCTTGCCGGGAAAATAGTATTAGGAGTTATTGATGGTATTGTTCTTCCGCATCTTAATATGGAAGGTTTGGATGGTGCCTGTGCTTATCTTAATGCAGAGGGCAGATGCAGTATTCACAGCTTAAGACCCGGAATATGCAGGTTATTTCCTCTGGGCCGCTACTATGAAGATGAAGGATTTAAATACTTTCTTCAGAAAGATGAATGTAAAAACAAAAATCGCACTAAGGTAAAGGTAAAGAAATGGATAGATACACCGGAACCGGCAGAATATGAGAAGTTTATTTTTAACTGGCACAAATACCTTACTTTGGCAGAAGAAAAGGCAGCTTCTGCGGATGAAGCCGGCAAACGAAATGTAAGTATGGGAATTCTTAACCGTTTTTATTTAAAACCATATGACAGCAAAAGAAATTTTTATGAACAGTTCTATGGAAGAATGCATTAGGCCGATAATAAACAAATAGTAGGGAAAGGAAGATAAAATGAGAAAACCGGAAGCAGTAGTATTTGATATGGACGGCGTGATTTTTGATTCTGAAATATGTGTTATAAAGTCATGGGAAATAGTAGCTAAAAGGCATGGAATCAAAGATATTGAATCGGCCTGCAGGGCCTGTCTGGGACTTAACGGCGCAGCATCAGAAAGAGTTATGCATGAAAGATATGGAGAAGATTTTCCATACAAGATATACAACAAGGAAATGTCCGATATATATCATGAAAACTATGATAACGGAAGATTGCCGATGAAGCCGGGAGTGGTTGAACTGTTGGAGTTTTTGAAAGACAACGGATATAAGGTTGCACTTGCTTCTTCCACCAGAAGTGCAGTTGTAACCAAAGAATTGGCGGATGCAGGAATAATTCAGTACTTTGATAAAATTGTCTGTGGAGATATGGTTAATAATTCCAAACCCGCACCGGACATTTTTCTTAAAGCTTGTGAACTTTTAGGTGTAAAACCTGAGAATGCAATGGGTATTGAAGATTCATTTAATGGAATCAGGTCTGCCTATGCTGCAGGCATGCAGGTCATTATGGTCCCTGATCTGGTCCCGCCGGATGATGAAATGGGTGAGAAAGCTGATTTTGTAATGAATTCACTGACTGAAGTTCAGAATTATCTGGCTGATTTTTAATAAGATTTTTACAGGTATAAATGTATTTATCAGGAGTTTGTATGTAGATTCCGGTCAAAAAATGCCAACTAACATTTGTTAATTATCTGTTAAATTGTTTTGATAAATATTGGCAGAAAAGTTTTTGTATGATAATATTTTAAACAGGCTGGTATTTATAAACAAGGGAGAGTACAAAATAATACAATGGAGGTTACTATGAAAACGAATTATGAAGAAACAATGAATACATTTATTTCCGAACATGTTGATCTTTGCAGAAGAACGGATAAAGTTGACAGCAGTGTTTTTGATGAGCTTGGAGTAAAGCGTGGACTGAGAGATAAAAACGGCAAAGGTGTTGTTGCCGGCATTACACATATTTCAAAAATTGTATCAAAGGAAGTTGTTGACGGTGTGGAAAAGCCTTGTGAAGGTCAGCTATACTACCGCGGTTACAATATCTACGATTTGGTAAAAGGTCTGGACAGACCTCAGTGTGATGCGTTTGAAGAAATTTCTTATTTGCTTCTGTTTGGAGAACTTCCGAATGAAACGCAGCTTAAGAATTATAAAGAAATCGTTGCCATGAACAGAAGACTGCCTACCAATTTCGTTAGAGACGTTATTATGAAGGCACCGAGTGGGGATATCATGAATTCCCTTACAAAGAGTGTTCTTACACTGGCATCCTACAATGACAATATTTCTGATATGTCACTTGATAACGTTTTGAAACAGTGTATCAGTTTAATAAGTGTATTCCCAATGCTGGCAGTTTACGGTTATCATGCATATAATCATTATGAACTGGGAGAAAGCTTTTATATTCACAGACCGGATGATAATCTTTCTGTAGCAGAAAATTTTCTGCGCATGTTAAGACCGGATAAGAACTATTCACAGCTGGAAGCAAGGGTGCTTGATATTGCACTTGTTCTCCACATGGAGCATGGTGGCGGAAATAACTCCACCTTTACAACCAGAGTGGTAACTTCTGCCGGTTCTGACACCTATTCTGTTGTTGCAGCGGCTCTTTCTTCATTGAAAGGTCCAAAGCATGGTGGAGCTAATATTAAGGTTGTGGAAATGATGGAGAACATTTTCGAAAATCTTTCCGATGACCCTGATGAAAATGAAATTAAAGAGTATCTGAGAAAAATTCTTCATAAAGAAGCATTTGATAAATCCGGACTTATATATGGTATGGGTCATGCTGTATACTCCATATCCGATCCAAGAGCAGAAACTTTAAAAGTCTTTGTTGAAAAGCTTGCAAAAGAAAAGCACAAGGAAAAGGAATTCGCTGTTTATTCTGCAATCGAAAAGCTTGCACCTGTTGTAATTGCAGAGGAAAGAAATATTTATAAGGGTGTTAGCGCTAATGTTGATTTCTACAGTGGACTTTTATATACAATGCTTGACATTCCAAAAGAACTTTATACACCACTTTTTGCAATTGCAAGAATTGTTGGCTGGAGTGCACACCGCATAGAAGAACTTGTAAATGTGGACAAAATTATCCGCCCTGCATATGCAAGTCTGGTAGATGAAAGGGATTATGTCAGATTAGAAGACAGATAAAAAAATTATTCTGTATGAAAGAGAGGGAAAGAGCTTAAAAGAGGTCTTTCCCTTTTTTTGAAATTAGAGTATAATGTAATTCGACAAAATGTGTTTTTTTGAGAGCCTGAATGTCCGTGATGTGGGTAATTTCTTTTTGGGGTTGAAGCCTTTTTCTCGGACCGGGGAAATGAAAAGGAGAGAGTATGGTTCAGATAGATTTTTTGGATGGGAATGTTATCAATAATCTTGTACCGGTTTTTACAATGCAGCCCAATATTCTCTGTATTTTGTACGATGAAAAAAGATTTGTTAAAAATAAACTTGAAGGAATGATAAATGCAATTTACAGAAAAGATTCTTTTATTACAATAAAAGAATATACCTGTGACTGTACTGATATGGAAGCGATTTCGGTAACTATAAACCAAATTGTTGATGAATACGATGATGAAGATATATATGCTGACATTACCGGTGGACCGGAGTTGATGACTGCCTGTGCCTGCATGATTGGGAAAGAGGGCAGGCTTTGCCCAATATATTACGATAGCGATAATGATGTAGTTTTCGGAGTTTATGACAAAACCATAAAATATCGTGCGAAGCAGATAACTATGGATGACTATGTTACAGCCAGAGGTGCAAAGCATTTCAGTGATTCCCGCTCAAAACCCGGCAAAGAAGAATATGAAATGGTTTGTAACATGGCAGAGGCTATCTTTGACCATATCGAGGAATGGAAGCTGTTGCAAAAATATCTCAGTTCTTATTTCTATGGCTATTCGGGGATGCATTTTTCAGTAAAAAATATGAAATGTGGAAAAGAACGTTTGCGGGAAATAGAAAGCCTGCTGGAATATTTTGTGAAGTACGGTTTTATTATTCGCCGTGATGATGACAGATACATCATTAAAAATGCCAAATATAAGGAATATATTACTACTTATGGAATCTGGCTTGAAATGTATGTTTACATAAAAGCACTTCAGTGTTATGATGAAGCACATCTGGGCTATATTATTGACTGGAATGGCAGAGATGGTGTAGACACGGATGATAATGAATTTGATGTTATTATTATGAATAAAAATCATCCTTTGTTCATTTCCTGTAAAATGACCAAGCCTACCTCAAAGGATTTAACAGAGATAGGTTATCTTTCTAAAAGACTTGGTGGCAGGGATGCAATAAGTATTATTGCAACAACCTATCCGGTTTCTTCTAATACAGGAGCAAGCACCAGCCTGTATTACAGAATGAAGAAGTTAAATATTGGACTGCTTGAGGCCGGAATGTTTAGGAAAATGAGTCCTGCTCAAGCTTTTGAAACAGCAGTTGAATTTTGCGATTCTGATGTATAAGTTAATAAAGTACTGCGGACGGCAGTATGAAATTTCAGTTAAATACTGTTGGATGCCGGTTATAAAATAATAAAGCATTTTTGGCTGACAAATTGTAACAGTGATTGAGTATCGGCTGAAAGCTGAGATAAGAATTAGGACGGAGAAAAACATGAGTGTATTTAATGTTGAACTTAAAAAAGTTGTTGATGACAGCTATGATATAGAGGTTGGATTTGAACTTTCCGATAAGCTTGTCAGTGATTTGAAAAACGGACTTGTAGGTGGTATAACTAAATTTGCCATGATTACTGACAGTGTAATAAAGGATTTATATGCAGATAAAATTGCGGAAAAAATACGTGAAGCAGGTTATACCGTAGATTTGTTTGTGTTTGAGGCGGGAGAAAAAAGCAAAACCCGCAGAACTAAAGAGATTATTGAAGATTCCATGCTTGCAAAAGGCTACAGAAGAGACTGCTGTGTTATTGCTGTTGGCGGAGGTGTTGTAACCGATCTTGCCGGTTTTGTAGCGGGAACCTTTGGCAGAGGTGTGCCTTTCATTAATTATGCAACCACCCTTCTTGCGGCTGCAGATGCTTCAGTTGGTGGAAAAACCGCAGTTGATACACCTCTTGCAACAAACCTTATTGGAATTTTCAATCAGCCTGAAAAGGTATACATTGATATAGCATGCTGGAAAACACTTCCTGCAAACCAGATATCCAGTGGTTTGGCAGAAACTATTAAACATGCATGCCTTGCAAGCAAAGAGTTTTTTTATTTTCTGAAGGATAACATGGATAAAATTCTTGCTGTAGATAAGGAGGCATGTGAACATATAGCAGAAGAAAACTGTAAAATCAAGTATTCTGTTGTAATGAAAGATGAAAGAGAAAAAGGACTTCGTGAGGTTCTGAATCTCGGACATACTGTAGGGCGTGCCATTGAAACAGTAAGTGATTATAAACTTCTTCATGGAGAGGCTGTAGCAATCGGTATGGTTGCACAGGCAGAACTGGCAGTGAGACTTGGTTACATGACAGCAGAAGAAAAACAGGCAGTAACCCGGCTGCTTCTGGCTGCAAATCTTCCGGTTGCAATCCCTGATTATATTGACAGGGAGCAGCTTGTAAAGAAACTGTATACTGATAAAAAGGTTCGTAACGGAAAACTCCGTTTTGTCGTTCAAAAAGGTATCGGAAGCGTAGTGGAATTTCAGGATGGTGTTTTTGCAACTCCGGTTGATGAAAGTACAGCGAGAGAAATAATTCTTTCCATGTAGTAGTACTTTTCCATGGAAAAATATTAATACAGTTAGTTTACTTTACGGAGGAAATTTTGAAAAAACAAATAAGAGGTTCGCTGTTATTACTTTTAACGGCAACAATCTGGGGCATTGCTTTTGTTGCCCAGAGTGCAGGAATGGACTATATAGGTGCTTTCACCTTTAACTGTGTTCGTTCGCTTATCGGCGGAGTTGTTTTAATTCCCTGCATTTTTTTAATTAGAGCATTAAATAATAAACAGGACATGGGCAAACCGGAAAAAAACCGTGAGACCTGTGAAAATATTGCACTGACACAGAACGATAATTCTCCGGAATTAAAACAAAAAAGGAAAACACTTCTTATGGGAGGAATCTCCTGTGGTGTGATTCTGTGTATGGGTTCTAATTTACAGCAGCTGGCGTTGAAAACCGCAACGGTTGGAAAGGCCGGCTTTATTACGGCATTATATATTGTAATGGTTCCTGTTGCCGGACTGTTCTTTCACAAAAAAGTAGGAACAAAAGCGGCAATGGGGGTGGTTCTTGCAGTTATGGGATTGTATTGCCTGTGCGTAGATGGAGACTTTGGTTCTTGGAAAACAGAGGATATACTGCTTCTTGGAACGGCACTGGTATTTACAGCACATATTCTGGTAGTTGACTATTTTGCACCAATGACTGATTGCGTTGCCATGAGCTGTATTCAGTTCTTTGTATGTGGAATAATATCAGGTGTTTTTATGTTTCTTCTTGAAAATCCCAGCTTGTCCGGTATTATAGATGCAGCTGTGCCTGTGTTATATGCAGGTGTCTGCTCCAGCGGCATAGCGTATACATTGCAGATAGTGGGACAGAGGGATGTTAATCCTACCATGTCATCCATGATAATGAGTCTTGAGTCAGTAATATCGGTACTGGCTGGTTATTTTTTGTTGAATGAAGTGCTTACAAAACGGGAAATGGCGGGTTGTATACTGATGTTTGCAGCAATAATTCTTTCGCAGCTTCCCGATAGAAAAAAATAAAACAGGATGGATGAGTTATGAAGTTTTTACATGTAGACAAGAAAAAGCTGGTAATTGTAGTTATTGCAGTAATTATGATGGGATTTGCCAATACATACCTGAATCTTTGCAATTTTGGTACAGATCCGTATACCTGTATGAATCTGGGTATTTCAGAAATTCTCGGATGGTCTTTTGGAAACTGGCAGGCATTTTTAAACTGTGCAATTCTCATTGTGGTCTTGATTTTTGCCAGAAACCAGGTTGGCTGGGGAACATTGGCAAATATGTTTCTGGTTGGTTACAGCTTCGATTTCTTTACCTGGCTTAATTCAAAAATTATACCGGCTACAGTATTTGACAGCATGGTTGTGAGAATTTCGGTTGCTATTCCGGCATTAGTACTTTTTGTTTTTGCAGCTGCTTTTTATATGGCAGTACAATTGGGAACAGCTCCGTATGATGCATTATCCTTCCTGATTGCAGAAAAGATAAAAAAGGTGCCTTTTAAAGTTATCCGTATCATTTATGATCTGTTGTTTGCATTGGGAGGACTTCTTCTGGGACAGACTGTTGGAGTGGTAACGGTTATTATGGCATTTTGCCTTGGACCGGCTATTTCATGGGTGAGAAAGCACATCGTGGAAAAATATCTGCTTACTGACGGAGAAGAAATTTTAAATATATAGGAATTTTTTGTTAATTCTCTTATTTTTCGTTGCAAACATACAATGTTATTACTATAATGAAAACATAAGATATTTGTTTATGAAATGTCATGGTGCTTCAATGTGTAAGCATGAGAAAAGTGTTTATTTTTTGGACGTCAGGCTATTTTATAAATTAAGTGGAAAAAATTAGAGAATAATATATGAATTGCCGTATATACTACGGTCAAAAGGTTGGTAATTTATGGAAGAAGGAAAAGAGGAAATATCTACAAAAAAGCTGTTGGCAAGAATTGCACTTAGATTTTTACTGGTTGTTGTTATTTTGTATATCTGTTTTAAGTTCGGTAGAATTTTGTCTGATTTCTTTCTGCCGTTTTTGCTGGCATACTTGGTTTCTGCAGTATTTTTGATTCCAATCATCAGAAAACTGTCCGGAAGATTTGAACATTTCAGAAAGTTCTGGTCAATAGTTTTTGTTATTTCTATAATGTGTATTGCGGCTTTAATGCTTGGGGGAATACTATATTATCTGATTCAACAGATTATGGACATGATAAAAAACTGGGATTTCTATCTTAAAGGATTGGAAGAACTGGTGCAGAGTATTGCGAGATTTGTATCGGCAAGAACAAACATGACCTATGAAACTGTGTTAAAGTATATGTATTCTTTGGTGGATGATATAATGGATTGGGCTACAAAGTATCTGCCGGGAACAGCCAATGCCATTGTAGACAGCATAGGAAATTATGCACCGACAATCGGCAGCTTTTTCCTTGGCTTTTTATTCTTCCTTATGGCCACATACTTCATATGTGCAGATTATCCCATTATCCGTAGAAAGATAAAACGGGTAGTACCGGAGGGGGTCAAACCTCATATTGAACAGATAAAGAAAGCCGCAGGAAGTGCAACCTTTGGCTATCTTAAGGCTCAATTTATTGTTTCGGGCATGGTGGCTTTGATTGCTTTTGTGGTTTTACTTATAATCGGACAGAGCTATGCAGCGTTGTTTGGATTGCTTATTGGTTTTGTAGATTTTATTCCGCTTCTGGGCAGCAGCGTAATTCTTGTTCCATGGATAATCCTTCTTGTCGTAGCAGGAAATTATACAAAAGCCGTTGTCCTTGGAATTTTGACTGCAGGGCTCTTTCTTTTCAGAAGAATTGTTGAACCTAAGATTGTGGGTGACCAGACAGGACTTCATCCTCTTGTCAGTCTCATTACCCTTTATATAGGTATAAAATGCGGTGGTCTGATCGGAATGATTATCACACCGATTCTTTGTATGATATTGATTGGCTTATATAATGTGGGATTCTTCAAGCCAACTGTAAATGATTTGAAGATGTTACTTAAACGTGCCACAGATTATGCTGAAATGTAAAAGAATTATATTTAGCATGCATAAATGCATTAGGAGGCAAAAATGAAAAAAAGAATCATAGAGTACATGAACAGCATTGACAGACTGCTTTCGGAAGCAGATGATAATGTTGACTGGGAAAAAGAGATTCAGAAACATCTTATCCAGATTGGTTTTTTTATGCATGAGAGACTGGTGCATCTGATTGTAACCATGGTTTTTGCCATACTGACCGTACTCAGTATACTTTATGCCATCGGAAATCCAACAATTGGAATGCTTGTTCTGATTTTGGCCTTTATGGTACTTCTTGTTCCGTACATAATGCATTACTATTTGCTGGAAAACGGAGTGCAGAAAATGTATAAACAGTATGATGAAATGCTGATTAGAAAAGAAAATAAATAAATTGCTGAATTAATTTTTACTTTGATATTGATAAAAGTATTGTTTTTATGGTATATTTTGAACAAGTGCATAAAAGAAGCAAAAAATGATAATATAAAGGCGAAGCGGATATTAATATCATATATCCGCTTTGTCTTTGCTTTAAACATAAAAAGATAGAATATACTGAAAGAATACGAGTATAATAATTCGTGTCGGATTGGAGAAAAATATGAGTGAAGAAGTGAAAAATCAGGAAACTGAAGAATGCAGTCATGACTGTTCATCCTGTAGTGCAAACTGTGGTTCCAGAACTGCGCCTGAAGATATGATGGCAAAGCTTAATCCACGTGCAAAGGTAAAAAAAGTAATCGGTGTCGTAAGTGGTAAGGGCGGTGTAGGTAAATCCTTTGTAACATCATACCTTGCGGTTCTTTTTCAAAAAATGGGAAAAAGAGCAGCAGTTCTTGATGCTGACCTGACAGGTCCTTCCATTCCAAAGGCCTTTGGTGTAACAGGACTTGCAGAGGCTGATGAAGAAGCGATTTTCCCAATGAAAACCATGACGGGAATTCAGATGATAAGTATTAATAACCTTCTTGAAGCAGAGGACACACCGGTACTCTGGAGAGGTCCTGTTATTGCAGGAACCGTAAAGCAGTTCTGGAGTGACGTACTTTGGGATGATGTTGATTACATGTTCGTAGACATGCCTCCCGGAACAGGTGACGTTCCGCTTACTGTTTTTCAGTCTTTGCCGGTTGACGGCATTATAGTTGTTACCAGTCCCCAGAGTCTTGTAAGCATGATTGTCGGTAAAGCTGTAAACATGGCAAAAGCCATGAATGTACCTATTATCGGTATTGTTGAAAATTACAGTTACCTTGAATGTCCTGACTGCGGGAAGCACATCGCCATCTACGGAGACAGCCATATTGAGCAGGTTGCTGAAAAATATGGTATTGAGGTACTTGCAAAGGTTCCTTTGGACCCATCCGTAGCAGAAACTGTTGACAGCGGTGCAATTGAAACATTGAAAAGAGACTGGCTTGACGGTGCAGTCAGAAAGATTTTGGACTTGACAAATCTTTGATGTATAGTACAATAATTGTATGTATTCATCTCTAGGCGGAGGAATAAAATGAGAGTAGTTGCCGGTTCTGCAAGGAGTATTCTTCTTGAAACACCTGCAGGGAAAGAAACCAGACCCACTACAGACAGAATAAAGGAAACCTTGTTTAACATGCTTCAACCTTATGTCCCGGGAAGTGTTGTTCTTGACTTGTTTGCGGGAAGCGGTGCACTGGGAATCGAAGCTTTAAGCAGAGGTGCCGATTATGCCTGCTTTGTGGACATGAGCCGCGAGGCAGTGAGATGTATTACAGGGAATGTAAGAAGAGCAAGGCTGGAAGAACGGTCTGATGTGCTTTTGATGGATTACAGAAATGCAATCTCAGGATTGCGTGCAAAAGGAAAGACTTTTGATCTTGTTTTCCTTGACCCGCCTTATGGCAGAGAGCTTGAGTATCAGGCGTTGGAACTGCTTGATGAAAACGGACTTTTGGCTGATGATGCCCTTATTGTTGTGGAAACAGCTTTGGAGCATGATTTCGAGCCTTTTATCCGCATGGGTTTTTCTGTTGAAAGAATAAAGGTTTACAAGTCAAATCAGCATTATTTTCTTACAAAGAAGGTTTAACATGAAAATTGCTATTTACCCCGGGAGTTTTGATCCGGTCACCAAAGGTCATCTTGACATTATAGAAAGAGCGTCAAGAGTTGTTGACCAACTTGTAATCGGTGTGCTTGACAATAGTGAAAAGACACCTTTATTTACTGCGGAGGAGCGTGTGAGCCTCATTAGAGAAGCAACTGCGCATCTGTCAAATGTTAAGGTGGAATCTTTCCATGGTCTTACGGTGGATTTTGCAAAGCAGAACAATGCCCGTATCCTTGTTAGGGGTCTGAGAGCTGTAACGGATTTTGAATATGAACTACAGATTGCACAGATGAATCATAAAATGAATGCATCTTTAGATACAATCTTTTTTACAACCAGTGTGGAGTATTCCTATCTTAGTTCCAGCATTGTAAAAGAAATAGCAAAATATAACGGTGACATTACACCGTTGGTTCCACAAAATGTGGTTAAAGCAGTGTACGATAAATTCAAATTATAACATAAGGAGAGAAGAGTCATGTCAGGAAACAGAATTGAGCAGTTAATTGATGAAATCTATGAATTCGTCGAGGGATGCAAACCAAATACTTTCGCACCAAACAAAGTAACATTAAATAAGGACGAGTTATATGATTTACTTGATGAACTGAAGGAGAGAACCCCTGATGAAATCAAGAGATATCAGAAAATTATTGCAAACCGCGATGCAATCATTGCAGATGCAAACGATAAGGCTGAAAAGATTATCGAAGAAGCTAAAATTAAGGCAAAACAGCTTGTTGGTGAGCATGAAATTATGCAGCAGGCTTATGCAAGAGTAAATGAAATGGTAGCAGCAGCAGGCCAGGATGCAGATGAAATGGTTGCAAAGGCAAAAGCAGAAGCCGACCAGCTTACTTCGGGAGCTTTGAATTATGCAAACAACATTATGTATGACATGGAAGAAATTCTCCTGAAAGCATATGAAGCTACAAGAGAAAGATCTGAAGTTCTGATTAACACATTGAAGGAAAGCTATGATTCCGTAGCTGCTAACAGATTGGAAATCTATGCCCAGCTTGATCCTAATTACCTTACCAGTGAGTATGGAAATGGAACAGATGAGCAGCCGGTTGAGGATGTGGACGATGGATCTGTTGAAGAAGATGATGAAGAATATAACTTCAACGAAGATACATTTCTCAATAACATTGACGAATAATCTATAATTATTATTGCTCTCTCTTTTATTTGTTAATTGTTTATTACATAGTCTATAAGTGTTTGAACATTTTTATTGAAAAGAAAACCTGATGCAGCCTCATTTTGAGGCTGCTTTTTTTCTAATATTTTCCAATTACCTATTGACAAAGTAGGTTGATAGTAGTATTATTTGGATAACCTACAGGAAAGGTAGGAAATAGAAAGGAAATATGACTATGAGCAATAAAGACTATAAGTTTGAAACATTACAGTTACATGTTGGACAGGAGACACCGGATCCTGCCACAGATGCAAGAGCAGTACCAATTTATTTAACTACATCCTATGTGTTTAAGAATTCTGCACAGGCAGCAGGACGTTTTGGCTTGACTGAGGGTGGTAATATTTATACCAGACTCATGAATCCAACCTCTGATGTGTTTGAAAAGCGTATTGCAGCACTTGAAGGTGGAGCTGCAGCACTTGCAACAGCCTCCGGTTCAGCAGCAATTACATATGCAATTCAGAACATTGCAGTAGCAGGAGACCATATTGTTTCATCTGCAAACCTTTATGGCGGAACCTATAATCTTTTTGCCAACACTTTAAAGGACCAGGGATTGTTAGTTACCTTTGTTGATCCTTCAGATCCGGAAAACTTTGAAAAGGCAATTCAGCCAAATACAAAGTTACTTTATGCTGAAACACTTGGCAATCCAAATTCCGATGTAACAGATTTGGAAACCGTATCAGATATTGCACACAGACATGGTATTCCATTAATTGTTGACAGCACTTTCGCAACACCATATCTCTTAAGACCAATTGAACATGGCGCTGACATTGTTGTTCATTCCGCTACCAAGTTTATTGGAGGACATGGAACAGTAATGGGTGGTGTTGTAATTGATTCCGGAAAGTTTGACTGGACACAGAATGATAAATTCCCGGGCATTACAGAGCCAAATCCATCTTATCATGGTGTTGTATTCTCTGAGGCATGTGGAAATCTTGCATATATTACTAAACTTCGTACAACCCTTATGAGAGATCAGGGAGCAACAATTTCTCCGTTTAACTCTTTTCTTCTTTTACAGGGGCTTGAAACACTTTCATTAAGACTTGAAAGACATGTTGAAAATGCGCTTAAGGTTGTTGATTTCCTGAAAAAACATCCATTGGTTGAAAAGGTTAATCATCCGTCATTGGCTGAAGGAAAGCAGAAAGAACTTTACGATAAGTATTTTCCTAATGGGGGTGGTTCGATTTTTACCTTTGAAATCAAGGGAGATGCAAATACAGCAAAGAAATTCACGGAAAGTCTGGAGCTTTTCTCACTGCTGGCAAATGTAGCAGATGTTAAGTCACTTGTAATACACCCTGCATCCACAACACATTCCCAGCTTTCTGAAGAAGAACTGCTTGCGGCAGGAATCAAGCCTAATACTGTACGTCTTTCTATTGGTATAGAGCATATTGATGATATTTTAGCAGATTTACAGCAGGGATTTGAAAAATTATAAATATTAAAATATGGTTGGGAATATTTTGAAATGACAGTTATGAGGTAATAAACATGATGATTTCCACCCGGGGAAGATATGCGTTACGGGTTATGATTGACTTGGCGGAACGTGGTGATTGTAGTTACATTCCACTAAAAGACATTGTTAAAAAAGAAGAAATCTCCCAAAAATATCTTGAAAGTATAATGACACTTTTGTCAAAAAACGGAGCAGTGGAAGGAATTCATGGCAAGGGTGGGGGCTATCGCCTGAATCGTAAGCCGGAAGAAATAAAGGTTGGCGAAATTCTTAGAATTACAGAAGGTGATCTTGTCCCTGTCGCATGCCTTGAACGGGATGCAGTCCCTTGTGAAAGAGCCGGAGAGTGCAGAACTCTGCCTATGTGGCAGAAGCTCAGTGGGATGATTAATGAGTATCTTGACAGTGTTACTCTGGCGGATTTAATAGAGGAGTCCGGTAATAAATTATAAAAGTATTATGCCTTTATAATCCATTGGCGGCTGATAGGAACTTTTCGGATATTTATTATAATAAACCTGTCTGTACAAGGTATAGGCATTTAAATCCTGTTTAAAGCTTTTACATGCAAGGTCATTCAGTACTTGAGTGTCCTTGGCAGGTCTGGCAATTATAGGAGACACAGCATGCTGCCGTATTTCTTTCATAAGAGGTGCGGCAGTTTTTTTCATGCCAAGAACCCTGATATATGGTGCTGTATCTGCGTTTTTAATCTGTTTCATATCTTCCGCGGTTATTCCAAGCATAATATGAATCAAGGCTCTTTGAACTCTTGCCTGTGTAATTTGGCGTGTCTTTAATGCTTCTGTAAGTTCAGAGAATCTTACCGGTTTTTCTTTTAAAAGTCTGCAGAGTCTGTTGGTCATGTCAGGATTTAAATCAGCATAATTATTTTGGCATTCAGAAAAACCAAGGAGCTTACTTCCTAAAATGTTTGAGAAATCATCTTCTGTAAGATAACCGAAATCATTTAATTGTGAATCCGATTCTGAATCTGTTTTTTTACCTGCGTTTGAAATTTCAGTGCTGTTGTTTCTTGTGAAAACAGTTCTGATCTGCTCCGGCAGGTGCGAGAGAAAATCAGAAAAAGTATTTTCTTCACGGTACTTCCTTAATGCTGTTGCAGAAGGAAGTTTGTCGTTGGACAATTCTTCGTCGTGATATGCATTTCCTTTTCGTTTCACAGTTACAGGTGTGATGGAAGAATTAAGCACATTTAAGGCTTTTAAATATTCTATTCCAAGAATATTGTTAGGAGTTGTTAAAAGGGTGGCAAGTTCAGGCTTATGGTTTTTGGCAGCAATGCTTATGGCCTGGGGATACGTCTTGCCGGTACATAACTCCTTTTGCACTGCCAGACTGAACTCGTCAGATTCATTTAAAAGAAGGCTGGCAGCTTCTGTTAACCGGTTAATATCGCCACATTCACTGCCAAAAGAAAGATAGTCTGTTACGCCCAAAGAGTGCAGAAGTGTAACTGCACCTTTGGCAAAGTATTCACCACTACCTGTAGAAACTGCAACAGGCAGTTCAAGTACAAGGTCTGCACCGGCCTTAAGTGCCATTTCGGTACGGATATATTTATCAAAAAAAGCAGGAATTCCCCGCTGTGTGTAGCTGCCACTCATAACAGCTACAATATAGTCCGCTCCGGTTATTCGTCGGGTCTCATCCATCTGATAGATGTGTCCTGAATGAAGCGGATTATATTCAGCGATAATTCCTGCTGTCTTCATTAATTTCCTCCAAAGAAAACTTATCTTTTTTCCGGTTCCGGATAGGCTGTTCCGAATGTATCAACAGTCACTTCTGTCATTACAACCTTTTCTAAAGGGGCGTCATTCCAATTGGTTCTTACTGTAGCAATGCGGTCTACGATATCCATTCCCTCAGTAACTTTACCGAACGCAGCATACTGACCATCAAGATGAGGAGCATCCTTATGCATGATGAAGAACTGTGAACCTGCAGAATCAGGCATCATGGAACGGGCCATGGAAAGAACACCTGCAGTGTGTTTCAGTGTATTCTGGAAACCATTGGAAGCAAATTCGCCCTTAATTCCGTACCCGGGACCGCCAATACCTGTTCCCTGTGGGTCTCCACCCTGAATCATAAATCCGTTAATGATACGATGGAAGGTAAGACCGTTATAAAAGCCCTTGTTTACAAGTGAAATGAAGTTGTTTACTGTGTTTGGAGCAATTTCAGGATATAATTCAGCACGGATTGTTCCAAAACCATCGATATTAAAAGTAACAATAGGATTTGCCATAATTTCCTCCATATATTAATTAATAGAATTTTTGTAACGTCATTATACAATGTCTTTTTTTAATTTTATTTATCAATAGCATTTTTTCTGTAACAAAATAATTGTTGTGTTATTTGACGGATTTATTTATTTCCGTTTACAAAAGAATTATAAATTGCTTTAATTGCCTGCTCGAAATCTTCGTCGGCAACACCAATGATGATATTTAACTCACTGGAGCCCTGGTCAATCATTCGGATATTGATATTATTGTTTGTAAGGGCAGTAAAGATTTTACCTGCTGTACCGCGCATGGATTTCATACCTCTTCCTACAACTGCAATCAGAGCAAGGTTGGATTCAAGATCAATGGAATCAGGATGTGTAAGCTTTGAAATTTCATTGATTACCATCTGTTCCTTGGCTTCAAATTCATCCTGATGAACAAATACGGTAAGAGTATCAATTCCGGATGGCATGTGTTCAATGGAAATGCCATTGTCTTCAAAAGACTGAAGTACCTTACGAGCAAAACCGATTTCGGAGTTCATCATATCTTTTTCAATGTTTACGGAGCAGAAGCCTTTTTTACCGGCAATTCCGGTAATAATGTGATTGGATGTTTTGCATGTGCTTTCTACGATTAAGGTTCCCGGATCGTCAGGAGCGTTGGTGTTCTTAATGTTAATAGGAATACCTGCTTTCCTTACAGGGAAAATAGCATCCTCATGAAGTACGGAGGCACCCATATATGAAAGCTCACGAAGCTCACGATAGGTAATTGCTTCAATTGGAAGAGGATTCTCCACGATTCTTGGATCGGCAATCAGCACACCGGATACGTCTGTCCAGTTTTCATAAATATCAGCGTTGACAGCTCTTGCTACAATGGAACCGGTAATATCAGAACCACCGCGGCTGAAGGTTTTTACAAGACCTGTTGATTGGTATGCACCGTAAAATCCCGGAATGACAGCAGAATCAACTGTTTCCAGATATGCACTGAGTGCTTCATGGGACTCTTCTGACATGAAGTTTCCGTTGTCGTCGAAATAAATATATTTTGCTGCATCAACAAAAGTATAACCAAGATAGTCGGCCATAATAATACCATTTAAATATTCTCCACGGCTGGCAGCATAATCATCCCCGGCTTTTGAGCGGAAATTATCTGTTATTATTTCAAATTCCTCATCAAGACAGGTGCTGAGTCCAAGGCCTGTGATGATTTCATTGTAACGTTCTTTGATTGCGTTAAGTTCTGCGGAAAAATCTTTATCCTCTTTGGCGAGAGCGTAGCATCCGTAAAGCATGTCAGTGACCTTGATGTCGCCGCTGAAACGTTTTCCGGGTGCACTTGGTACACAGAAACGTCTTGCTGAATCAGAAGTGATAATTGATTTTACTTTTTCAAACTGACTGGCATTTGCAAGGGAACTTCCGCCAAATTTTACTACTTTAACCATTGATTACCTCCTTATGTGAAAAACAATAAATATGTTTTTTGTTTCTTATATTTAAAATACTCCACCTTTAATAAAATACACTATTTTGGACAATAATCAAGCAAAAATTCAAAATTCGGAAAAATGCCCTATTTATCATGTTTATAAGACCAGTTTTTCATTTACTTTTCCAATAATGTGTGATAAACTTTTAATAACTATGTAGAGAAAGGGAAATGCTGATAATATATGAATAAGATAATAGACATCATTTCAAATGAACTGAAGAGTGCATTTGAAAAATGTGGATATAACAGTGATTATGGTCAGGCAGTAGTTTCAAACAGACCTGATTTGTGCCAGTATCAGTGTAACGGAAGTCTTGCAGCGGCAAAAGTTTACAAGAAGGCTCCTATCCAGATTGCAAATCAGGTGTTGGAAGCAGTAGAAAACAAAGTTATGTTTTCTAAGATTGAGGCAGTTATGCCCGGCTTCATTAACATGAGTCTTTCCTCTGAGTTTCTGGCGGACTATCTTAGTAAAATGAGTGAAGATTCCATGCTGGGGGTGGAAAAGGTTCAGAAACCGCAGACAATTGTAATTGATTACGGCGGACCAAACGTGGCAAAACCTTTACATGTAGGTCATCTTCGTTCAGCGGTAATCGGCGAAAGTGTAAAAAGAATTTTACGTTATGTTGGCAATAATGTTATAGGTGATGCACACCTGGGTGACTGGGGACTTCAGATTGGTCTTATAATTACCGAGCTTAAGAGAAGACAGCCGGAGCTTCCGTATTTTGATGATAATTACACCGGAGAATATCCGGCAGAGCCTCCTTTTACCATCAGTGAACTGGAAGAAATTTATCCTTACGCAAATAATTATTCCAAAACCAATGAGGAATATAAGGAAGAAGCAAGACAGGCTACATTTCTTCTACAGGATGGTCATCCCGGTTACAGGGCATTATGGAAGCATATTATTGATGTGTCAATACCGGACCTTCAGAAAAACTATGATAAATTAAATGTGCACTTTGACCTTTGGAAGAAGGAAAGTGATGCACAGCCTTACATTCCGGATATGGTTCAGGGAATGAAAGATGGTGGTTTTGCCTATATCAGTGACGGGGCGCTTGTTGTGGATGTTAAAGAAGAAACTGATACTAAAGAAATGCCTCCATGCATGATTTTAAAATCTAACGGAGCAACACTTTATAATACCACCGATCTTGCTACAATTGTAGAAAGAATGAAGCTGTTTAATCCTGACAGAATTATTTATCTTACCGACCAGCGTCAAAGCCTTTATTTCGAGCAGGTTTTCAGATGTGCAAGAAAAACAGGTCTTGTAAAACCGGAAACCGAACTTACTTTCCTGGGCTTTGGTACAATGAATGGTAAGGATGGTAAACCTTTTAAAACCAGAGACGGTGGAGTAATGCGTCTTGAATATTTGATTAAAGATATAACAGACGCAGTTTTTGAAAAGATGTCAGACAGAGACATGACAGAAGAAGAAGCTGAAAAGATTGCTTCAATGGTTGGCCTTGCTGCGATTAAGTATGGTGATTTAAGCAATCAGCCTTCCAAAGACTATGTTTTTGATATTGACCGTTTTACTTCGTTTGAAGGAAACACCGGTCCATATATCCTTTACACTATGGTAAGGATTAAATCAATCCTTTCAAAGTGCGGTGAAAAGAAAGCAGAATTTGATGGAAGTTCCTATGAGCCTTCGGCTGAGGAAACCGAACTCAGACTTCAGGCGGCAAGATATAATGATATGATTGAACATGCGGCCGGGGAACTGGCTCCGAATAAAATCTGTCAGTATATTTATGAACTTTCCAATGCATTTAACAGCTTTTATCACGGCAATCGTATTCTTGCAGAGACCGATGGAAAGAAAAAGTCTTCATGGATTGCACTTATTACACTTACACTCAGGATACTCGAAAACGGAATTGACCTGCTTGCTTTTGAAGCACCGGAACGTATGTAAGGCAGGTTGAAAGGGAGGAAGGTTAGAATGAATACCACTAAACCATTATGCAACTACATTATTAAGTCTGTATTTGTGCTTGCTTTTATATTTACAATATGCTTTATTCTGCATGGCAGGGCAAATGCTGATGCACTGGATTATCTCAACAATAATTATAACGGAACAGTAACAAGGGACGATGGAGCAGACATGTATACACAGCCGGGCTCCGCAAATCCGAAGCTTACAAAGGATGATGGTACGGTTGTACATCTTGATGCGGGAACCGAGCTGTTGATTTTTAATGAAGAATATGATGCAGATCTGGATGTCTGGTATAAATGCCGGGCTACGGTGGACGGAGTAGTTTATGAAGGATATGTTTATACAGGACGTGTTACCAGAGGTGACATTGTTCCGTTTACACCTACACCTGCTCCAACAAATACACCAACTCCCGATGTAGCAACCGGCAGTATTTCAGACCCTGTTATTGATGACGGTAATAATGATGATGCATCAATGAATAAGGATACACAGAACATGATTGATGATTCCAATGGCTTTAAGCCATGGAAATGGATTACTATTCTGGTTATTGTTATTCTTGTATTTATGATTGGTTATACAATCTGGGTTAAAACATCAGAAGAAAAGCTTGAAAGAGAAATCGAGCGTTACAGTAACAGACCTCAGTATGAACCATTGGAAGGTGAACTGGAAGAAGATTTTGAAGAAGCAAAGTCCCTTTACTACGATCACATTGGTCTTGGTGACCAGGGAGGCAGAAGTCTCGGTGAAGTAATCGGAAATCCGGAAGATGTCCAGCTTGATATGACCGGAATTTTTGATGATGATACTCCTGAGGTATCTCCGGAGGAAACTCCTGTGGCTGAAACCAATTATAATTCAGAGAGTTATGAAGAAGGAGACTCGCTTAAGAGTTTAATTGCTTCACTGGAAGAAAAACTTGGAAGCAGTTCCTTTGATGAAGAAGAAACTGAAGAAGCAACTCAGGCAGCTGATTTATCAGAAATCGTTGAAGATGAAGAACCGGAACCTGCAACAGCACCCGTGGATGAGGTTTCTGAAACTATTCAGCAGGAAGCTCCGGTGGTTACTGAAACAAAAGTGCCGGAATTTGTTAGGAAGGCCAACGCAGAACAGTACGGAAGAAGACCGGTACCTGTAAGGGAAACAAGAACAGAAAAGAATTTTGTTAATCCGGAACTGACCGAAATGTTCCATGAAAAAGAGGATGATTATCAGCCTTCATTTGATTTAAGAGATATGCTTGATAATCTGAATGAAGGGGATACAATTGTTCACACCGTTTATGGTGAAGGTGTAGTAGAAGATAATTCGGATGCCCAGATTATTCAGGTTAGATTTGGAAATGATGTCAGATTCCTGAAAAAGGAAAAACTTGTTAAGAAAAATCTGATTGAGTTTTAACTAAAAACTGCTTGATTTGCAGGATGATTTGGGGCAGGTGTCCCGAATCATCCTGTTTTGTAAATGACTATTTGAAAGCAACTCCTTTTGAAAGAGGAAACATTTATGGAGGATAAGATTTGAAAAACACTCTGAATGTTCTGATGAAAAAAGATATAAAGATTCTGTTGCCGGGGATAGTAATGTTTCTCATGGCAGCTGTAGCATTGTGCGTTATGTGTGTTTTTGGAATTTTCACCGGAAACGGGAACTTTACGGTAACGGCAATTTACGTTTTCTTTTTCGCAATGATTATAGTTTGTGTTTATAATGTTTTTAAGGGGGCAAATTTATACAGAAAGAATTTATCAGATGCAGATTATCTGAAATCCGTTGCGGACAGAAATATTACTTCAAAACAGTTTATTTTGGGGAAGATGCTTTGGACATGGACTGTTACTGCTGTATCATTAACCGTGTATCTGGCAGGGTTTGTTTCCATGGTTTTTGTTGCTTCCAACATGTTGCCTGAAACAACCGATGAAATGGAAAAACAGGAGTTTACATCTTTTATTCCGGAAACATTTGCAGATATGGACTTTCTTAAAGGAGTATTATCATATATTGTTTTACTTGCAGTTGTCGCAGGAATAACAGCAATGGTATACATGGCATTTGAACTATGTTTTATGTATTTTATAAGAGGTAGGTATGCGGTAATTGCCAGCATTATGACTATATTCTGTATATTCTGGATTATATGGAAAGTTTTTGATTTTATCGTTCCGGTCAGCGGTATGGGTGCAATGCTGGGAACAATTATCTATGCATTGGTTATTGGTGCCATATGCATCATTATACATCTGCTGACAGCGGCTAAAAAGATATTTACATTTGATGAGTGAATACCGGAGACATTCAAGCTTCCGGAGAATGGAGGAACACTATGGCAGACATTAAACCATTTTCATGCGTAAGGCCTGAGCCTTCTCTTGTACAAAGAGTTGCCGCCCTGCCTTATGATGTTTATAACAGAAAAGAGGCTAAGGAGGCAGCACTTAGAGACAGTCTTTCATTTTTAAATATTGACCGTCCGGAAAGCAATATGCCGGATGACGTTGATATTTATGACGACAGCGTTTATGCTAAGGCAAAGGAGTTGTTCGAAGCTCGTATCGCTGACGGTACATATCTTACAGACAATGACAATTGTTATTATATTTATGAACTTATTATGGATGGACGCTCACAGAAAGGAATTGTGGCATGTGCTTCCATAGACGATTACCTGAATCAGGTAATCCGAAAACATGAGAATACAAGAGCGGAAAAGGAACGTGACAGAATTCGTCATGTAGATACATTGAGTGCACAGACAGGTCCTATTTTCCTTGCATACCGCAGTAATGATACTATTGCTTCAGTAATTGCCGATGTTATGAAAGAAGAAAAGCTTTATGGCTTTACTTCTGAGGACGGAATTACACATAATGTATGGAAAATATCTGATGCAGAACGCAATGAAATGGTCAGGGATGCTTTTGAAAAGACCAATACACTCTATATTGCAGATGGGCATCACAGAGCTGCCAGTGCAGTTAAAGTAGGTTTAAAAAGAAGGGAAGAAAATCCGGATTATACAGGAACAGAAGAATTTAATTATTTTCTTTCCGTTTTATTTGCTGAGGAAGAATTGATGATTATGCCTTACAACAGAGTTGTTAAGGACTTAAATGGTCACAGCAAAGAAGAATTCATGGCAAAGGTGGCAGAAAATTTTGAAATCAAGGAAATTGGTACTGAAAATTATGCTCCGGTCTGTAAGGGCGAATTCGGAATGTTTCTGGATGATAAATGGTATCGTCTTACAGTCAGGACAGATCTTAAGGATGCAAATCCGGTAGACAGCCTGGATGTGGCGGTTCTTCAGAATTATGTTCTGGAGCCGGTACTTGGAATCGAGGACCCTAAAACAGATAAAAGAATAGATTTTGTTGGTGGCATAAGAGGACTGGGCGAACTGGTAAGAAGATGTCACAGCGATATGGAATTGGCATTTTCCATGTATCCTACATCTATTACAGAGCTTTTTGATGTAGCCGATGCAGGGCTTTTAATGCCACCTAAATCTACGTGGTTTGAACCAAAATTAAGAAGCGGAATCTTTATCCATAGATTTTAAAATCATTTTCACTGAATCCATACTACTGCATATTATGAAATAAAGCATGAATATTCAGGTACAGTATGGCAACAAAAATTGTAATTGATCCCGGGCATGGTGGATTTGATAATGGTGCAACCTACAATGGTCGGACGGAGAAGGATGATAACTTAAAAATTGCTCTTGCATTAGGTGACATTCTTCAGAATAACGGTTTTGATGTAGAGTATACCAGAACAGTAGATACTTACGATTCCCCTATTCAAAAAGCCAGAATAGCCAATGCAACAGGGGCGGATTATTTTGTTTCGATTCACAGAAATGCGGCATATGCTCCAAATACCTATGAAGGTGTACAGACCCTTGTTTATGACAATTCCGGCATACGAAAAGAACTGGCAGAGGCAATTAACAGCCAGCTTGAGGAAGTGGGCTACAACAACATTGGAGTGGAAACCAGAAAGGATCTGGCGGTGCTCAGACGGACTAATATGCCTGCCGTTCTGGTAGAAGTTGGATTTATTGATAATGATTACGACAATTCGCTTCTTGATGCGGATGTTAATCGTACTGCCCAGGCAATTGCAGACGGAATAATGCAGGCACTTGGAGTAGCTCCCGCCTCGGGAAACAAAATTAAAATAACAAATAATTCCCTTACTGATTCGGACAGATATGACAATGACAGATATGATGACAGGGATAATGATAAAGAGTATAAGCTTCAGACCGGACTTTTCAGAGTATTCAGATATGCAAAAAATCTGCAACGGGAACTGGCTCTAATGGGTTATGATACCGATATGGAAAAAGAAGGAGAGTTCTTTGTCGTGTTTGTAGAAGGTTTCAGAACCCTTGAGGATGCAATTAAGGCAGAGGCAGAATTGAAAAGAAAAGGCTATGACAATTTTATCGTGGAAGATTAATTAGAACTTTAAAAAAATTAGAGAATTGCGGCGCATGACAACTATGCCATGCGCTGTTCTATGTTGATTACATACTATAAACCTAAGGTATAGCGTCTATATGAGGAAACGGAGGAAGCAATGAGCATATTAAACGTAGAACATTTAAGCTTGGGGTTTGGAGACAGGGCTATTTTCAATGATGTGTCTTTCCGGTTGCTTGCAGGAGAACATATTGGATTAATCGGCGCAAATGGTGAAGGAAAGTCTACATTTTTTAACATCATTACCGGTAAAATGCAGCCTGATGAAGGAACGGTAGAATGGGCCAAAAATGTTAAGGTTGGTTATCTTGACCAGCACGCATCTCTAGTAAAGGGTATGACGGTATATGATGTTTTAAAGGATGCTTTTTCCCGTTTGTTTGACATGGAAGAGCGAATGAATTACATTTGTGATAACATGGAGTCCATGGAAGAAGAGGAAATGAATGAAGCCATGGAAGAATTAGGCACTATTCAGGATATGCTCATGATACATGACTTTTACAATATTGACCAGAAAATTGATGAAGTTGCAGGAGCACTCGGACTTGCAGAAATCGGTCTCGACACAGATGTAACAGAATTATCGGGAGGTTGGAGAACTAAGGTACTGCTGGCAAAGCTGTTGCTTGAAAAGCCGGAAATTCTTCTGTTGGACGAGCCAACCAACTATCTGGATGTGGAACATATTGAATGGTTGAAACGTTACTTAAATGATTATGAAAATGCATTTATTCTGATTTCCCACGATATTCCTTTTTTGAACAGTGTAATAAATATTATTTATAATATGGAAAATCAAAAGCTGGACAGATATGTAGGAGATTATGATCACTTTGTAGAAGTTCATGAAATGAAAAAAGCCCAGCTTGAAGCTGCGTATAATAAACAGCAGCAGGAAATCAGGGAACTGAAAGACTTTGTTGCAAGAAACAAGGCCAGGGTTTCAACAAGAAACATGGCAATGTCCCGTCAGAAAAAGCTTGATAAAATGGATGTGATTGAACTTGCTGCAGAGAAGCCAAAGCCGGAGTTTGTATTCAAAAATGACAGAGCTTCATCCAGAGTGGTTGTTGAAACAAATGACCTGGTAATTGGTTATGAAAAACCTTTATCAAAGCCTCTTCAAATACACATTGAAAGAGGAGAAAAGGTTGTTTTAAAAGGTGCTAACGGTATTGGAAAGACTACACTTTTAAAAAGCATATTGGGAATTATTGAGCCGATTTCAGGGAAAGCGGAACTTGGTGATTACCTTTCTATAGGATATTTTGAACAGGAATTTTCCGGAGACGGAGAGAATACCTGTATTGATGAATTGTGGAGAGAATTTCCTTCCTACACCCAGTATGAGGTCAGAGCAGCTCTTGCAAAATGCGGATTAACAACCAAACATATTGAAAGTAAAATAAAGGTTTTAAGTGGAGGAGAAGCAGCCAAGGTCAGATTATGTAAGTTGATGCAGAAACTATCCAATGTTTTGGTACTGGACGAGCCGACAAACCATCTGGATGTGGATGCAAAGGATTCCCTTCATCAGGCAATACAGGAATATAAAGGAACTTTGATTATGGTTTGCCATGAACCGGATTTTTATGCTGATTTCGCAGATAAAGTCATTGATCTCAGTGACTATTCTGCACTTGTTCGTTAAGCAGGATAATAATTTAGATTCATATACCTATGTTAATCAAAGATAGTGAATAGCCGTTAATTAATAAAAATACACATATATTGTAAATAGGATATTGCAAAAAAATCATTCATGCGTTAGAATTACTAAGTGTGTGCTGATGCACATTAGAAATCACGTGCGAACGTGGAATATGTTATTTAATAACAGGAGGACTTACATATGGTAAGAGCAGTTGTTGGTGCAAACTGGGGAGATGAGGGTAAAGGAAAAATCACCGATATGTTGGGTGAGCAGTCTGATATTATTGTACGTTTTCAGGGCGGAAGTAATGCAGGACATACTATTATCAATCATTATGGAAGATTCGCTTTACACTTACTTCCAAGCGGTGTTTTCTATGATCACACTACAAGCATTATCGGTAATGGTGTAGCACTTAATATTCCATACCTTATTAATGAAATCAAATCAATTGTGGATGCCGGAGTTCCAAAGCCAAAGATTCTGGTTTCTGACAGAGCACAGATTCTGATGCCTTATCATATTTTACTTGACCAGTATGAAGAGGAAAGACTTGGGAAGAACAGCTTTGGTTCTACAAAGTCCGGCATTGCTCCTTTTTATTCTGATAAATATGCTAAAATCGGTTTTCAGGTTCAGGAGCTTTTTGATGAAGAAAGCCTTAGAGAAAAGGTTTACAGAGTACTTGAACAGAAGAACATTCTTCTTGAGCACATGTATCATAAGCCTGTAATCGATCCGGAGGAATTAATTAACACACTTCATACATACAGAGACATGATTGAGCCTTATGTATGTGATGTTTCTGCATTCCTTTACAATGCAATAAAGGAAGGAAAGAACATTCTTCTTGAAGGACAGCTCGGTTCCCTGAAGGATCCTGACCATGGTATTTATCCAATGGTTACTTCCTCATCTACACTTGCAGCTTATGGCGCAATCGGTGCAGGAATTCCTCCATATGAAATCAAAGACATTATTACAGTTGTTAAAGCTTACTCCAGTGCTGTAGGTGCAGGCGAATTCGTCAGCGAAATTACCGATGAAGAAGAAGCAAATAAAATGAGACTTAATGGTGGAGACAAGGGTGAGTTTGGTGCAACAACAGGCCGTCCGAGACGTGTAGGCTGGTTCGATGCAGTAGCAACAAGATACGGTTGCCGCATTCAGGGTGCTACTCAGGTTGCTCTTACAGTAGTTGATGCCCTGGGATGCTGGGATGAACTCAAAGTATGTGTTGGTTACGAACTTGATGGCCAGGTCATCAAAGATTTCCCTGTTACTACAAAGCTTGCAAAATGTAAGCCTGTTTATGAAACATTAAAAGGCTGGAAATGCGATATCAGAGGAATTAAAGAATATGACAAGCTTCCAAAAGAGTGTCGTGATTACATTGAATTCATCGAGAAAGAAATCGGTGTTCCGATTAAGATGGTAAGTAACGGACCCGGAAGAGATGAGATTATTTACCGTTAGTCATATTATCTCTTACGAATCTGTTTTAGGTGAATATTTAAAACTGCAAGGCTGTGCATTTAGCACAGCCTTTTTTATTATGTGGGTCATGACCCTGTTGAGCACGCGTGCGTGCAAAATATCAACCACCCGCTATGCGGGTGCGCGGTGTTTGTTATACAAAAAAATCAC
>JBJEJI010000072.1:0-8728 GCA_051877895.1 Lachnospiraceae bacterium | reverse complement strand
GGAAGCAACATATTCTCCGATGCCATAGTGTTCAATGGCATAACGGCAGTCCAGACCGCCTTTTGAGTGGGCAATAATATTCAGCTTTCCGCAACCGGTTTCCGTAATGATTTTTTTGATTCGTGCGGCAAGCTCCGCAGCACTGTCCGGAACAGAAGCAGCGGACTGATGCTCCCCATAGTAAATTTCGGCACCATTGGCAATCAGTTCTTTGGGAATTCTTCCCCAGTAATTCAGGTATTCGGAGTCACGGAAGAATACACCGTGAACCATCAGTATGGGATATTTGGTTTTGCAGATTTGTTGTTCCTTCCGGGATAAATTTAACATGTATTTTTTGGTTTCAAAATCTACTTCTTCACTTACGGTTTTAATTATTTTACCAAGAAAGTACAGGTGTATCACAGGTACCATTCCAAACACTGCACCAAGTATTCGGGTTTTTACCCCAAGCTGCAAAGAAGTGAAATATACACACAGCATACCATTCCAGAAAATTGCTGCTTCCGCGGCAATACAAATCAGTATAGCAGCCAGAAGACTTTTCCAGTCTGAAAAATAGGACAAAATTATTAGATACAGATTGATGCAGATGGAAGCAATGGAAGAGACCAAAAAGATTTTCAGGCACCTGACACCATGGTTTGCAATCCGCAGGGTCTTTCCCGGGAATCTGCCCAAAGAGAAAAGTGGCAGCACATTGGCAGCGATAAACATTAGAATCAATATAAAAACAGGAATATGGTATTCTGCATATATGAAGCGGCAATTTGCCGCCGCAAAAATCATTACAATACATAAACAGTCAATAATAAAATCTGTTATTTTTCTTGACATACAGTACCCCCACACATGAATGATTTATTTCATATGACATCTTTAATAATCATACTATTTATAATTATACTATTAGTAATTATACTATCATAACTTCATTCTAAAAAAAAGAGTTATCCGGAAAAGTTGTGGAAAACGAAATAAATTAATTTGATATATTGCATTCACAGATGAAAATTATTATAATAGGTGCTGTTGGATTGTAAAATGATGTGGGAAATTTTTCTGTAACGGATTATTTCTCATAAAAGGTACATAAAAGAAAGAGGTTTTTTATGGGCGGATTTTTTGGAGTTGCTTCAAAGCAGGATTGTGTGTTTGACTTATTTTTCGGAATTGATTATCATTCCCATCTGGGAACCAGACGCGGAGGAATGACGGTTTACGGAGAGGATGGTTTTAATCGTGCCATTCATAACATTGAAAATGCACCTTTTCGTACCAAGTTTGACAAGGACTTTAATGAAATGCATGGAAAGATGGGAATAGGCTGTATTTCTGACTATGAGCCTCAGCCTTTACTCATCCGTTCTCATCACGGCACCTATGCTATTTCAACAGTAGGGAAAATAAATAATACAGACGAACTGATTCAGGGCTTATTTGATACAGGACATGCGCATTTCCTTGAAATGAGCGGTGGAGAAATCAATGCCACAGAATTGGTTGCCGCTCTGATTAATCAGAAGGAAAATCTTATTGAGGGAATCAATTATGCCCTGGAAGCCATTGACGGCTCAATGTCCATCCTTTTAATGAACAAGGCTGGAATTTATGCAGCAAGAGATAAGATGGGCAGAACTCCTGTTGTAATTGGGAAAAAAGAGGATGCATTCTGTGTATCCTTTGAAAATTTTGCTTACAGGAATATTGGCTATACCGATTACAAGGAACTGGGACCGGGTGAGATTGTGGTACTTACCGATAAAAACTGTATCACCCTTGCAAAGCCGGGAAACAAAATGAAAATCTGTACCTTCCTATGGGTGTATTATGGTTATCCGGCAAGCAGCTATGAAGGTTTAAGTGTTGAGCAGATGCGTTACAATTGTGGTGCAAAAATGGCTCAGAGGGATAATGTAAAGCCTGATATAGTAGCAGGTGTTCCTGATTCCGGTACAGCTCATGCGGTAGGCTATGCAAATGAATCAGGAGTTCCATTCTCCAGACCGTTTATTAAATATACTCCTACATGGCCTCGTTCATTTATGCCTACCATGCAGAGCAAGAGAAATCTTATTGCAAAAATGAAGATGCTGGCCGTGGATGAATTAATTAAGGGTAAGAAACTTCTTTTAATTGATGATTCCATTGTAAGAGGAACCCAGCTTAGAGAAACCACAGAATTTCTTTATCAGAGCGGAGCCAGGGAAGTTCATATCCGTCCGGCATGTCCACCGCTGCTTTATGGATGTAAATATCTGAATTTCTCACGTTCTTCATCAGAAATGGATCTGATTACAAGACGTGTTATTGCCCGTCTTGAAAACGGTGTTGTAACCGATGAAGTTCTTAAGGAGTACATTGACCCTGGATCTGAAAAATATGAGAGAATGGTTGAAGAAATCAGAAAAGAACTGAACTTTACTTCTCTCAGGTTTAACCGTCTTGACGATATGTTGGAGGCAACCGGACTTGATAAGGATAAGCTTTGTACCTATTGTTGGAACGGAGAGGAATAATAATCCGTACAGGATACCAAACATTTTATGGGAAAGCCTGGTCCGGCCTCAAAAACTGAATAATAATGTGAATCATACTACAGCCGTACTGTCAAAAGTGTTGTGAAAATGCTTTTGCCGGTACGGCTTTTTTCCGTTTGTTTATAAAAAAATACCGTTCATGTAAAATTTGTTTTCTAAAAATAATAAAGGTGCTATCCTCCTGTTAACAGTTTTAAAAACATATAAAACTAAAGCTTTTGTAAGTTTGGCCGGCATACCATTTGAACATACGGTATGCCGGAACAGGCATAACAGGATTCAGTACAGTAACAGGGAGGAAAATATGGCAGAAAGCATAATCAGCATTAACAATGTAACGAAAAAATATAGGAGAACCACAGCGGTTAATCAGTGCAGTCTGGAACTTGAGAAAGGAAAGCTTTATGGTCTCATCGGCAGGAACGGAGCAGGTAAAACCACCATGATGCGCATGATAGCCGGATTATCAGTTCCTACATCGGGAACAATTCGTGTACAGTGCAGAAGTATGGGAATGTTAATTGAAGCACCGGGTGTGAATGGTTCCATGACGGGTAGCGAAAATCTGAAGTTTTACAGAAAGCTGGCAGGCAATAAAGACTTCTTTTCATCAGATGAAGAATTACTTAAACTGGTTGGTCTTGACAATTTGGGAAGAAAAAAGGTCAAGGATTATTCCCTGGGCATGAAACAAAGATTAGGTATTGCCATTGCACTTTTGGGAAAACCGGATTTTCTCATGCTTGATGAACCTGTAAACGGTCTGGATCCTATTGGTGTTGTTGAAATCAGAAATCTAATTAAAAAGCTGAATACAGAGTATGGAATTACGGTTTTGATTTCCAGCCACAATTTGCCGGAGCTTTATCAGACAGTAACAGATTTCATAATAATCGATAAGGGAACCATTAAAAAACAAATTACACATGCAGAGCTTGAGGCAGAGAATACAGGCAGTCCGGAAGATTATTTTTTGTCGGCAATTATGTAAACGTTAAACCTGTTAAAACAGATAACCTTCATAAATCAGTTATCTGATAACGCATGCTGATAGTGCCGGGTCGGCAAACACATGAATATAACGTAATGGATATCAAAATACATGATTATAACCAAATAAATGGTTGTGAGCAAATGTTTAGGTGCGCATTGAAAATACATATGATTTGAAAGGTGAAAATATGAAGACTTTATTTTTTGCAACAATTTACAGAATGAGAAAAACAACGGGAGTTAAAGTGGCACTGGTACTTACCTGTCTGGCTGCAATTGGGTATTACCTCCTTGCCAATATGCTGGCTTCGGGCAGTCTGGCTGCTTCACAGGCAGGAAACGTTACTGCATTGGGAGATGGGATGATAATCTGGCTCTTCGGCTCCCTGTCTGTGGGACTTCTTGTGGGAAACGATTTTGAAAATAAAACAGTACACGGAGCCATTGGTTACGGAAGAAAAAGAATAGTAATTAATTATTTTCTGGTATTTGCAGTGCTTGTTTTATTAATGGTACTCCCTTATACTCTGGGCTCGCTGATTTGTATTATCAGCGGCAGGTCTTTCGCGGGAGCAGAGGGAGCTGTAATATCAAATTATCTGGGAAATGTAATATATTTTGATGATAACGATCCTATTAGTAAACTGGTTTTATCCTATGTGGCAGCGGCATTTGTTTATATGAGTCAGATGAGTATATGTATTCCTGTTGCCGTCAGGCTTAAAAAAACTGTAATAGTTACCGCTTTTGGATTTTTCTTCGGAATGATAACGGCTTTGCTTTCTACACTTGCATCTAAGGTTAAAATATTGGATAATATTTACAGACTGACACCGTACCATTACGGAATTAATAAAACAGGCATAGGGGCAGATGTCAGCCATATGCTGTCGGCAGTTCTTGTCAGTGTAATATTTATTTTTTTAATGGGACTTCTTACTTTTGTGATTTTCAGGAAAAGTGATATAAAGTAAACAGTTTCAATTTTTTCAGACAGAGAATTTCCTTGTATAAGGAATTAAATACTGTTGAGTGAATGTCCCGGAAAGGATGAGCTTAATGGAAGTAAAACCAATAATTGACAAAAAATATGTAAGGACAGAAATACATGTCTGTAACCATACATTAACAAAAAAAGTTGAAACTCTCGTGGAAGACATTTACGATATGGTAAATGCAGGTGAAATAGGAACTAACGAGAAAGGTGAAAAGGTGATGCTGGTCTTTAAGGATATGGTGCGATTTTATGCAGAAAGTCAAAAAGTAATGGCACAGGATGAAAAAGGCATTTACAGCATACGACTGAAACTGTATGAATTAGAGGAAAAGCTGGATAAAAGACTATTCATGAGGATTTCCAAGTCTGAAATAATTAACCTGAAAAAAATCAGCAGACTGGATATGAATCTTACAGGAACCATTAAAATCATTATGAAGGATGGAAGCGAAAGCTATACCTCAAGAAGAAATGTGAGCCGGCTTAAAGAACAGTTGGGTGTGAATCAGAAATAACGGTGTTTTCTAAATGGAAACCGGGCGGAGGAACATATGTTAAAAAGAATATATAATGGCTTTGCCAATTCCGTGGTTTGCGGACTTATAGTAAACCTTCTTATTAATTGTATAGTAGTTGGTGTTACCGGAGATAAAACCTTTTGTGCAGTGGCACCTGAGTATCTGGCACTTTTCCCATCAGTAAGTGTTGCAATATTAACCAATATTGTTCTCTATGGTATTATCGGAGCAGCCTTTTCCGGATTAAGTATTATTTATGAGCAGGACAAAATAGGATTTATTGTACAGAACATTCTTTACTGTGTTTTGACCGGATTGGTCTGGGTACCTATTGTTATGCTGATCTGGCAGCTGCATAAGTATCCGGAAGCTTTCTGGTCCACAATAGGCGGGTTTTTATTAACCTATATTATTATGTCAATTGTAGGATATAAAATAATTAAAAATCAGGTAAAAGTAATTAATCAAATACTTGAAAGCAGTAATGCTTAGGTTAAATAATCAGTAGAATAAAATGATAATAGATGTTTGAAGTCAATAAAGTATGCTTTGATACTGCTTTCGCTTCCACAGAAAGAAAATAAGGTAAAAACTGTAAAAAATAAGTTGAAAAAGATGTCCGTTTTGTTATAATGTAACGTATCATATATTTGAAACAGTTTTCGGGAGAGCGGATAAAATGATCACTTTACTTTCACATATTTTTATAAAAAACAAAGAAACCGGAGAGCAGAGAAAGCTGTACGGAACACTCTGCAGTATTGTAGGCATTCTTTTAAATTTTTTTCTGTTTGCGGGAAAATATTTTGCGGGAATAATCAGCGGTTCAGTAGCAATTACGGCAGATGCATTTAATAACCTTTCTGATGCAGGTTCTTCCTTTATCACACTGGTTGGTTTTATTTTTGCAGGAAAGAAGCCGGATCCGGATCATCCTTTCGGTCACGGGAGATTTGAATATCTGTCAGGCTTTGTTGTTTCCATTGCAATTATTTTAATGGGATTTGAACTGCTTAAAAGTTCTGTGACAAAAATTATTCATCCTGAGCCCGTTGATACAAGTATTCTTGCAATGGGAATTCTGGGAGTATCCATCCTGGTAAAGCTGTATATGGCCTTTTATAACAGGAAAATCGGTAAAAAAATTGATTCATCTGCCATGCAGGCAACATCCGTGGATTCTCTTTCGGATTCCGTTGCAACAACCGTTGTATTGATTGCCATGTTTGTAATGCGGTTTTCAGGATTGAATATTGACGGCTACTGCGGTATGCTGGTTGCATTATTTATTCTCTATGCAGGCTATAATGCGGCGAAAGATACAATAAACCCGCTGCTTGGTTTCCCGCCGGAAAAGGAGTTTGTGGACCGGATTGAAAATATTGTTATGTCCCATGAGCTTGTTGTGGGAATTCATGATCTGGTTGTACATGATTACGGTCCGGGCAGGAGAATGATCTCACTGCATGCAGAGGTTCCGGGCAACGGAAATATGTATGAAATACATGATGAGATTGATTTGATTGAAAGGGAACTTAATGAAAAAATGCAATGCTCGGCAGTTATACATATGGATCCCATTGAAACCGATAATGAGGAAGTTGCCCATATGAAAAAAGAAATCGCGCAGCTGGTAAAACAGGTTGACGAAAGAATTACCATTCATGATTTCCGCATGGTTTCCGGACCGACTCATACAAATCTGATTTTTGATGCAGTAGTGCCTTTTGAGGTAAAAGCTTCCACGGCAGAAGTACAAGAAAAAATTGAAGAACTGGTCAGAAATATGGACGGCAATTATTTTGCGGTTATTAACATTGATCAGAGTTATGTGCTTTAGTCATTAATAACAGTGTCTGCTGCATCAGCTCTTTTACTTCTTTTTCGTTTTCTGAAAAATTTCTGTCAATAAGGGCTCTGAACAAGCCCATCCACAATCCGGCGCCGGAATATTTTACGTAAAACATTCCGGTGTCATTTTTATATTTATCACCGGGTCCGTAAATATAGAGAATAAATGAATCAAACAAATGAAGCAGGTTATTTTGATTAAGCAGAACAAGCTCCGCTCTGATAGAAAAAATATATGACAAAACTGCAGCATCTGTCTGCTCAAGGGAAAGTGTCTGACCTTCAATAAATTCTTCCCATCTGTTTATGAGCCAGTAAAAAATGGCTTCTTCTTTTCCGTTTTTATTCCCATAATATCTGTAATATGTAGTTCTTCCGACTCCGGCTCTGTTACAAATACTGCACACACTTATTTCGGAAAATTCTTCTTTCTTAAGCAGGGATATAATAGCTTCTCCGATGGATTCTCTGATTATTTTTGATTTTTCATCTTCATATTTTTTCATTGAAACAATTCTCCTTTATTTGTTCCTTTTTGTGGATTCAGGCATTTTTATGTTGAATTGCAAAAGCGAATGGCTTAAAATCTCTTTTGGAACGATTGTTCCACAAATATGGTAAAAAGTCAAGAGATAATGGAAAAATCTCAGAAACTTTGTTGGGGAGGTCTGAATGAAAAAAATGTTTAAGGTGTTAATGTACGTTCTGTCAGCGGTTTTTATCCTTCTGATTTTGCTTGTAATTATATTAATATATTTATCTAAAAAACCGGCTATTCCCAAAAACTATTATGAAAAGCAGGAGACAGGCGGCAGCATAGAAGAAAAATATGCCAAAGCAGGAGAATATACTGTTTCATCAAAAGAATATGACGCAGGAACGGAAAATAATAAGCAAAGACATTTTAAAGTATGGTATCCGACAGAAAAGGGCAGATATCCCCTGATAGTTATGGTAAATGGTACAGGTATTCCGTATCAGAAATACGAGGAAATATTTGAACATCTTGCCGGTTGGGGCTTTGTTGTTATTGGTAATGATTATGAGACATCATGGGATGGATATTCTGCTGAGCTCAGTCTTGAATTTGCCTTGGAAAATGAAGAAATCTCCGGAATGATTGATAAAGAAAAAATCGGAATCGGAGGACATTCCCAGGGTGGAGAAGGGACTTTTAACGCTGTTACACAGCAAAAAAATGGAGAACTCTACAAGGTTCTGTTTTCATTAAGTCCTACAAATAATGATTTGGCTGTTGCTCTGGAATGGGGGTATGAGTTAGGTACAGAAAATGCATACGGATATGATTTAAGTAAAATAACCATACCGACCCTTATGCTTGCAGGAACAGAAAAGTTTGATGCAGAAACAGTGATTCCGCTGGAGCAGCTTCAAAAAAATTTCGAATCGCTTCCCGATAATATTCCGAAAGTCGCTGCAAGGAGGAGTAATACTGAACACGGAGACATGTTGTGGAGAAGTGATGCATATGTAACTGCCTGGCTCAGATACTGGTTCTATAATGATGAAGAGGCAGGAAAAGCCTTCTTTGGACCGGATGCGGAACTGAATAATAACCAATACTGGCAGGATTATATGTCATCCGGATGTCAAACTCGCAAACGCTGAGCTTTTTGCTCGTTAAAAAACTGCACTTCGTGCCATATGCGGTACAGGGCTTGTACCCTGTACCGCTTTAAATTTAATCCAACCGCCTAAAGGCAGTGGGTTATCTTTAGTTTTTTATATAGATGATATAAAAAAGTAAGGCATATAGTATATAATGTACCCATAAGTGTGGACACTTTTAAACTTGGGGTACCTTAAAA
>JBJEJI010000071.1:0-36169 GCA_051877895.1 Lachnospiraceae bacterium | reverse complement strand
ACCATCTTTTTTAAATATTCAATACTGTTGTTTGTTAATTTGGTACTCAATTAACGCATACCTCCTTTGGTTATTTCACGGAGGACCGTTTCCACAAGCTGGTCATCTGAAATTTTTTTTGTTTCAGATGCCAGTCTTATAAGAAAATCCATAAGTTCAGTTCCGTTTTCGGCTGTTTCCCTGACTGTAGGAAGAACAGCAGCCCCCATTTCGGCAAGCTCCCTTCTGACTGTTTTCAGATTTTGTCTGTATTCTAAATATTCTTTTATCTTTTTTATCATATATGATATCTCCTTTTAAATAACGCAGAAGTTCCCGGGGAAAACGGCTGCCGGCTATTCGTTTTCCGCAGTCTTTACAATGCGTTTGGTTTTTACCGGAATTACGGGAAGATGCCCCATACAGTATTCATATTTTACATCTCCGCTGTGATTGCCGCCGCAGCCCTTATAGGCTGTATGCAGGTTGGTAAATTCCTCCACCTCATCCTCGGGAATCCCTTTGATTCCGATATAGTATTTGTATTTTTGATTGATTTTGTCTGCCAGTACCTCCCGCTGGGCAATCATCAGATTTTGAATCTGTTGGTCTCTGGCAGAATTTGCAGCCGTAATGTTTTTCATGGATTCTTTCATTTCACTAATAAATGAGGAGAGCTCCTCCTGAATTTGTCTGTCATGTAAAATGGATTGTTCCACATCCTTTTTATGCTTGTCCTGCAGGGCTGCCAGATTCCGGGAGGTTTGCAGCAGAAGCTGACGTTCCTCCTGGTCCTTCCGCATCCATTTGGTTTCAAGACCAAGCTTGCGGATGAACCATTCCCACAGGGTAATCACTGTCTTTATTCCAATCAGGACAACAAATGTGGAAATAAATAAGGAGGGAAGGTCAATTTTCGTTAGTTCTGTTATTTCATTCATCTTTGCACCATCCCTCTATTTGTTTTTGATGTCAAATAAGGCGGTACCGACTAAGGAATCCAAATAGGCGTCGAAATCCCCGTTTGCAGCTTTTAAGCATTCATAGGCAGAATTGGACAAAGCCTGTACTGCCTTCTGCTTGGCAAGTTCCCGAACCTGTTCTTTTTTGAAATCCGTCCAATTTTCGGTACCCTTAATATCCTTTACGACTGTTTCATATACATCCTTAACGGCATTTAAGACATTCCTTTCCAGAATGTCCGTATACTTATCTGTTCTTTTAGACTTGAACCAATGTCTTAGTTCTGTACCTGCATATGTCAGGAGCGGTAGAACAACAACGGTCCAGACAGTAAGAATCAGTTGGCTCCAGTCTATACCGGTAATAATCTGTGACATAAGCATTTTCCTTTCCTTTGTTTTTTATTTTGGCTGGTTATTGCACCAGGTCTGCAGGGCCTTTACCATTGCCGAGGGATTGCTGATTACCCCGTCCTGAGCAGTGCCAAGCCATTTCTGCATTGCCCTGATGGTTTTTTTCCCTAGCCAGCCGTCCTGTATGACCCCGGTTTCCTTCTGAATTGCTGCAATAAGCGGACTTCCTTTGGCCGGATTTGTTTTCCAGTCCCATCCGCTCTGTCCTGCAAGACCGGGATTTCGTCTTTTTTCGCTCATAAGCTGGTTGGAAACTATACCGTCTGCGGTTGTCTGAAAAATCTGTTGTAACCGTTTGGTGGTATTTGTTCCCCACAATCCGTCAACCGTTAGCGTTGTCAGTTTGTTGTCTGAGGAATTGCCTGAGGTTCCGGAAGGGGAAGCGGCATGGCAGGCGGCTTGGTCAAACAGTTCTTTTTCTTCTTTTCTACGCTTTACCAGTCCCGGCAGCGTGGCTCCGTCCCCTTTGTTATAGAGCAGAATTTTTTCGGAAATTTCTTCGATTGTCCGTTTTCCTCCTGCCAGCAACGTGTGTAAATTTCCGGAACCGCAGTTAAAGGTAAAGGAAACCAGTGCATCAAACTGGTTCTGGGTCCAATGGTAGACAGGCAGATAGCCGTTTACGGCTTTTTCCGCACCGGCACAATCGGATTTCAGATATGCCTCCGCCTGTGCCTGTGTAATTTTCATACCTTCTTTGACACCGGAGGTATGACCATATCCCACGGTCCAGATTCCTGCAGGGCATTTATATGCAGTAAGCCGGCAGCCTTCGTATTTTTTTATCAGTGCGATTCCTGTTTCGCTGATTGTTAAATTCATGTGTTTATCCGCCTTTTCTATTTTATGAATCTGTGCTTTGTTTTTGGGCGTTCCAGCGCCCGATATATTTTTTGTGGTCTTCCTTGGAAAATGCAAAGGCCCACCTTTTGGTTTCCGGTGATACGGTCAGATCAACGGGAATACAATTCCACAAATAATACTGGGCAGCCTGCAGGGCGTTTCCGTACCAGACCACATCCTCCAGTTCATATTCTTTTCCTGTTAATTCACTGATTGCTTTTATTTTGAATCCCTTCTTTCAAGTTGTAAAAAAATAGGGAGAAATACCATTGAAGAATAGTATCTCTCCCTATTACCTTTTCTGTTTCTTAATACTATTCATAATCTGCTGAACTTCCTTGAACATATGCTCCTTTATGCCTTGGGTAACCTTTCCCGCATATGATGCACCGGCGGTTAATATACTTTTGGCGTAAAGTCTCCTTCGTGTCATATAGCAGGGCGCAGGTTCTCTACGCCCTGAAGGAAATAAGCTGAAAAATTACTCTGCAACAATAACACTGAAAAGATCAGCATCCTCGTCACAGTAATCCTTCATGAAATCGATAGCAAAAGAGTGCTTGCCTGTAGAAGTTAAAGCGGTATCGATAGAAGATGGATCAATCTTGCCCTTCTTGGCAACAATACTTCCGGCATACTTGATATTTTCGTTACACTGGTCTTTGAAGATAGCGAATACCTTAACACCCACTGCTTCCGGAAAGTTTTCTGTATTGTTTACCACACGGATAGCGTCGGTAGACTCATATTCATATTCAACATAAATCTTACCTGTTACACCGGTAGGGACAGTAATTTCAGAATCATTGATAGAAAACTCTGTTGTGGATGCGGCAGTGCCTACAGAATACTTCTGAGCCAGAGCACCGTTCTCCAGCTTATAAATATACTTGATTGCATTGCTTGGAGTATGGGAAAGTGTAAGCTTTCCGTCCGCTACGGTAAGAGTTTCTTCACAAGGAACAACGATTTTAGCTGTATCGCTTGCCACTTCCTTTTCTGTGCCGTACTGCTGTGCAAGTAAATCCATGCTCAGTAAGGAATTGGTAGCCTCAAAACGACCTGTTTTGGCTCTGAAAATTTTTGTAATCAGGGAACCCTGGGCATCGGTTACTTCTTCACCTTCGGCGGCTGTCTGTAAGGAAGGATCCTCAAGCTTTGTCAGTCGTCCGATAACAGAACCATCAGAAAGATCGGTAAAAATCAGACTGCGCACCTTGTCAAGAATTAATTCATTCACATTAATTGCCATAATAAAATTCCTCCTTTTATTGCAAACTGTAAGGGAAAGTGTTTAATCCAGTTCTCCCAGCCAGTTTGTTTCTTCTTTGTTGATTTTTTTTAAATCTATTCCAAAACCGGAATAACCGCTGGAAAGCAGTAATTCCGAATTTTTTATTTTGCTCGTACGGGCCACACTGTCCATAAACGCATATATTTTCATATTAAATACGGAAATTTCATCGTGCTTAAAGCCTTCTGAATTTACCATTGCCGATATGAAAGGAAATAAATATGGTTTCACCGGTCTGTCTTTGTTTTCCTCGTACGAATCCCGTGCATCTTCTATGAGTATCTGCCGTGTTGCTTCGTTTCCGGGCAACTCATTGTTCCGCTTGATTCTGTGCATTTTCCGCAGGACATTTACAATAGCGGCATATACATATTTGTCTATCTGCAGATAGCTTCCATCATCAAAAACCTGAATCAGCACATTTTCCTGCAGGCCTGTATGCAGCCTGACGGTCATTTGGGAAAAGTCGATTTTTTCCCCGAACAGGATTTTTGTATTTTCCACTGAAAAGCCCCTGCATAACACGGAGCAGAATAATTCAAAATCAGATACCTGGGTGTAATCCACGCCCAAATCGTCTAACTGCCATTTTAAATCGGCACCCACGGAACACAGGGTATATACCATGCTGTAGTATTCCTTTTCCCCGTATTCACATATTTCGGACAAGGTTGGCTGTCGGATTGTAATGGAATCGTTAATGATATAATCATCGCCCCGGTACAGCTTTAATTCATCGATGCTGTTTATTAGTTCCATGCCGCCACCTACCTGTCAGGGCAGAGCCCGTTGTTGATATCTTTCATTTCAAACAGCATTTGCCGGAAAAGGTAATCCTCGGAAAAGACGCCTTCTGTATTGCCGACAAGCTCCAGATTTCCGTACAGATGAATATTGTTTTTTTCATCCGGATTCACTCCGAAGGTATCTCTGCCGTTGAATTTCCGGTCAATCAGTCTTGAAAGATAATCATTTCTGTTGTCTGAAATATCGGGGATATTGTCAACCGTCATATGGGTTTCATGAGATATGATCCATATTTCCAGACGGGGAACAACCCATAGATTGTTCTGGTCATAGGTTTTGGGAATCTGTACCTGTACCGTAAGCAGAGTAACGGCACCCGTTAGTGCTTCCGGACTTTTGTGATACGGAAAGATATGCTTGTACAGTAATTCGTCCGCATCCTCCGGATTAGTGATATCCGGACTGTCAATGGCATCAAAGATGGCTTCATCTTTGAGGAGCTCCGCAATTACTGCATTTTTCAGATTTGATACTAATGAACTGTTTGCCAATATGTCACCCCCTTCAATAATTTCAGAAACAGTTATGATTTTATATTACAGACACAAACGGCGATGCTGTCACAGCGGCAGCACCGCCGCCTGCAGATTTGGAGAGTCATGAATACTCTCGGGAAGTGGAATGGAGTCAGGCGTGTTTTGGATATCCATCACTGTATATATAACAACAATATAAGTGTCCGAAACAGGCTTTAAACCGGGGAAATTTAAACCTTCTGCCTGGTCTTAATGTAGTAATTACGGTTGATTTCTTTTCGCTTTTCTTTCCTGCATGAATGACAATATTTGGTTGAATAATCCTTGGCCTTTGATATTGCAATCAGGCTGCCGCAGCGTTCACACCGCTTATATCGTTTATTCCGTCCGCGTTTTAAACCGTAATATTCCTTATGATAGTTCCGCATATAGGCTTCAAGGCTTCGGCAGAAATAACGTATGTAAAAATTGTCCTCATTTAAAAAATCATACGGATTACAATAGCCGGCATGTGTTCCCAAATCCTCCGGCTGTTTACAGTTATCAAATATTTTATGTAAGAATCCTTCTGTGATTTTTTGATATTGATCCCAGTCTGCTACCATTTTCTGTTTCTGACAGACCGCCTTTATTTCTGCGGCAGCATACAGTGCACTGTCAATACGGGCTGCCAGCATGGAGGCATCCATTTCGGTGCCGTTTATCCATTGATAGTACAAACGTTTGGGGGTTTTTAATAAATTCATATATTCCGGATTCAGAATTACTTCTTTATCAAAATATTTGGTATAAAGGTTATTGATTTTCTGTCTGATTAAACTGCACCAGTCAGTTTCCTTGGATTTTGACCGGTAACCTGTGTACTCCACCTTTGCACTTTGGGCAAAAATCTGTGCCACCTCTTCATCGGAAAGCTCCTTTCTGACCGAAAAGCGGATGGCTTTGGGGCAGACCATTCGTTCATTGCCGCTTGTCCATATGTAAGAGCAGAATGAGCGGAAAACAGCTTCTTTTTCTTCGGCAGAGGCGGCATTCCGATAATCTTCCATTATTTCATATAAATAAGTATCGATTTTTATGACCTCCTGTAATTATGCTTCGGGTTTGGATATCTGACAATCGGAAGAACCGTCTGATTGGGTGAAGTCGTAGTACTTTCCCAGATATTCATAAGAGTTTTCCGAAGGGACGGAAACCTCTGTAATGGTCATATGCTTACGGGAGCCGGAATTCTGTTTTAGATTTTTTATGATATAATCCCCGTATCCGGTCCATGCCAGGGATTTGCTGACAGACAGGCTGCGATAGGACGTCTGAATGACATAATTGGCAATCAGTTCCTCGTCAAGCTGTAATTCCTCCCACAGCTTGTGCTTTATTTGACCCGCAATTTCCTCCATATGAAATTTGTGGTTTTCATCATCGGACTTTTCTCTTTGAAGCTGAATATGCTTCCGGACTTCTTCTGCAAACCGGTTAATATACCGTCTTACCGTTTTTGTGATTTGTGGGTCGGACAGTTCCAAATCATGGTTGATAACAAGGCTTCCAATATCCGGCAGATTGTTGGTATCATGCTTCCACTGGATATGTTTCTTCTCCCATGTGCAGATATAATCACACAGTTCGTTCATGGGAGAAGGGGAGTGGTAGGCATTTAATTTCAGTCTGTCCTCCGCTTTTTCGATTTTTTGATTCTTCTCCCGCAGGGTCTCATATGTTTTTCTCTTGGACGGGTAGTTGAAAAGCAGGAAATAGGGCAGGCTGGTCAGATATTTCCGCAAAGCAGCATTCATGTGCCAGCGGAAGCCGGTTTTTAGAAAATCAATTTCTTTCCCCTGGTAGATTCTCAGCAGGGAAGCATAGTCGGAATACTTTTTTCTCAGCTCCGCATTGGTGGTAAATCTGTTTTCAATGGCAGTTGCGGCATTGGTTATTTCTCCGATGCGGTAATCCCGTGTCATAACCTCGTATTCCACAATATTTTCCATGGTATATGGCTGTGAACGGGCGGTAGCTTTATCATCAATATCCAGAATAATATTTTTTTCGATTTTGGAAGCAATGACAATGGGGTCATTACACAAAAAGAAAATATCCCCGTCGAAATCGGCACCTCCCTGTTGGGGTGCCGAGATATCGTACATGTTGAACATAACAATATCCTGGTCCCGAAAGGCTCCGAACCACCGGTCAATGATATCATTACGTGCGATTTTTATTTTGTTTACCTCCGAGGGGTCTACTAATGGAGAACGAAAGGAGATGATATCCCCGCACGGAAAATTTCCGCTGTATAGTTCCCTCTCTTTTAAACAGCCTGTTACTTCCATGCCTGCCGCATATTGTAAATAACCTATCATATCACCCACGCCGGTATGATAAAAACCGGAACAGTATATTTTGCCTACCTTTGCCTCATCAATGGCCTTTTTCAGTTTTCGGTAAACAAACTGTTTTACGGCGGGGTCTTTCAGCATATCATCATTGATTAAAACTGCTTCCAGATACCTGCTTTCCGGTTCATAATCCTCAGTGTCTGTAATGCCCATAAATTTATAGGTATAAAATTTGTCCCCATTAATAATTTTTTCATAAAGCTGAGTAGTATATTTGGCCAACTTTATAATTTTACCGTCGTTTGCATCGTCAAGAATATCGTAATCCCCCGTTTTTTGATTCTCATAATAGTCAATATATTTAGGATTCCACAAATCCAGACACTGTAGATACTGAAAATTCATACGGGTGTATTGGTTCAAGTGCCTGATATGGTGACTGTATTTACTGATGCCGAGTTTAAATTTATATTTCCGAAGGGTCTGCATATATGCTGTCCAGGCATGATTGCCATACTTTTCCAGAAAGAGCTTATGACCCTTAAACATGGTGGTATTCCAGATACAATCCACGGAATCAATGTGGTGCCTGGTACCATAAACGTCGGTTATATATTCGTGTCCCCATTCTTTCAGAATTTCACGGAAGGGAACGTATACGGAATAGCCCTTGACAAAAGGGAATCGTACCTGCATTCCGGCAGCCTGATAATCAAGACCCAGCCGGGTACTGATGATTTCCGTAAATTCATGCTCGTGACAGCCACATCCGTCAAAGGGTGACAGCGTTAAATCCCGGCAGTCTTCCTTGATTTCCCTTGAAGTATAGTGTTTCTTTTCGCCGGTTTTGGTATCGATAAACTCCTTTTCCTGTTCCTCCACATATTTAATCAGCCTGTTCTGCAAGGTTTTTTCGTATTCACCGATAATGACAATATTGGGAATATAGTCATTAATTAATGTGCAGGAACTAAAGGGCAGGCAGCGCTGTGCCTCATACTTGGCAATAATGCATTCTGCAACAGGAATATCCATTTGTGTAATCATGTATAATTCTTCATATATCCTGTCGCAGACAAATGCTGTAATGCCGTCCTTGGCCTGCGAAGCGGATTTCCCGAAACGGGAATAGTGGATGCCGTTGTAAGTAAAACCTTCTTTTAAAATATAACGAAGCTCTTTTTCCTGTTTGGGATTTTTTTTGGCAACAACCAGAATCATCTCGCTGATATGGGATGAAAAGCTGCCTCGCAGCCGTTGAATCTGATCGAATAACAATGAATCCCCCTGGGCGATACAGTATTCCTTTTCTATCTCTGTTTCCCTGTCAATTTTCACATTGAAATTTTGGGCTATAAGCTCTGCAAGAGGTATTTTTATTAATGTATATTGTGGTGTGTTTCCCATTTTAGATGCCTCCGTTATTTCGATTGCAGAATTCCTTTCGTTGGTCCCGTTGCCCGGCCGCCTTTTTACATCTTTCATCAAATAAATGATCGTTTACGATTCTGGCTGCCATATATGCCATTGTGCATTCATAGTCTGTTTCAAAATCAGACAGGTAGATTCTGCCTCCGTAAGCAGTATGGTCTGTTTCAAAAAATCTTGTTGTGTGTTTTCCTGTTATCATAAGTTTTTCCTCCTTGTATTTGTCGTTTTTGTTTCCCGACATCGTTGCTTGTTTATAAAATTTCTTCTTTTCGGATATGGGATGCAAAAACGGTTCTGTCTATTACTTCTACATTTGAAAATAGTTTGAACCAAAAAATTAAAAAACGAGGTTAAAATTGAGAACAGATGTTCTAAAAAGCAGTTGACAAATGCAAACAAATGTTCTATAATCGCTTTCAACTAAAGAAATTACTAAGGGGGAAAAGTCAAAATAAAGGGGAAATATTATGAAAGAAATAATTGATTCTTATTATGCGGATAATGCACAAAGGCTTCGCAACACAGTAGATAAAATTTTGTTTCAGTTACGGTTTGAGGTGGATCATGAAGATTTTTATTCTCTTGCAAATGAGGTTTTTGCAGAGACCATAAACCGGTATGACGGGAAACAGTCTTTTGACGGTTTTCTTTATTCCTGTCTGGTCAATCAATTTAAAACCGAAATGACCAGAAGAAACCGGCAAAAAAGGCAGGCAGATGGAATGACCATATCTATAGATATGATTGTAGGAGGTGAGGATAACACAGCATTAGGAGATTTTCTTGTGGGAATGAAATCTGTCGAAGAAGAAATAATTGATAAAGAAGAAGTCTATAGTGAAAAGATGGTTCAATATCTGGGCAGACTGTCAGATTTACAGAAGAATGTATTGTTTTTGACAGCAAAAGGATATTCACCGGGTGAGATTAAAGAAAAATTGCAAATTAGTAATACCAGGTATCGAGATTGCCGGGAAGCAATTCATTCGTACAGAAATGTATCGTTACTATTTTAGATAAAGGGGAGAAATACAGCAATGGCAAAGCCAAGAAAACAAACATATACAATGGAAATGTACTTAGAAAAAATCAAGGATAAGGATATAAGAAATGATTCGGATACACAAAGACAATTTGTGTGGAACAATGAGCAGGTAAACGGATTAATTGCAACTGTACTTACGGAAGATTACATTCCACCGATTATTCTGGGAGAAGAAAGCAGTTCTCAGCTTTGGATTGTGGACGGCGGGCAGAGGAGCGGGGCCTTCCGGAAATTCCGATACGGCAATTACAAAATTACATCTGCAATAGAGGATTCCGTCATTCATTACAGAGCAAAGGTACGGGATGAAAGAGGCAGGGCAGTTACGGATTGTGGCGGAAATATTCTTTGGGAAGATGCTGTGTTTGATATAAAAAATAAGACCTATGACCAGCTGCCTGATGAATTAAAGAAAAAATTTAATGAGTATCAGGTAGAAACCGTCATTCATGAACATTGTGATACCCATCGTGTTTCTCAGTTAATCAAACGCTATAATAACCATACATCCATGAATACAAGTCAGAAAGCCTTTACATATATTGACCGCTATGCAAGGGAAATAAGGGGGATTATTGACAGAGGTTTTTTTGTAAATTGCAGTGATTTTAAAGAAAAAGAAAAAAATAAGGGGGTTCTGGAACGTGTGGTTGTTGAAACGGTAATGTGCATGTATCATTTTGACAACTGGAAAAAGCAGACAAAAGCAATTTGCAGTTTTTTAAATGAAAATGCTTCAAAGGAAGAGTTTGAAAAACTTGATGAAAATCTGCAAAGACTGGAAGCGGTTATTATAGACGATGTGAAGGATGTTTTTACCAGTAAGGAGTCCTTCATATGGCTGACCCTGTTTCACAGATTTACCGGTATGAAAGAGGCAGATACTGTGTTTATCAATTTTATCAGAGACTTCAAAACACATTTGAGAGCCGGGAAAAGAAACGAGAAAAACCAGTTGTTTGATGAAATAGATAAATCCAAGGGGACAAAGGATAAAATAGTAGTGGCTGCAAAACTTGATATGCTTACGGCACTGTTGAAAGAATATATGAAATAATATAGTGTTAAGTAATAACGACAGATAGGAAAAAAGCTGGATTTCATTTTCATAAATTTGAGAATGAACAATATAATGATGATATAAAAAACCGGACATATATGAAATGAAAAATGAGAAAACAAAGGAAATCCGGGTCACATATTCAAGTACAAATGAAAAAACAATTCAGACCGTTCTTTTATCCCTTATCCGCTCCCATGAAAACCGGGAGGCTGATAACAATCCCCCTAATAATGTGGCAGTCGGCAGCCGGTAATATTGTGCTGCTTTTTCAGCATTGTCAGCATAGTAGGCAGTTGTGATAACACCATTCTGGAAAATCGGACTTTATCTCAGACTGTCAAAAGAGGATGGGGATAAGGATGAGAGTGACAGCATTGCATCACAAAGAATACTGATTCAACGGTTTATCAGACAGGCATTTACGGATAATTACAAAATTGTTGATGAGTTTATTGATGACGGCTGTACGGGCACCAATTTTGAAAGACCAGGGTTCCTGCAAATGATTGGATTGATTGACCGTGAAGCAGTTAATTGTGTAATTGTAAAGGATTTGTCCCGGTTCGGCAGGGATTATATCGGAGCGGGGCAGTATCTTGAAAATTATTTTCCTCTAAAGAAAGTACGTTTTATTGCAGTAAATGATGGATATGATTCTTTTTCGGCAAATGCACAGGATGATTTTATTATGCCGATTAAGAATATTTTTAATGCCCAGTACAGTAAGGATATCAGCAGAAAGGTCAAAAGTTCTTTTCGTTCTTTGCAGTCAGAAGGAAAATTTATCGGTGCATTCCCGTCATACGGCTATGAAAAAGACCCCAATGACCGGCATAAGCTAATGATTGATGAGCCGGCAGCCATGGTGGTCAGAAGGATTTTTGACCTGTATAACCACGGACAGGGAAAACTCGGCATTGCAAGAATTTTAAACCGGGAAGGAATTCCCTGCCCTTCAGAGTATAAAAGGCTCAATGGATTTCAGTACACCAACGGACAAAGAGCGGAGCAGACAAAATACTGGACATACAGTACGATACATACCATTCTTCGGAATGAAATGTATACAGGCAGTATGGTTCAAAATAAAAGCCTTCGGAAAACAGTACATGGGAAAGCAGAAAAAAATGCACAGGAGGATTGGATTGTTGTAAAAAACACACATGAACCGATTATTTCTGAGGAAACCTGGAATATGACACAGCAGCTGCTGGATCGTAATACCAGACAGCTTCACCTTGAATCAGGTGTGGGGTTGTTTGCAGGTTATCTTTTTTGCGGCAATTGCGGCAGGTCCATGAGTAAAGTAAGCAGCAAGGAAAAAAATGGCAGGGAAAAGGTTACTTATATCTGTGGCTCCTATAAACGGTACGGCAGTCAGGTCTGCACAAGAAACAGTGTTCCTGTTCAGATGTTGGAAAAGCTGGTGTTGGAACAATTAAATGAACAGATAGAAAAGGCAGGAGAAATTCCATATGTGCAAGGGACAGAACGAAAGTGGAACTGTGGAGAAACCGGAGAACAAAAAAGGTTTGCCACACTGTTGGAAAAGAATATCAGGATGAAAAAGACGTTATATGAGGATTACAAAGAGGGAATTCTCAGTAAAGAAGAATATTTGCAGTATAAAAATGTGTACTTAAAAGAAGAGGAATTATTGAAAGGGCAGCTGGGACTGCTGCAAAACCGTGCGCATTCGGAAAAACCGGAACAAAATCAATGGTTGGAAACGCTTTTAAACCGAAAAAAAATAGAACTGTTAGACCGGGAAACGGTTGCAGAGGTACTGGATAAAATTGTTGTCACACCAAGTGAGGATGGGGTGGAGATTAAAATTATATTCCGGTTTGTCCTTCAATAGATTACCAGACGTAAGTGTCCATCTGTAGGATTCCCGTGGGGGAATGAGGATACACAGAAAATTCTGGATATTCTGGCAGAGGAGGATGTGCATGTTACCTTTTTTATGACAGGGGGATGGGTCAGCAAATTTCCTGAGGATGTCAAGCGGATTGCAGAAGCGGGGCATGATTTGGGGAACCATAGTGAGAATCATTTACAGATGTCTACGCTGTCCTTTGCCCAATGTACCGAGGAACTCCAAAAGGTTCATGATAAGGTTAAGGAACTGACCGGAATAGAGATGACCCTGTTCAGACCTCCTTACGGAGATTACAATGATACTGTTATTACTGCCGCTACGGATTTGGGTTACAAAACAATTCAGTGGGATGTTGATAGTCTGGACTGGAAGGATTATGGAGTAGATTCCATTATTAATACAGTCTGCAACCATAAACATTTGGGAAACGGTTCTATTATTCTGATGCATAACGGTGCCACATATACATCCGAAGCCCTCCGGTCTGTCATTCAGGGGTTAAAGGAGCAGGGATATGAAATTGTTCCCATATCAGAACTGGTTCTGGACGGAACATACAAAAAGGACTATGACTGTGATCATGAAGGAAGGCAGTTCAGGCTGAATTAAAGAAAGAGTTACTGAAGAAGTTTTATGTTTATTTATAAAAATCCGTTTTATCCGCCGGCAGTATTTCCGGCGGATTTTTTTGGGGGATATGTTGTTATAATGAACAAATCGAAACACCGATTTTTATGCTGATTGACACAATATCCGGCGCAAAGGGGATGACTTTTTAGCAGTCTTAGAAAAGTTTTTGAATACAGATTCAGGAAAACTGCCAATAGCTTTTTACGATAAAATCTGTTAGCATACAGACTGCCGGTATAACAAATCTAATTTTATTTAAGTAAATCCAATTTTTTCGTTTCTGACGAGTCTTGGGCTGTAACAGGCTTTCACAAACTGTCAATTATTTCAGGTAAAATTTTCACAAATATTTTATCAAGTTATTATTTATTCTGTTATGCTGTTTGAACTGCAAGTTGTCTTTTGGTTTCTTAATTTTAATTGACAGTATGTGATAATCATTTTATAATAGGAGAAAACATATGCGTAAAAAAATTAAAGCATTTGAAGAGTTGGAATTGCAGGATGATTTCATGTTTGGAATCATTATGCGCAAACCGGAATTCTGTAAAAAATTTCTTGAAATCGTACTTGGCATATCAATTAGAAAAATCGAATATCCCGAAAACCAGAAAATCATCGACCTTTCAGTTGATGCAAAAAGTGTCCGTCTTGATATTTATGTGGATGACGAAGAAGGAACTGTTTATAACACTGAAATGCAGACCTCAAATTCTGACAGCCTTCCAAAACGTTCAAGATATTATCAGGGCATGATTGATTTAAATCTGATTGATAAGGGCTGCGATTACGAAGAATTACCAAAAAGTATTATTATTTTCGTCTGCACATTTGACCTGTTCGGTTACAACCGGGCAGTATATCGGTTTGAAAACTCCTGTAAAGAAGAACCCGGATTATTGCTTGCAGATGATACGGTGAAAATTTTCCTGAACACAAAAGGAATCATGGATAACATTTCTGATGGGTTGCGAGAACTGTTGCAGTATATTGACCGGGGCGTGGTCAGTAATGAATATACAGCATCCCTGGAAAAAGAAGTACAGGCCGTCAGAAATAATGAAAAATGGAGGCGAGATTATATGTATCTGAATCTGGCATTTGAAGAAAAAATGAAGCAAGGTTACAGAGAAGGGCTTCAGGAAGGCCGTGCAGAAGGCCGTGCAGAAGGCCGTGCAGAAGGCCGTGCAGAAGGCCGTGCAGAAGGACATGCAGAAGGCCGTGCAGAAGGCCGTGCAGAAGGCCGTAAAGAAGGGTTGCAGGAAGGTGAAGATAAATTGAACGCGTTGGTTCAGTACCTGATTGCTGATAATAGAATAGATGACTTAAATAATCTACAAAAAAATAAAGAAGCTCTGTATCGGGAATATGGAATTCAATAATCAGAAAAAAAGCTAAAACACAGATTATTGTATTTTGCTTGATTATGTCAAAGACTTTTGACAGCCTGTAAGCCGCCTGTGTCAAATATTTTTGATAGACCCAGACCAGCTTTTCACATAGAATGCAGGCAAGGAGGAAATCCGTATGGAGATTGGAAAGCAGATAAAAAAGTACAGACAGGATTTAAAGCTGTCACAGGATGAACTTGCGGAGAAAATTTATGTTTCCCGTCAGACTATTTCAAACTGGGAGAATGAAAAAAATTACCCTGATGTAAAAAGCCTTCTGCTTCTCAGTTCTCTTTTTGGTATTTCTCTTGACATTTTAGTGAAAGGAGATCTGGAAGACATGAAAAAAGAGATTAACACAGAAGAATTAAGAGCCTTTGGACGGGAGGGAACAATCTTTACCATCCTGTTTTTTGCATGTATCATTCTGCCGGTTCCCTTAGGATATTTTCTGGGCTGGTGGGGTCTGGCTGCTTATCTGGTATTGTGGGTGGTAGCATTTTATTTTGGAGTCAGACTCGAAAGAATAAAAAAAGCCAATGATATTCAGACCTATAAAGAGGTTTTGGCATTTACGGAAGGAAGAGGACTGGATGAATTGGAAAAGATTGAAGAAAAAGCAAAGCGCCCGTACCAGAATATCTTAAAATGCGTCATTGCAGCACTGATTACACTGATAGTGTGCCTTCTCATGGGAATATTGTTCTGTAGATAAAAATTTATTACCAAATTGGTTGCCCGGTTGTCAATTTTTTCTTTGCAACCGGGCAATTTGCGTGTATACTGAATCTGACCACTGATATGTGTGTCAGATTTCTTCATTTCGGAGGATAAAACATGACATTACAGCAATTAAAATATGCGGTTGCGATTGCAGACCATAAATCGATGAATAAGGCGGCAGCGGAGCTGTTTGTAACCCAGCCCAGCCTTTCCAATACTATTAAGGATTTGGAAAATGAAATCCATACGGTAATTTTTGAGCGTTCCAACAGAGGAATCATTATTACTCCCGAGGGAGAAGAATTTCTGGGCTATGCGAGACAAATGCTGGATCATTATCGCTTGATTGAAGAACGTTATGTGGATAATGCGTCATATAAGAAAAAGTTCAGTGTATCCATGCAGCATTATACCTTCGCTGTAGAGGCTTTTATTAATCTGGCCAAAAAATTTGGTATGGAAAAGTATGAATTTGCGATTCACGAAACCAAAACCGGTGAAGTTATTGAAAATGTCCGGCGGAATAAAAGTGAAGTTGGTGTATTATACAGAAATGAGTTTAACGGTAAGTTTCTGGATAAAATTATTCGGGATAATGAATTGGAATTTATTCCCCTGTTTGATTGTAAAATCTACGTTTATTTAAGTAAGGGAAATCCCCTTGCCGGGAAACAGGTAATTCGTTTCGAGGACCTGCAGCAGTATCCGTGTCTGTCCTTTGAACAGGGTGACAACAATTCTTTTTATTTTGCGGAAGAGGTGTTGAGCACCTGCGAATACAGGCAGATTATTAAAGCGGATGACAGAGCTACTTTCCTTAATCTTATGGTTGGATTAAATGCATATACCTTGTGTTCAGGAATTATTTGTTCCGAACTAAACGGAGATGAATACACTGCCGTTCCCCTTGATACAGAAGAAACCATGACCATAGGTTATATAAAGCATAAAAGGGTGCCGCTCAGCGTTCTGGGAGAACAGTATATAGAAGAATTGAGAAAATATAAGGACAGACTGCTGTAACAGAAAAAAACAGGTGTAATTTTCCCAAATATCCGTTAATGAGGATGTGAGGCAACGTAATTCCAAAAACATAATTAACAATGAAATTTAAAAGCGAGACGGTTTTAGCTGTCTCGCTTTTTTATGTTTTATTTAGCTTAATACATTCATCAATAATTATTTCAATTCCTCGAAATTGTTCAGGAGTTAATTCTTTAAGCTTATTAGAGAGAATCAACATATCTTTGTCAATTGTTTCTCCGGTTAAAATATAATCAACACTTACGTCAAGAGCCTTGGATAATTTCATCAGATTTTCAGGTCTCATTGCACGTTTGCCGGATTCTGCATAAGAAACAAATTGAGTAGTTAGGTCGACTCTTTCAGCTAATGCCTCTTGGGTCATTCCGAGTTCTTTACGACGATTTGTAATCCGTTGACCAATTTCATCAAGATATAATTCGAGATCGAACATTCGATGGCTCCTTTCTATCCCTTTTTTGATACAAGTGGAGATAATTCTCTACAAGTTGGGGAGTAAACCGATGGGATTTCAATAATAGTTTTTGGTTTTGCTTCATTATATCTGTTAGTTATAATAAAAATAATCGTCTGTTGTTGATTGACATCAACAATATGATATATTGTTTGAAAATAAGTTTAAAAAATACAAATGTTATTTTGCTAGTTGAAGTTTTATACACTATCATTATTAAATATATTATTAATTCGTATAATGTTGACAAAAATCAACAATAGACGATATAATACAATTAATAGATTGATAAACAGATACAGGGGGCATTATGAAAATAGCAGTTGCTCTAAAATATAATGACCGTTTATACAATACGACAATTGAACAGGGACAGGAAATCAGTATTGGAACACATAAGAAAGATAATGTACAGGTTCCTGGCTTTTTGACCCGTCAAATGGTAATCAAGTGGAAGAAGAATGGTATTAGTGTTAATTCAAAAAAACCATTTGTGTATGAAAACAATTCTGTTCCTCTGGACACATTAATTTTTTTGGATGAATCAGGGGATACTCTGATTTTTTTTAGTACTGTAAGTGGTAAATCTGAGCAAACAGTTAAATTGCCTTATAACTGTAAATTGAAAGTCGGAAGAAATGCTCATAACGACATTTCAATTAGTCTTGGTTTTGTATCTGGAGAACATTTTATTTTGAAAAATGAATCCGGAATGGTAAGAATCGAAGATAGTAACAGTACTCATGGAATATATCTGAATGGTGTAAGAACAAAAATTTCAAAGATGAAGTCCGGAGACATATTGTCTATTTTGACTGTTCAGATTCTCTTACAAAATGGAGAATTGTTTTTCTTTAATACAGGAAAACATCTTTTAATAAATGAAATAAAAGAAGAAAACGAAAACACTCAGATAAAATTTGAAAAAGACGTTTCTTTTATTAAGTACCATCGTTCACCAAGAATGCAGGACATGCTTCCATATGAAGACATTGTTCTTGCAGCTGCACCAAACAAAGGTCATAAGTTTGAAAAACACAGAGGAATGTTTTCTTCATTGGCAGGCTCAGGTGCAATGTTTGCGGCAAATATGTTGACTTCGGTTACTTCTCCTGCATTAATGGCGGCAAGAGCGGCAAGTCTTGTTTCGCCATTATCAAGTGTGGCTTCTTCAAGTAATAACAGTAAAAGGCGAAAAAAGCAATTTGAAGAATATGAAATGCTCAGACGTGAAAAATATGGAGCATATATTGAAGATCAGAAGGCTAGAATTTTATCCGTTGCCGAAGTTCAGAAAGCAATCTTAACAAAAGAAAATCCATCTCCCAAGGAATGTATTAAATCCCTTTTTGAATTAAACAGAAGTTTATGGGAACGAATGTTTTCAGATAGAGATTTTTTGGATGTTCGTATCGGAATGGGATACGAAGATTTGTGTGTTAAAGTCAAAAGTAGGGCTGAAAACGGAAGCTTCCAAATGGAAGACGATGACATCCGTGAATTGACAGAACAGATTATTGAGGAAACTCGAATTATTGATAATGTACCATCCCGATTGAAATTATTGAAATATAAAACAGTTGGAGTAATTGGTGACAGGAAAAAGATAATTCATCTTGTAAAAAATCTGATTGTCTCTTTAACAACTACACATAGCTATGATGATGTAAAAATTGTGGGGATGTTTGATAAATCGGAATACCAACAGTGGAAAAGCTTGAGATGGTTGCCTCATATATGGGATGAAAATCAGAAAACACGTTTCCTTGCATTTAATAGTGATGATGCAGACAGTGTATGTGAAACATTAAATCAGATTGCTACTGAACGAAAAGAAAAATCTTTATATGATGGTGGAACCAAGTTCAAGGTTCCTAACCCATATTATGTATTTTTCATTGGCTCTAAAAACTTAATAGAAACCAGTGCAATTATGGGAAAGCTTGCTTCAAATGATCCGGCACTGGGAATGTCTGCGGTATTTCTTTATGATGATTTATATCAGTTGCCTAATGGTTGTCAGCTGATAGTTGATATGAATAACGGACCAAGTGCATTTGAGAGGGGTGAAGCAAACAAAAAGTTTTATTTTACTTTAGATCCGGAAATTGATGCAGGCTGGTTTGATGCCTTTTCAAGAAGAATGTCAGCAATCAAACTGGATGAAGGTTATGAAATGTCAGCTTTACCTTCTTCCATATCTTTTATGGAAGGCTATGGAGTCAGAAAAAAAGAAAATCTGCATATCATTGAACGCTGGAATGCTTCAAAACCATATGAAACTTTAGCGGCACCCATAGGAAAACTTGTTGGTGATGAAGACTTTTGTTTGGATGTTCATGAAAAAGTTCACGGACCTCATGGTCTGGTTGCAGGAACAACAGGTTCCGGAAAAAGTGAAATTTTATTAACATGGATTTTGTCAATGGCCGTAAATTATCATCCGCATGATGTTAATTTTGTTCTAATCGATTATAAGGGTGGTAACATGGCAGGTTCGGTTAGAGCGTTACCTCATGTTGTGGGAGAAATTACAAATATTGGTTCTGATATCAAACGTAATCTTCTTTCATTGAGCAGTGAATTAAAAAAGCGACAGGCTATATTTTCTGAGAAGGACGTTAAGGATATTTATAAATATCAGAAGCTTTATAAGCAGGGTAAAGTAAGTGAGCCTTTAGCCCATTTGATAATTGTTGCAGATGAATTTGCAGAATTGAAAAAAGAAGAACCGGAGTTTATGTCTGAATTGATTTCAGTTTCACGTATCGGACGTTCACTTGGTGTTCATTTGATTTTGGCAACACAAAAACCTGCCGGAGTAGTTGATGAACAAATTCTTGGAAATTCAAGATTTCGTTTATGTCTCAAAGTTCAGGATGTTACAGACAGCAGAGAAATGATAAAAAGACCTGATGCTGCGAAAATAATTCAGGCTGGACGATCTTTTGTAAGAATTGGAGAAGATGAATATTTCAATTTGATTCAATCCTATTGGAGTGGTGCGGAATATCTGGGTGACATTTCGGAAGAAGAACTTGTTGGAAATCCGGTCAGAATTGTTGAAATTAATGGGAAACGTGTTAATCCGGTAAAAACTATTAAGAAAAGCACAGCTGAAAATTCAGAACAATTGGATGTACTGGTTCAGTACATAAATAAGGTGGCTCAGGATAATGGCATAGAAAAGCTGAATGGACCATGGCTTCCTGAATTGCCCGAGGCACTTACTCTTGATACAGTTCTTGGCGATATGGAGAATAGTGGTTCCTGGCTGAAGTTCCCAATAGGAATATATGATTATCCGGCAAAACAAAAACAAGGTATTCAGTATATTAGTTTATTGGAGAATAGTTGTTATGGAATATATGGTGCTCCAAGAACCGGAAAAACAACAATATTAAAAACCATTGTTATGTCAGCAGCGCGGACACACAGACCTGATGAAGTGAATTTTTATATATTAGACTGTGGTGGATGGAGCTTGAACATGCTTTCAGCCCTGCCACATGTAGGAGGGGTTGTTCTCGACTGCGAGGATGAAAAAATAAAGAAATTTTCCAATCTAATATTGGAAGAATTTGAAATAAGGAAGCAGCTGTTTTATAAAAAGCAGGTAAGCTCATTACAATCATACAGAGAACTGGTGTCGGATGATTTGCCGGCAATAGTTATAGTTGTGGATAATCTTGTTGCACTATGCAATTTGTATCCTGACATGGAAGATGTTTTGATAAAAGTAGCACGAGAAGGAAGCAGCTATGGATTGCATTTGATATTTACTGCAAACAGTTCCGCAACTGCAAAATATCGTATCGTTCAAAATGTTCAGGGAGCAATTGCATTTGAGCTTACTGACAAGAGTGAATATACAAATCTGGTTGGCAGAACTGAAGGTCAGTCATTGTTCAAAATTACCGGTCGTGGATTTGCAAAGGGAAATCCACCTATGCTGTTTCAGGGAGCATTATTTGCTGAAGGTAATGATGAAAAGGAATGTGTTGTAAATGCAACAAATACCATTTCTGAAATTAGTGGAAAATGGAATGGTTATAAAGCTAAAAAAATACCGGTCATGCCGGAAACAGTAACGGTTGAAATGATGGAAGGTGCTTTCACCAACAGAATGAAGGTGCCATTGGGAATAGAAACTGAACACATCGCAGAATGTATTTATGATTTTAGACTTCGTAACACTTTACTGTTAACAGGTTCTATAGGCTGTGGAAAGAGTTTGAGACTTGCAAAAATAGCTGGTTTGATCAAGAAAAAATATGAAACAACCAGATTATTTGTTTTTGATGGAGTAAAGAAGTCCTTAAGTGCTTTAAAAGACAGCTCTGAAGCATATGTATGCTTTGATAATGACAGATTTGGCGAAGCTGTTGCTTCACTCAGGCAGATAATCAGGACAAGGCATCAGGAGTGGAAGGCCTACAAAGAAAGCACAGGACAGGATGTATCTCTTTGGGATTTTACATCTGAAAAAGAACTGGTTTGTGTTGTTATTGATGATTGGAAAGAAATGATGACAAAGCTTTCAGCTACAGATTGTGATGCCTTGGAAGAAATCTGCAGAAACTTAGACAAAATGGGTGCCATTATTTTAGTGGCTGAACGTTATGCGGATGTAGCACAGTATATGCACAATGAAACATTTACAAGATACCTTTTGGAAAATAAGAGATATCTCGCCTTAAATGTTTCTCCGGCACAGGTAAACTTCTTTGCCATTAGTTTGAAACAAAAAGAAAGAGATACAGTGGTATCGGAAGGCTGTGCATATATGTTCCATGACGGAGTATGTGAAATAATTAAGTTAATGGAATGAGATTAGCAATTATAAGGAGGCCGGCAGAATGGAGAAGATAATTATTACTCTTACAGATATGGCAAAAAGCTTTGAGTATGATTTAGAAGTTCCGTGTGACATGAACATTTTCCAGTTAAAAAAAGAAATAATATCTTCGATTGAAAGCTATGCGCCTGGACACCAATTAGGGATTACTCCAACCCTTTTGGTATGTAATCGTACAAAACAAAAGCTGGATAGTGAAGAGACACTTTCTTCAGCAGGTGTATTAAATGGTGATTATGTAACCATTTATGGAGTTTAAAATGAATTTATACCGCAAAGGTATAAAAATAGAAAGGAGATTTTTATTATGGCATTAATTCAGGTAACACCAGATCTTTTGACCGGCAAGGCGGCAGAATTGAGAGGAATCAAGAGTGAGCATGATGAAGCAATGGCTAAAATGCGTACATTAATTCTTGGACTCAATGAAATTTGGAAAGGTGATGCTCAGGATGCTTTTGTAGCAAAATATGAAAGCATGCAGTCTACCTTTACAAATTTCTCTCAGATGATTGAAGAGTATGCAAAATTAATGGATACTGCTGCAAATGAACTTGGTACAAAAGATCAGGAATTGCAGGCTAAAATGAACAGCTTCGGTGAATAGTATCTGAGTAAACCAAGGCAGGGCAGAAACGGTCCTGTCTTGGTTAAAGAAGAATTAAATGGAGAATGAGATGGCAAAAGTAATAGTATTAACACCGGATGAATTATATTATATGGGAAAAGTCATGCATGCAAAATATATTGATTATGCATATATTTCGGCTATTAAAAGTATTGAAGTACCTTATGAAATATATATGAAAGAAATACGCTATTCGTTGATTGACAAGGAAATTATCGATAAATATTCAGGTGATGACACACCGGATAAGGATGTGGCAGCACTGCTTAATCCTATTTTCTTTGGAACGTTTGAAGCCTCTTTAGATATATATGTGACAAAAGACGAGGGAAAAATTCAGGTATACAAATTTCATGCTTTGGACGGGGCCATTACCATGGTTACACCGAAAGAAGACAGCCTGCTGATTCAGGCAGTTGACATACCTTTTATTGAAGCCTTAATAAAAGGGGTTATGCCTTCGGCGGCATGTGATATGACTTCAGAGTCTTTATACGAGATATCAAAAGAAGATGTGTTAGCAGTATATTCATTCAAAAGAAGTTCAATTGGAAAGTTTTCAGATGTCAGGACGTTGCTTAAAGTAAACGGAAGACTTTATGAACGGATTTGTAATGGGGAGTATAGTTGTATAAATGAAAATATGAGATATTTCATAACTGACGAAATGATTAAGGAGGCATAATAATGGCTATTTGCGATGCAGGCGGAATGATACTGATTGATGAGGTGGAAGCTCAAAATGACATTAACAACCTCAATAAATCTAACGAGTCGCTTAAAGAAGCACTTGAGGTTATGAACACAATCAATATACAGGCAGAAGAATTTGAAGGAAATGTTGGAAAAGCATTAAGTGAAAATGCAGTAGAATTTAAAAATAAAATCACAGCACTGATTCAGGAGGTTGAAGAATCTGTCAGGTTAATTCAGCAGACAGTTGCAAAATATCAGCAGATTGATACTTCTCTGAAAGAGCAAATTCTTAATGAAAATAACTAAAGGAGGCTTCTATGGCAAAGAAAAGAGTTAATACAGAAGACCTGAAACAGGCCGTGTTTTCTTTAAAAGAGGCAAAAAAATTGTTGGATGATGAGAATGGGGTAATAAATCAGATAGCAGCAACTATTGCTATGATGGAAGACAGCTGGGATGGTAATGCCAGCATAGAATTTCTTGGAAGATTGAGAACTGAATTAGAAAACTTGAAGAAGCTTAAGGAGGTGTTGGATTCAATTCAATCCAGTACAGAAAAAATATCCAGCTTATATGATGAGGCTGACAGGCTTATCAGTGCGGTATTGATTATCTGAAAGGGCTTAAGTATGCCAGTGAGGACACTTTAAATAAACATGGTGGAAGAGGTAGAAGATTATGATAGTTAATTATGATATTGAATCATTTGAAGAGTTTCTGGCATTAAGCCGTCAGGCGTATTCCAGCATAGAGACCAGTGTGGAATATTCTGATAAGGTTATTAAACACGACAATTGGGGATGCCCTGAAAGACAGGACATTATAGAAAAAATTGAAGCGTGTCAGAAAGCTCAAAAGCAACTCATGGAAGAAGTGGATGGCTTCATAAATTCCATGGTAAATGTAAAAAGTAAATTATGCGACATTGAAAATCAATTAAAGACAATAATGCTTGGGATGGAAGGTGTTTTTGCAGGAAGTCTTGCAATTGGCTCTGAAAACATCACCCTGACTTCAGCTGATACAGAAATAACGGAAGTGGTGAAAAGCATTGATGGATCATTACTTGAAAAATACTCAGCAAATTCTTTAAATGATCCTATTTCAGTATGTAATTTTAATGACATAAATCTGGGTGAATCCCGTTAGGAGAAATTATGGCTAAAGTATCGATATCAACACAGGAATTAAGAAATCAGGCTCAGGAGATTTCAGCAGTCAGAGAAAACTTATGCGAAATGGGGCTTAAAGTGCTGGATTCAATCAGTTTGGTAAAGGATGGCCTTGATGCAAAACTTGAATACAATATGTTGCCAAAGTTCAACAGCGTATATGAAAAATTGATGGGTATCATGACTGCAATGAATGCAGCCTATAATACTGCCAATGATGTTGCCAATGCTTTTGAGCAGACTGATAAAAATGTTCAAAAAGAGGTAGGGAATATTGATCATTATCTGAAAAATAATTATGCAGGTTATCTGTCTGAAGATGCAATAAAAGCACCTGATTCAAACCAAATTATAAAACCTTCTGCAGTAGCTACAATCAGTCAATTGACAGATGGAAAATATCATACATATCCTGGAACAAGTAAAGGCTATGATTATGATTGTTATTCATATGCTAAATGGGTTTTTTACCAAATGTACGGAACTGTATTTGGGGCACAAGGAAGCCCAAATTGGAAATTGAGTTTTAATAATGCAACAAAAGAAACAGCATCTATTTCTGCTTTGGGTGCAGACTATACAAAGTCGAATCTTCTTAATGTGCTTTCGAAAGCCCAGTCAGGAGATGTAATACAGGTTGTGTGGAAATATTACGATGGAGGTTCGCCACATACAATGATATTTAAAGAATTTAAGTATGATACCAATGGTAACATCACAGGGATTTATACATTGGAAGGAAATAATACTGGTTATTTTGCAAATTCAAATGATGGGTTAAGTGGAAAATATGGAAGACAACATTATTATTCTATAGATGATTTGTATAATATAGTCGGATATAAAGGTGCAGATTATGGCGGTGGCGGGTTATCCGTGAATCATGCTAATAATTATGATGCAGTTTTTAAATAATAAGTCATTGATATAAACATAATATTGTAATGGCTATTCTGCCGTTACATAAAGAGTAGGAAAAAAGTATGCTTAAATATGCAGTTTTCACCAATATTGGTGGAAGAAAAGTGAATGAAGATGCTGTGGGGGCATTTGAAAAAGATGGCAGGCATTGCTTCGTTGTTTGTGATGGCCTTGGCGGTCATGGCATGGGCGAAGTGGCATCTGAACTGGTTAAAAAAACTATTGGAGAACAATTTAATAAAACTGATGAAATGGAAAATTTTCTTGGACAGGCAATTATTACTGCCCAAAATATTTTAATGGCAGAGCAAAGCGTACGGCAGGTTCCCCAGAAAATGAAAACCACAGTAGTCTCACTTGTTGCTGATGATGAAACTGCATATATCGGGCATGTAGGAGACTCAAGACTATATGTTTTCAACAAAAACAAAGTAAAGCTTAGAACTTATGATCACAGCATTCCTCAGATGCTGGTATGGTCAGGGGAAATCAAAGAGAAAGAAATCAGAAATCATCCTGACAGAAATTTGGTTCTCCGTGTAATGGGCACACCTTGGGAGCAGCCAATGTATGAGTTGAAGGAACCGCTTCCGCTGAAAAAGTGTCAGGCATTTTTACTGTGTACTGATGGTTTTTGGGAACTGATAGAAGAAAAAGAGATGTGCCGTTTACTGAAAAAAGCTAAAAACGTAGAAGAGTGGTTGTTTGATATGGTTGAAGTAGTAAAACAGAATGGTAAGTGCAGAGAAATGGATAATTTTTCTGCCATTGCTGTTTGGAAAGGGTAACATAATGCGCAGCTATAAAGAAAATCATCAGGAAAGTGACGAAAATGCTATCTTTAATATTTCTGCTTTATCGGTTATTGGAGATCGTGATCAACAGCAGGACAGCTTTGGTTATGAAATTAAATATGACGAAGGAATGGCAGTAATATGTGATGGTATGGGTGGACATGAATGTGGGAGACTGGCAAGCAGTAAATCAGTTGACCGGATTCTTGATACATATCTGAACACATATCCATGTGAGAACCTGACGGAATTTCTTAAAGACATAGTTCAAAAAATAGATACAGAGGTATCCTCTTTTAAGCATATGGATGGAAGTCGGATGAAAACCGGTTCCACACTGGTTGCGGTGGTCGTTGGAAAAGAACGACTCAATTGGGTGTCAGTAGGTGACAGCAGACTGTATATTTACAGACAGGGGGAATTGATAAGAGCAACAAAAGATCACAACTATAAATTAATACTTGATGAGAAATTGTTGTCAGGCCAGATTGATGATGATGAATATAATTCTGAGATTGATAACGGGGAGGCATTAATCAGTTTTATCGGAGCAGGAAGGTTACCTAAAATTGATTATAACGAGACCCCTTTTGCCTTAAAAAAGAATGATAGGTTACTAATAGTTTCTGATGGCTTATATAAATTGTTATCAGACGAACAGATTAAAACGATACTTGATAATTTTGCAAACATAAATGACGCATTAAATGCATTGGAGTGGAAGCAAAGGAAGGCTGCCAAATCAAGTGGAATAAAGCGCGACAACACGACTGCGATAATCATCCAGATAAAGTAGTTTTTTGAGCTTTAATTATTGATAGTCAGTCAGTGATAATTATATGAAGCGGAGGATAAATTAATGAGTAACAATACAGGCAAAGAGAGAAAAAAGGTTCAATGTCTGAATAATCATTTTTATGATTCTGAAAAATATGACCGTTGTCCACATTGTGGAGCTGAAGCCAGAGCTTCTATGGTTGAACCGGAAACTATTATACCGAATAAAAAAGATTTAAAGCGGACTTTATGGTCAAAAAGGAAAAATATTGAAGTTCAGGAAGTAAAAGGTGGTAATTTCAATAATGATGAAACAATGGGCAAGATTATATCCTTGAAAGATGATGTACAATCAGATGGTTTTACTGATTTTGCTCCTGTTAATGATTATGATTTAAAGCCTGGGGACATTATTTTTGGAGATGATTATAAAAAGAAACAATCAGATAAGGATAAAGAACAAATAGATATAAAACAGGAATTGCCGGATATATTACCGAAAGTAAAATCGGAGATAGAATACTCGAACAAGAGAAAAAATGCTAATAATGTCTCCGCTTTAGTGGAAGATAATAATAGAGCCGGGAATACAGATGGGAAGACTTTTGGATATTTCAGTGATGGTTCAAACGAAGATAAACAGATGGATCCTGTGGTAGGATGGATTGTTGCAATAAAAGGAAAATATTTTGGAGAGTCTTTTAAATTAGTTGCCGGAAAAAATTCAATCGGAAGAAATTTAGATAACCATATTTGTCTTGAAAGAGACAATAAGGTATCGCGTGAAAAGCACGCATTGATTACATATGAACCTAAAAAGCATGCTTTTTATATTCAGGCTGGTGACAGTAGTGGATTAGTATATTTAAATAATGAAATAGTAATGTCACCACAATTGATTAAAGCAAAGGATACAATTGAAATAGGAACAGAAGTATTCTATTTTGTCCCACTATGCGATGATGAATTTGCATGGGAGAATTACCTGAAGGAGAAATAAAAACATGGCAAGATGTCTCAACTGTTTTAAAGAATATGGTGACGAGTATGATATATGTCCATATTGTGGTGAAGATAGGTATTTAGAACCTGACGAACCCGTACACCTTTTGCCGGGCACCTTCTTAGCAGGAAGATATTTAATTGGAACTTCTGTGGGAGCAGGTGGATTTGGCATTATTTATAAAGCATGGGACAGCAAACTTGATACAGTTGTTGCTGTCAAGGAATTCTACTGCTCAAGACTTGTTACCCGTGCTGCTGGAACAAAAGAATTAATTGTTAACAAAAGGGATTATAAAGAGTTTGATTACAGAAAAAAACGTTTCCTTGAAGAGGCCAGAACTATGGCTAAGTTCGGAACTCACAGAAGTATTCCCAATGTTTATGAGTTTTTTGAGGAGAATGGAACCGCATATATTGTGATGGAATTATTACAAGGTAAATCGTTAAATATTTATCTTAGGGAAGATGCGGGTGGAAAGCTGGATAAAGAATTAGCTTTTAGAGTCATAAATGAAGTTGGCAATGCACTTATTTCTCTGCATGAAAGAGGAATACTTCATAAGGATGTGGCTCCGGATAATATTTTTATCTCTGATGGAGATGAGAAGAAAATTAAATTGCTGGATTTGGGTTCTGCAAAATTAGCCGACGATTCAGATAAAGTAATCGATATAATTCTTAAACCGGGTTATTCACCTCCTGAACAATATGAAAAAAACGGCAATATCGGAAAGTGGTCTGATGTTTACGCTCTTGGAGCCACTTTTTATACTTTGCTTACAGGAATAAAACCAAGTGAATCCACAAACAGGAAGGAAAACGATATCGTAATTCCACCACATGAACTGGATGAAAGTATTCCTGAAAACCTCAGCAATGCCATTATGAAGGCTATGTCTGTTGAAATACAGTTGAGGTATAAAACGGTTGAAGACTTCCTGAAAAGTATCAATAGCCAGCGAAAGGTTTTGAGTCTCGCTCGGGAAAAGAAAAGAAGAAAGGGTCGCAGAGTATTCAGTATTGTAGCTACTCTCGTGATTTTAGCAGTTGTTGGCTGTCTGACTTTTTCTGTTTTTAAAGACAAGAGAGCTGAAAAAGTACTTGAAAAGGCAACTATTGAAGTGTGGTATTCGGTAAGTAATGATTCGGAAGCTTCTGAAACGAAAGCCATGGAAGTAATAAAAGAAGATTTTGAATCCCATTATACTAATGTAACTATCGAGCTCAAAGCCATACCGGAAATTGAATATGAAAGTGCCTTGAAGCTGGCTGCTGAAGAAAATAATCTTCCTGATTTGTTTGAGAGTTCAGGAGTACCGGATGTGGTTCTTGAACAGGCCCGGGATGTTGGTGAGGTTTTAAAATCTTCACAGGCTAAAGATTGTCTGTTCTTAAAGCAGTATGATGATTATTATAGTCAAAAAAAACAGGTTCCTTTGGGAATTGAAGTCCCCATGGCATATGTGATTACCAGCGGAAATGTTGAAATAGATTATTCAAATACTACATTTAATGATTTACTTGACTTTGGCGATAATGTCAATGTGGCGGTTTCATCTCAGGACAGAGACCTTATTGAAAAGAACATTGACGTTAATGGTATGCTTTCCGAAACAACCTTCTTTTCTTCTACAGAAAATACAAGTCCTGTTTTACTGGCATCTTCAATGTCAATTAATAAGGTGCGTAATTTGACTGAATATGAAAAAGCATATGTATTTTATTCCGGCGAAAAAATATACTCCAATTTTATATATGAGTGGAGTCTGGGTAATGGCAGCAAGGCGGAAAATGCAGCGGCAGAGAGACTTTTAGCATGGATGCTGGATTATTCGTATCAGGAAAATCTGATGATTGATTACTGCGTGGATGGTCAGATTCCTATAAATAAAACAGCCTTTGAGCTTAAAGCGACAAGGAAGGAATATAAAGGATTGGAATTGGTTAAAGATGATTTGATTTTCAAAAGATAGGAGCATAAATCATGGGCAAAAGATGTTTAGGGTGTATGGAGATATACGGAAACGAATTTGACATATGTCCACATTGCGGATATGAAGAAGGAATGCCTGTACAGGAACAGATACATATGGAGCCGGGCAGCTTTCTTCATGATCGTTATATTGTGGGAAAAGTGCTGGGCTATGGAAGCTTTGGCGTGACATACATTGGATGGGACGGAACACTGGAGCAGAAGGTTGCTATTAAGGAATATCTGCCTAGTGAATTCTCTACACGAATGCCGGGACAGTCTTGCGTAACCGTATTTAATGGTGAAAAAAATGAGCAGTTTCATACCGGTCTCAGTAAATTTATAGAAGAAGCAAAAAGACTTGCTAAATTTCAGAGCGAGCCGGGTATAGTCAAAGTTTTTGACAGCTTTGAGGAAAATGAAACAGCTTATATAGTCATGGAATACATTGAAGGTGAAACGCTGAAGTCTTATCTGGAAAGAAATAAAATTATTCCGGAAGATAAGGCTGTTGAAATGATATTACCGGTCATTGATTCCTTAATGTCAATTCATAAAGAAGGTATGCTTCACAGAGATGTTTCTCCTGACAATTTAATGCTTACAAGAACGGGAGAGTTAAAGCTCATTGACTTTGGCGCTTCAAGGTATGTAACAGCATCCCACAGTCGAAGCTTAACTGCGCTCTATAAATCCGGATATACTCCTGATGAACAGTACAGAAGCAGTAATGATCAGGGACCGTATACGGATGTATATGCTCTTGCAGCGACCCTTTATAAAATGATTACAGGTAAAACACCACCTGACGCTATGGAGCGGAGAGGCAAATATGAAAATTCAAAGGTAGAGCTTCTTACAGAGCCACGAAAACTGAATAGGAACATTTCTGTTAATGTTGAAAATGCAATTCTTAATGCCATGAACATCCGAATTCAGGATAGAACTCCGGACATGGAAACCTTTAAAAAGGAACTTGAATCTGAAGATCCAGTATATAGAAGAAAGGGCAGACTTAAAAAACTGGATTTTTATTCATGGCCAAAGTGGTTTAAAATTGCTTTGCCGACAGCCGGAGCGGCGATTTTAATTGTATTAGTTTTGTTGTTGACAGGAGTTATTTCTTTCAAGGCACCACATTCAAATTCTTCTGAAGTGCCGGAAGGAATGGTTGTAGTTCCGGATGTCGAAGGAATGAGTACAGAAGATGCTTTGGCTGCAGTGAATGAAATTGGACTGAAACCAAATGCATCCGGTAGTGTAACCTCTGAGCATGTTGAAGCAGGAAAGATTGTTCTCCAGACACCTGTAGGAGGAGTATATATTGAAGATGGTGAAGAGGTGGTTCTTACTGTTAGTAAAGGTCTGGGTGCCTCAGAATCAGAAAATGGGATTTCTACAGTACCATATTTGATTTGGAGCTCTGAGGAAGAGGCAGTTGCAGATTTGATTACGGCAGGATTGGCTGAACCAACCATTGAATATGCTTATGATGAGGCAGTTGAAACCGGAAATGTAATCAGTCAAAGCATAGATGCCGGAACAAAGGTAGACGAAGGAACGGTAATTACTATAGTAGTATCTTTAGGAAGCAAGTATTCTGAAATGCCGGATTTGACAGGTAAGACACAGTCAGAGGCTGAGAGTATGCTTCAGGCATTAGGAATCAAAGCAGTTATAAATAAAGAAAACAGTAGCACGGTTAAAAGCGGAAGTGTCTGCAGACAAAGTGTGGCAGCAGGTACTAAGATTGAAAAAGGTTCAAATGTAACTGTCTGGATAAGTGAAGGAGCAGCAGTTACTAATACTCCTGTACCTACAGTGACAAAGGCACCAACTCCTACTGCAACAAACACACCAAAACCGACAAGTACACCGAAACCGACAAGTACACCGAAACCGACAAGTACACCGATTCCAAGTTATACAGTTTCCTTTAACGCAAATGGTGGAACTGTAGGCACAGCTTCTAAGCAGGTAACATACAACAGTAGTTATGGTACTTTACCAACTCCTTCGAGATCAGGCTTTACATTTGAAGGATGGTATACCAGCAAAGGTGGAGGAACTAAAGTCACATCCACAACTACGTATACGACAAAAAGCAATACTACTCTATATGCACGTTGGACATCAGGATGGGTTCTTTCAACAGAAGTTCCTTCAGGAGCAACAATAATAAATACAAAGTGGACGTATACGAAAACTGAAACCACGGAATCAACCAGTTCTTCGTTGAGTGGATGGACACAGACAGGAAGTTATTGGAATAAAACAGGTTCTGGATCTTCTAACTATGCTACGTTCCCTAGTGGATTTGACACTACTCACAGCATTTACCAGACTTTCAGAAAATCAGCTTATTCTACTTATAACAACGGAAGTACAAAACGAGAGGTTTCAAATGTATGGAAGGGCTATGTATATTGGCATTGGATGTATGATTGTGGTGGAGCAAGTGCAGGTGATCGTGTCATTTGTGCATATTCTGGATATGAAGGTACTTATACAGGTTATACATATATAAACTTTGGAGCATTTCTCTCGTCTGAGGGTTATGATTATTTAGGAAATGCATATGTTGGCTCTGCCACATATGGAATGGATGTTTACAAGGTTAATGATAGAACTTCATATGCAGCTACTCAAGGCTCATATAAATGGTATAGATTCAAATATTATACAAGTACATATACCGACTATGAAATGGTCTATACTTACCAGAAAACTAGTTCCATGGAATCCTCAACAGAGGTTACTTCCGGAGGTACAATCAGTAACGTTAAAAAGTATGTAATTTACCAGGAGTAATATAATAAAAAAGGCAGGTACATGTCATTATGATGTGTACCTGCTTTGTTACTGTATCAAAACATAGAGTAAATATTTTCGGAGAGATCTGTTGTCGATCTATCATGAAAATGATATTGATGGATTCTTGGAATTTCTTAAATTATATTGCAATAGTTTAAGTGATGATAAAGATATCGTAGGTGTAGAAGCCTTGATACGGTATTTTGATAATAAAAGAGAAAGGCTACTATCGTATCAGGAGCAGATAGAAAGAGATACCAATATGCAGTCATGGTACATCTGGTAGGTCTTGATATGTTAACACGAGGAGAATGTTCAAAACTACTGACAATGGTAGGTTATTAAACAAGAACAGAGTCTGAAGCGGATGCAGATTCGCAGTGACGGTAGCGAGGCTTTCGTCATGACGAGCACGCTAACAGCGACGGCGGGTGCATGTTTGAGCCTCGAAGAGGCGAGTTTGCACAGGAGCCGGAGCGAATCAGTGCGTGCGAGGAATAGAAAACGCAGTGAGTCACAAGAACTGTATCCCGGCTAGCAATGTAACGTTGAATAAATCATTTAACAGAAAAAAACCTTCTAAAACCGATTTACACATACCAAATATGGTTGTATAATTACGAAAACGGACATGATTTTGTCCGCATGACAAAAGAATATAATTATGGGGGCGGGTATGAGTTATCGGAATACACCGTTATGGGATGAATCTCTTAACATTGATGAAAGACTTGATTACCTGATTGGAGAACTTACTATTGAAGAAAAGCTGAACATGCTGGGTACTGCTTCTCCGGAAATTGAAAGACTTGGAATTTGCAAAAAAATGTCACTGGGTGGAGAAGCTGCCCACGGAGTTGAAGCAAGGCATGACCAGGCTTCAAATTCCGACAGGCCGGGGGTAGAAACCACTGCCTTTACACAGCCAATTGGTCTCAGTGCAACATTTGATACAGAACTGATAAGAAAGGTGGGCAGAGCTGTAGGCTATGAGGCCCGTGCCCTGTATAATCAGGGCGATTCAGGACTCAGCCGCTGGGCACCTACTGTTGATATGGAACGTGACCCAAGGTGGGGACGAAATGAAGAAGGCTATGGAGAGGACCCATACCTGACCGGAAAGATGGCGTCATCTTACATCCGGGGCATGAAAGGAGAACATCCTTTTTACATTCGTGCCGCTTCTACTCTGAAACATTTTTATGCCAATAACATTGAAAGTGGAAGAGATCATATTTCTTCTGACATTGATGCCAGAAACAAGATGGAATACTATCTGGAACCGTTTCGCCGCTGTATCGTTGAAGGCGGAGCCCAGGGAGTCATGACTGCTTATAATGAAATTAACGGCATCCCTTGTAATGTTAACCCTGAAGTAAATGAGTACCTCAGAGATGAACTGGGATTTGAGGGCCATGTTGTTACCGATGCGGCAGATTTAACCCAGACTGTGGAAGCTCATCATTACACAGAAAGTCTTGCAGAAGCTCTTGTCATGTCATTAAAAGCCGGAGTAGATGTTATGACAGACGAGGCGGACGTGGTTTATGCAGCCGCAAAGGAGGCTTGGGAGAGTGGGCTTCTTACAGAAGATTTGATTAATAAAGCAATACGTCATTCCTATGCTACAAGAATACGTCTGGGTATGTTTGATGCTTACGGCACCACACCATATGCCGGGGTGAAACCGGAAATAATATGCTGTGACCAGCACAAAAAACTGGCAAGAAAAACTCAGCAGGAGGCCTGCATTCTGGTAAAGAATGAAGAAGGATTCTTACCGCTGAAAACAGCTGATACAAAAATTGCGGTAATCGGTCCATGGGCGGATTGCTGGTATAATGACTGGTACGGAGCACTTCCCCCATATACTTCCACTGTTTATAAAGCTTTGTCTGAGGTATGTGACAAAGAAAATCTGATATATGATGATGGTCTGGACAGGATTGTAATCGGCTGTACAGGTGGTTATGTATGTATTGACGGTGATAACAAAGCAGTGCTTAACACTGACAGGAAAAATGCAACTGTATTTTCCGTGTGTGACTGGGGCAACGGAAGGGTTCATTTGAAAGCCGATAACGGGCTTCTTCTCAGAACTGAAGGAGAGGGGCTGGAGGTTAAAAATAAAACCGCATTTGACTGGTTTGTAAGGGAAGATTTTGATCTTAGGAAGCGCAGTGACGGAAAATATGAAATAAATACCTGGAACGGAAACCGTGTTGGTGTACGTGACGGATCTATTGTTGTTTCGGGAGATGCCCCCATAACCTTTACGGAAAGAGTTCCGATGGAGGGAAACTGGCAGACTGCTGACGAAGCCTTCATATTTGTCATAGAAGAAGTTGAAAACGGTTCAAAAAGAGCAGCTGTGGCAGCAGCAAATGCAGACAAGGTGCTTTTGGTTCTGGGATGCAATCCATGCGTTAATTCCAAGGAGTGTATTGACAGAAAAAACCTTGATTTTATTGAAAGTCAGTCTTTACTTCTGAAAGCCGTTACAGAGTCAAATCCGGAAACAGGACTGATTCTTGTAACCAATTATCCTTATTACATCGAGGACGAATTATCCCGTGTAAAGGCGGCACTGATTACTGCTTCAGGCTCACAGGAACTGGGACACGGTGTTGTAGATGTTATAACAGGTGTTGTATCTCCTGCGGGCAGAATAAATGAGACATGGTATAGCAGAAAATATTCTCTGCCGGATTTCAATAATTATGACATAAGAAAAACCGGACGTACATATATGTACAATGAGAATGAAGTGATATTCCCATTTGGCTTTGGACTAAGCTACACAACATTTGCTTATCGTAAGATGAAATTTGTGCCGAGGGACGGACAACCTGTATTTTCGGTCGAAGTGACTAACACCGGAAATTATCCTTCCGATGAAGTGGTTCAGCTTTATGTTTCAGCCTCAGGTCTTCGCGTGGAACAGCCAATACACAGGCTGGTGGGCTTTAAACGAATTCATTTCGCACCGGGGGAGAAAAAAGTTGTAGAATTTCTTGTGCCGAAGAGAGAATTGAGTTATTATGATGTTGTAAAGGAACAGATGATAGTTGAAACAGGAATTTACGAATTCAGTGCCGGCGGTTCATCGGATTGTCAGGCTGCAAGTGCAATCTGTGCCATTAACGGTGTGGAGTGCGGAGAAAGAAATGCCTATATGACAATTAACGCTCACAGATATGATGAATACAATAATTGTGCAACATCCCATACAAAGAATGGACAGAGGTACTTAAGAAGCAATACAAAAGAATGCTATAATCTGGAATACAGGGACGTTGTATATGATGTGACGCCTACAGCATTGGAACTTAAGTATGTATGTGCCGGCAACTGTTTCAGAACGTCCAATCCATTCCCCGGAAGGGAAAACATGGAATTTAAATTGTATTTTGCAGATGATCTTCTTGTTGATACCATGCTTGATTATTCGGATGTTACGGATGAAATCCATACCATGGTCATTCCGTTAAATAACCTGAATATGGTGGGGATGGAAAATATCAGTCATACTGTTAATATCAGCTGTGGACCGGGAGTGGGATTAATTTCATTTGTATTTATGCGCTGAGAGGAGGAAAAAAATGAGTGAGGAAGAAGTAAGTAAAAATGAGGTAAAATGGAGAGACAGGAAACATTTTATGTGGTTTCCATGGTCATTTACAAAGTACGAGGTAAGGAACGGAAGACTTTATGTTGAAAAGGGTTTTTTTAAGACCGATTTTGATGAAACACTT
>JBJEJI010000070.1:64689-110322 GCA_051877895.1 Lachnospiraceae bacterium | reverse complement strand
TCCATGGCTCTTCCTTATCAAGGATTGCAGCACCCATGGAGTAAATCATACAGTTACATGTCTGAGCAACACCGTGATAAATCATTAACCAACCTTCATCAATTTCGATTGGAATAGGACCGGCACCAACCTTTGTCCAAGCCCATTCTGTAGGCTCAAGTACATGATGGTGATCACCCCAGTGAATCATATCAGGAGACTGGCTGATAAATACATCACCGAATGGAGTATGTCCGTTATCGGAAGGACGGGAGAACATTACATACTTGCCGTTAATCTTCTTAGGGAACAATACACCATTTCTGTTGTATGGAAGGAATGCATTTGGCAGTCTGTAGAAGGTCTTGAAATCATAGGAATAAGCCACACCGATTGTAGGTCCCTTCCATTTTTCAAACTGTGCACACCATGTCACAAAATATTTGTCTTCAATGAGGCAGACACGTGGGTCATAACCATCAGCGGTTCCAACACACTCACCTGTTTTCTCATCATAGAGTTTAAGAATGTCCGGCTCGATGTCCCAGTTAATAGCATCTTTACTCTTTCCAAGGAAGAGGTGGGACTTCATGCACTTGTCATCACTTCTGAATACACCTACAAATGCTCCGTCCTTTGCAACTACTGCTGAGTTAAAAACGCTGTTTGCGCTTGGAATTGCATGTCTGTCAATAATAGGATTTGCGCTGTAACGCCAAACCACGTCTGTACAGCCTTCAGGTCTGTCTTCCCAAGGCATATTTGGTAAATTTTCACCAATAATCATGTTACTTCTCCTTTTGAAATAATTTTTTGCAGAATCTGTCTGCATTAGTAAATTTAATATAGCATTATCCCAAAAACTTTGATATAATGACAACATACAAAAATTGTATAAATCTATTTTTTGTTTTTTTATTTCTGGTTTTGTATGATTTCTTTACATTGTTATCAAAATAAACATACACTACAGAATTACTTACGAAAGCACCAAACGGAGGTTTACTATTTATGGGGAAATTATTTGAATACATCGATACCCTCTCTTCACCATATGAAGCTTTTACTGTAATGCCGGGATATGACGGATTTCCGGTACACTCCCACTGGCATTACTACATGGAAATTATTATTATTCTGGAGGGCCGTATTACCGTATACAGTGATAAAGATACATATGTCCTGCAGCCGGGTGATGTGTTTGTATTCTGTCCTAAATCTATTCATTCCATCACATCCTACAATAATGAAGATTTTAAATACGGTGTTTTAAAATTCGATATCGGAAGACTTTCCGTGCCCGGCAGTTCTACTCCAAGTCTGAGACTGCTGTTTGAATCTGCCGCTAACACCCCTTCCCTTTCTCTTCACTTTACTGCTAACGAGCTGCCGGAGAATCGTATCGTACAGCTGTTTTATACCTGCAACAAAGAGCTTGACAATGTTGATTACGGCTATGACATGATACTGCACTCCTCCTTATGTGCTATTCTCATTGAACTTATACGTATTTTAAAGAAACATGGCTTCAATACAGATTCTGCACTTGCCGGAACCGGAAGCAATACTACAATTGAAACCATTACAGAATATATAGATGTTCATTCCTCGGATCATATTGTTATTTCCGATCTTGCCGACATGTGTAATATGAGCTATTCCTATTTTGCCAAAAGTTTCAAGCAGATTTATGGACGGAGCTGTAAAGAATATTTGGAATTCATCCGTATATCAAAGGCGGAGGATTTGTTGCTATATACAGATTTTGACCTTACATACATCAGTCTGGAAACCGGATTTTCAGACTGTTCCCACCTGATAAAAACGTTTAAAAAATGGAAAGGCATTACACCAAAACAGTATCGTATAAAAAGAAAAAACGGACAGGAGTTTTAAAGTCCTGCCCACTCAACTACCCGGTCAAGGGTATAATCATTTAATATAACCTGATAGACATCAGCCTTGCCGTAGTTTTCCAAAAAGGCATCAATCTCATCCTCGCCGTAATCATAAGCGGCGAGGTATTTTTTTATATATTTGTTAAAAATATCATCTGTAACGGTAAAGCCTTCTTTTTCAGCAATGGCATTAAGTACCATCTCCTGTTTTACCGACAATTCAGAATAGCTTCTTACATCCTTCGTAAACGCCTCATAACTGTCATAGCCATAGTATCCTGTTGCAAGTTCTTCGATGGTGGAATACTCATCGTACAATGCTACAATTCTCTGATAATATACTATAAACTGCTCATACCTCTGATCCACTGTTTTATTCAGATGATAAAATTTGGAATTTTCTACCAATGCATTTAACACTGCCTGGCTTGTTTTTTCATCTTCGGATGAACCAACAAGCATGCCATCGGGAATTGCGGCAGAGCCTGTTGCCGTATCGTTTCCGGAAATCTGAACATTCAGATTTTTGTAGTCACAGAGTTTTACTGTGGGCTCTGCATTAATATACCAGATAAGCCATGCAGAAAAGCCAATAACAAACACTATAAGTGCTGCCATAAATATTTTAAAGCCTTTTTCTGATTTTCCCTTTTCGGCATTATTAGTCTTTTCGGTTTTCAATTCCGCCTCCGGTTGTGAATATTTACTGTGCTGTAGCTCCTGTTGCTACTGCAGGAATTTCCTTCGCATACATATCAAATAATTTTTCTGTTACATAAATATCAAACATATACTGACGGAAAGCACCTTTTCCATACTGTTCATCATAACCGGTCTCATATTCCTCAACATTAATGGAGGATGAATCGGATACCATGCTTGAAAGTACTGATGTTGCCAGTTCTTTAAAATCTTTATCGGACATGGTTATATTTTCAATCTCTGCGATTTTATTGATTACATAATCCTGCTTTTTCTCAAGAATGCAGCTTTCTAAAAGAACGCTCTTGTATTCCTCAACAGAACTATATCCATAATAATTTTTAATGTAGGTTGCAACTTCAATATTGTTTGAGGTTGCTGCATTTTCAATCATTTCAAAAATTTTGTCAGCATAATCCTGTGCTTCTTTTGTAAGATCTTCAAATTCTGAGTTTTCAACAATATATGTTATATATTCATTCTGTTTAGAATTAATATAGCTGGTTTCACCACTTGCACTGTCTGCCTCAAGATTTGTTTTTAATACTTCAAACATTTCTTCCTTTGTGTCATAACCAAACATAAGGTCATAGGCATTGTCAACAGTAATATCAACTTCTTTTGCTATATAATTAATTTTAACCGTGAATACAGCATCTACGCCTGCCATATCAGGATTGTTTGGATAAGGATCAGGAAATGTTACGTTAATATCAACGGTTTCTCCAAAATTCTTTCCGATAAGAGAGCTCTCAAAGCCGTCAATAAATGCTCCTGAGCCGATTGTAAGATTATAATCCGTATCTGCACCATTTTCAAAAGCTTCGCCATCAATATAACCGGTATAGTCAATGTTAACTGTATCGCCGTCCTTTACCTGGGTACCGTCACGGCTGTCATCCTTTACATAGCCAACAGATGTGAACTGGGATACATACAATTCAACAAGATACTCATAATACTCTGTTACATCCTCATCGGTAACAGTAGGATCATATGCATCATAGGTAAAGTTTTTATAGTCTGCAAGCTTTTTAACTTTATCCTTATTTCCAATGATTCCCATGCCATCAAGTACGAGATATACCACAACACCTATAATGGCAACAATACAAACCGCACCCAAAACCAAAAGAGGAGTTTTGTTCTTTTTTGGCTGAATATTTTTATCCGTTTCCACGGAACCGTCCTTTGTTTCAAAAGCTTCTTTTTCCGTTTCATTTAAAACCACTGTTTCGTCTTTCATAAAAACCTCTCTTACTACTTATTACAACATGTCCGGAAACAAATTACTGCTACTGGTTCTTACCTTGCTTCTGAACTGTTTATTATTCTTTTTATTTTCATACATTATACGGTCTGCCCTGATAATAAATTCATCAATAACAGAATGCACATCCGGGCGGCTGACACTTAAGCCCATACTTGCCCTGACCTTATAAGGCTTGTCTGAATCTCTGTTGTAGTTATCCAGATACTTTTCAACATTTTTCACATACATGGTACCCGTTTCTGCACCATTCTCTGCAATACCTGCTACCACAAATTCATCTCCACCAAACCTGGCACAGATTTCATATTTATGGGAATTAACCAACAAGGAATTAGCAATAGTCTTAATGGCATTATCACCTTCGGAATGACCATAAACATCGTTAATCGGCTTTAAATCATCTAAATCGATACTTGCAATAAACATTTCCCAGTTATTGCTGATACATTCATCCATAAGTTTATTAACGTTGTTGTAAAAACCCCTTCGGTTATAGAGCATGGTCAGAGGATCCCTGATATAAAGCTCTGCCATTCTGGCATTTGCCTCTTCAATTTTCCTGTTAACCTCACGAAGAGACTTCTGAGTACGGAAAATTTCCAGTGCATTTCTCAAAGCATAATTGAACATTACAAGCTTATTAAAGAATATTGGTTCATGATTAACCGAATAAGCCATATAGCCGAAATTATGACCGGGCGAATGCAACGGCATTATAATAATCGGCCGCTCAACACTCACCTGAACATTGAGACTTGGCAGGATTTCATTTTTAAGAAAAACATGCCCCATTTCTATTTCGTTATTCTTTTTACGCACAAGTACGCGCATGGATTCCGACAGGACACTGCTATCCTCCGTTTCCGGTCTGCTGCCAAAGCCAAACTCAGGAATTGAGTTATTTACTATAATAAAACCATCCGAAAACATATAGCTGTGTATTGTTAGTGCAAGCTGCATAACACTCTCTTTTTCAGCAAGGAAGGTCTGCATTTCATACATGTCCATCTGATACAGGGAATGCTTCTTGTTAAAGTTGTAAATTTCAAATAATTCATCAGGGGTCAGACGATTTTTCATCTTTATGCATCCACATGACTCACCAAGAACAAATTCATAAGGAACAAAATATTCCTGTTTATGTTCTTTTCCGGAACAAATGCCCGCAAGCACATCCATAATAGTATCGGTTAAATATGTAAATTCAATTTTACATGTAGTAAGACTTGGAGAGTTCCACATGGCCCGCTTAATGTTGTCAAAGCCTGTAACAATAACATCCTCAGGAACACGTATTCCTCTTTCCTTCAGTTTCTGACATGCAACCAACGCCATTACATCATTGGCACAGATAATTGCTTCAGGCAGTTCTTCATCCTCAAGGAATTTATCCACTACTTTTTGGGTAGGTCCTTCCCAGAAGCCGCCGTAGCCAAGTCTTTTTTCTTCAAATGGTATATTATTTTCTGCAAGTACTTTTTTGTAAACCTGCTCTCTTTCATCAGAAAAAAGATTTCCCTGCACACCGGATATAAAATTCACCTTCGTGAGACCATGGTCAACAATAATATGGCGAACCAGTTTTTCAAAGGAGGATACATAGTCCATTCTGATATCAATGCACCCGTCCACATGTCGATCTATGGAAAAGCATGGAATTCCGGCTTCCTTTGCACCTTCTGATATGCTCTTTAGCACCTCTTCATCCTTTATGTACTCAGAAAAACTGATTACTGCATCAAAATGACTGAAGGCAATGCTTTTAAACATATGGCAATCGCCTTCATAGTTAGGTTCACCTTTAAAAAGACCTGCTACTGTTCCAAAAATCACCAGTTTACAGCCATGTTTTACAGCAGAATCATGCAATGTTAATAAGTATTCTACCACTGTTTCTTCACTGGCATATGCAGTACAAACGGCTATTATTTTGTTTTTTAATATCTCTGACATGAGACCCCCATTCATTTAAATAGCTCTTTCAGCAACAGGATAAGCTTTTTCCCGTTTCTTTATTCTAAAGTTCTTTACCTGTTTCTAAAACATCTTTCTCTTTCGTAATACAATTAATACAATAATACAAAGAACAACAATTATTCCCGAAATAATTCCAAAGCCATAATTTGTCTGTGCAAATGGCATCCATTTCTGTGCCACATTCATACCATAGAGTCCGGAAATAATGTTAGGAACCGACATGACAATGGTAATTCCCGCCAGATATTTCATTACTGTATTGAGGCGGTTATCAATAATCGCTGATAACAGTTCTCTGGTACCGTTAAGTATATCTCTGTAGATTCCGGTCATTTCAATAGCCTGCTTATTTTCTACGATGACATCTTCCAGAAGCTCTTTGTCTTCCTGATACTGACGTATCTTGCCATATCTGGTCAATCTCTCGATGATGGCTCCGTTAGCTCTTAAGGAAGTTGCGAAATATACCAGAGTTGATTCCAGCTCATGAAGCGCAATCAAATCAGAGTCCTCTGTAGTTTCCTGAATTCGTTCCTCAATTTCAGTTCTCTTTTTATCAATAACACGAAGATTATTCTGATAGACCATGCAGGTTTTGTGAAGAATCTGATAAACAAAACGCATCTGCTTTTTTGTGGAAAACTCTTTTACATTGTTTTTCAGGAAATACTGAAGTACCGGAGTATCCTCTGCACAGACAGTTATAATTACATTTTCGGTAATAATCATTCCAAGAGGGATAGTTGTATAATTATCCTGCTCATGTCTGGTTTCTACAGCAGGAATGTCCACAACAATAAGGGTATAATCATTGCTTACATCCACACGGGAACTTTCCTCATCGTCCATTGCGGCTCTGATATCCACAACATCCACATCAAAGGAATTTGCAAGAAAAACACTTTCCTCATAGGTAGGCGCCACTGCCATAATCCAGCTTCCCTGTTCATATGCTTCTTTTTCCTGAATCTTACCACTTTCAGTTTTATAATATTTAATCATGGCACACCTCCCCAGTCCCTAATAAGTTTTTATCCCTGAACAAAGCTTCCCTTCCCAGAGTACACACATTTCTAGTGTAACCCTTTTCAAAAATTATGTCAATGTTGTTCGTCTTTTTTTCACAGTTTAGTGGGCTTTTCAACAGATTCTCGGGAGCCCTTCTCCTGAAAGTACACCCAAAATTCTTTTCCCTCCAATGTCCGTTTCCATGACAATACCCGGCAGCTCATTTTCTTCGCAGGCTGTAACCCTTCCAATGTATGCAGCATTCCTGCCATAAGGGTTTTCCTTCATAATTTCCAGAGCCTTTCCAGCCTCACTTTCAGGAAGCACTATTACCATTTTTCCTTCATTCCCCATATACAAAGGATCCAGTCCAAGCATACCTGCAAAGCTTCTCACCACAGGAGCTACAGGGAGCATTGTTTCCCATATGTTAATCTGCCTGCCTGATGTCTCTGCAAGTTCATTCAGTACTGTAGCAAGTCCTCCTCTTGTAACATCTCTCATTGCATGAATTTCAACACCTTCATCAAGCAGATTAGAAACCATTATATTTAGAGGAGCCACATCGGACAGAATGTTGTTTTCTATTTCCATTCTTGCACTGAGTATGGCACTGTGGTGTTCACCCATGGTTCCCGAAACCAGCACCACATCCCCATCTGAAATGCTTTTTGCACAGATTTCATCGGAATTTAAAAATCCAATTCCGGAGGTATTGATATACATTCCTCCATTACCTTCAACTACCTTTGTGTCCCCGGCAACAATGTTTATTCCCGCCTCTTTCGCCGTGGCTGCCATACTTTTTACTATTCTTTTTAAAAGTGCTGTATCAAGACCTTCTTCTAAAATAAAACCGCAGGACAGATACTTTGGTCTGGCACCTCTCATGGCTAAATCATTAACTGTGCCGCATACTGCCAGTCTTCCAATATCTCCTCCCGGAAATTCCAGGGGAGTAACCACAAAGCTGTCAGTTGTAAAAGCTATTTTACCGTTTCCCGGTAATACTGTAGCATCCTCCATCTGGGCCAGATAGTCATTGCCATAGGATTCCGAAAAAACTTCTTCAATAAGCCTGCGGGTCATATCTCCCCCGCTTCCGTGAGCCATTGTTATTTTCATATTGTTCTCCATTTTACTTATCTTCTACATTCCGAATAGGCATATCTGCAGCTGCCTTCCTCAGAAACCATACAGGCTCCCTGAGGGCTTAATGGGGTACACTCTTTGCCAAACAGTGAACAATTCTCCGGTTTTATTCTTCCCATGAGAACCTGACCGCACATACAACGCTTATTAAGACGTATGTCCTCCACAAGCTCCATGCTTCCGGCATCATAATCCATATATTCATCTTTCAATCGCATTCCGGAAGCCGGGACCATGCCCATACCCCGCCACACTGCATCACAAACTACAAAAAAAGTCTCCACCTTTTTCTGTGCAGCTACATTTCCTTCCTTTGTTACAACCCGGGGATAATAGTTTAAAACCTGTCCTTTTCCCTTCATTCTGACTGTGGCATATATGGCTGCCAGCAGTTCTTTTCCGCTAAAGCCCGCTGCAACAAAAGGGATTGAATATTTTTCCGCCAGGGGCTCAAATATACTGCTTCCGGTTACGCTGCAAACATGTCCCGGTGCAAGAAATCCGTCAATATCAGCCTGTTCTCTGCATAAACAATCTACAATGGAAGGCATAGTTTTTAATGCAGTAAGAAGCTTAACATTTGTTATTTTCTTTTGAATCAGTTCTTCCACCATTTCAGCATATATAGGTGTTGTGGTTTCAAAACCAACCGCAGCAAAAACAAACTTTTTATCAGGCCGTGTCTCTGCAAGTTTTATGGTGTCAAACGGGGAATATACCATTCTCACATCTGCGCCCTCTCCTTTAGCCTGTGACAGGGACATTTGGCTTCCGGGTACCCTCAGCATGTCACCGAAGGTAACTATACACACCTGTTCTTCAAGTGCCAGATCAATCAGGCGGTCAATATATGCAGAAGGTGTTACACACACCGGACACCCCGGTCCCGAAACCAGATGTATTTTAGGAGAGAGAATGCTTCTGATTCCGCTTTTTGTAATTGCTGCTGTATGACTGCCGCATATTTCCATGATTTTTATGGGTTCGCCGTCATACAAGGAAAGACATTCTCTTATATTATCAAATCCGTCAGTCATACCCACTCCCTCTAAATCTCACCCGGAATATTGCCGGAAATCTCCTCAGAAGCATCTTCAGAACTATTATCCGGAAGCTCATTCATAAACCTCATTAAATCCTCCATTTCCTCGGCTTCTGTCTTTGACATTTTCTGAATAACATAGCCTGCATGAATCAATGCATAATCTCCCGTGTTAATATCAGGCAGACCGGTACGTGCTTCCACTATATTTCCGCCAAAATCTACTTTGACGAACTTTCCGTTAACCTCAATAACTTTTCCCGGCACTGCAATGCACATTCTTTATTCCTCCATTTGATTATAATACAAGACTTGTCAGCTGACCAACAGCAATACCATCATCCCCCGGTGGAATGAGGCTGTTTGTATACACCTTAAGCCCTGCTGCTTCCAGTTTACTGATGCAAAGTTCAGTAAGCATTCTGTTTGCAAATGTACCACCTGCTAAAACAACCGGTATATCACCTAAATTCACAGCACAGCTTAATATCCACTCTGCCAGAGCATTGTGGAAACCTGCTGCCAGACTACATGGACTGACACCACTATTTACTGCCTTAAGCATGTCATAAATTAACTCCGTAGTGTCTGCCACATATGGATTATTCTTTACAGATTCCAGCCTCAGGGGATATGTGTCCTCTGCCTTAAAAGCAGCATATTCAAGTTCACACGGGCACTGTCCCTCATAACCATTATAGTTACAGACTCCAAGCAGAGTTGCGACTGCATCAAATAATCTGCCTGCTGAAGTCTGTACAACAGTATTAATATTTTTTTCTAAAGCTTTAAATATTAAATTATTTTCAGGTGTCAGCAGCTTTTCATCCACAAAAGTCTTTCCGAGACTGTTTATCAGTTCTTCCTTACCATACTTTAACAGCAAGTCATAATAATAACCGGCCAGAGAAAGCATGCCATTTCTGGCGCCCTCATCTCCACCTGTCATTACAATTTGTTTCAGATGTCCCACTCTTTCAAATGCACCATCGTTGTAAAGACAGACCTCGCCGCCCCAGACTCCGCCATCCTCTCCATAGCCTGTACCATCAAATGAAAATCCAATTGTTTTTTCCCTAAGGCCATACTCTGCCATAACAGAAGCCATATGGGCGAAATGGTGGATTACAGAATAAACAGGAAGTCCTTCCTCATTTTCTCCCATTTTTGTAGAAAAATATCCCGGATGCCTGTCAGAAACCAGGACTTTTTCTTTAAGGTTGAAGCATTGTTTAAATCGTTTCCTGATTAATTTATATTCTGTCTGAACACGTTTGTGGGATAAATCCCCAAGATACTGACTGAGATAAATTCTGTTTCCTGCCGCGTATGCAAATGAAGATTTCATATCCGCGCCGGTTGCAAAAACCTGTTCAGACCAAAGTTGTTCTTTTTCTGTTTGATTTTTTATTTCAAGAGGCTGAGGAACATAACCACGTCCTCTTCTTAAAACCTGTACTCTTCCCGCAACTACTCTCACAACAGAATCATCTACCGGGGAGAGAATCTCTCTGTTGTTTCCCAGTACGGCAACACCCAGAGCTTTTATTTCCTCGTCACTGATAATCATAGGTTCACCGGATATGTTGGCACTGGTCATTACTAACAGCGGAAATTCTTCTGCAAGCATGACCTGAAGCCCATCAGCAGGAAGAAGAATTCCCACATATGGGCTTTCCATGGAAACTCCATAAACAGGTTCTCTTTCCGCAGGTTTTCCTTCTTCTGCTTTTGTTTCCACTAATTTTCTCTTTAACAACACAACAGGTCTGGCAGGGCTTGTAAGAAGATCTCTTTCCGTCTTATTAATTTCTCCGTATTTTTCTGCTTTTTCTGCATCAGAAACCATAACTGCAAAAGGTTTCTTATCTCTCTTTTTAATTTCTCTTAGTTTATTAACCGCTTTTTCGGAGAAGGCATCGCAAACCAGGTGATATCCCCCGGTATTTTTTACGGCAATTACCTGCTCATTCCGAAGAAGATTTACGGCTTCACTATATGCGTACTCATAGTATAGTCCTGCCTCCGACTCCAGAAACAGCCTCGGACCACAATCAGGACAACTGATTGTCTGGGCATAATATCTTCTGTCGTGTGGATCATTATATTCCTCCCGGCATTTATCACACATGCCAAAAGGCCCCATGGTGGTATTATCCCTGTCATAGGGAATTCTGTGCATAATGGAATAGCGGGGACCGCATATGGCACAACTGATAAAAGGGTAATTATATCGTCTGTTTTTTTTATCCTTTAATTCCGATGTACACTTTTGGCATATACCAATGTCTGCAGGAAGAACAGGAACACTTTCTTCCTCATCGCTTTCAATAATGGTAACATCCGTAAACTCTGTTAAATCAATTTCCTTCACAAGAATTTTATCTATGCGGGCACCTTCGGGATAATACTCATAAAGGCGGTGGAGAAGCTCATCCACCGCCTTGTCAGCAGCTGTTACACAAATTTTTACTATTCCGCCGGTATTTCTTACTGTTCCGCACAAGTTCAGGTTTTTGAGCAGTCCGGCAGTAAAAGGTCTGTAACCTACGCCCTGAACCAAACCTGTCACCGTCAGTTCAAAGGTTTTCATATTAACTTCCTTACTGTGTCATGGTAATACACTTCTTCGGACAGTTGCTTGCACAAAGTCCGCAGCCGATACAATTCTGCTTATTGAGTACCCAGGTCTTTTCTTTTCTGTCAACGGCAATTGCCTGAACAGGACATTTTTTATCACACAGAGTACAGTATACACAAAGTGATTCATCCATAACCGGATATTTTTTCTCTACCTCTTTATGGTAGGTCATAACATTCTTTTCTGTGTCCGGAGCAGTATATCCCGGAACAATACTCAAACATTTCTTCACACATTTTTCTACGCAGTATCCGCACTGTATACAGTCAAACCGGTTGAGACTCCAGTTTCCGCTTCGTTTATCCACTTCAATGGCACGTGGAGGGCACACTTTTGAACACAGTGAACAAAGGGTACACTTATCAAAATCAATTTCAATGTGTCCTCTTGTTCTTTCATGATATTCATAAGGTTTGTCAGGATAAGAGGTTGTTACCGGCTTTGAAAACATATTTTTAATTGCCGTTCCCGCAAATCTCATTAATTTTGGCATTTGTACTTCCTCCTATCTTTCGGTACAACTGATACATGGATCAATGGAAAGTATATAAAGTGGAACATCCGATAATTTGCAGCCTTTTAAGGTCTGTACCATTGGAGCAATGTTGGCAAAGGTTGGTGTACGAAGACGTACACGATCCAGATATTTTGTTCCGTTTCCTTTAATGTAGTAAACACCTTCACCTCTGGGCTGTTCAACTCTCATGGCATATTCACCCATTGGATTGCCTTTAACAGGAACTACAACCGGACCGGATGGCATTTTATGAATGGTCTGTCTGATAAGACCGATAGCCTGTGAAATTTCGTTGATTCTCACCTTGGTTCTTGCATAGCAGTCACCATCATTTTCAACTATCATTTCAAATTCAAGATCCTTGTAAGCATCATAGCCGGTTTCACGCAGGTCATAACCAACACCGCTGCCTCTTGCAAAAGGTCCCAAAGCTCCCATTTCCAAAGCCTGCTCCTTAGTGAGAATTCCCACACCTCTAAGACGCTGGTTTACTGTATAATCTTCAAGGAAAGTTTTTGACATTACCTTTACTTCTTTTTCCAGTTCGTCAAATCTTATCAGGAAGGATTTAAGCATATCCTCAGGAACATCCTTTAAAAGACCTCCGATTTTGTTAACGGAGAAAATACATCTTCCCCCCGTAGACTCTTCAAACATATCAAGAACACGCTCTCTCAGTCTCCATGACTGGTAAAAAAGAGCTTCAAAACCAAAAGCATCGGCCAAAAGTCCAAGCCAGAGCAGATGAGAATGAACACGACTCATTTCGCTCCACATGGTTCTTAAGTATTTTGCTCTGTCAGGTATCTGAACATTCATAACCTTTTCTACTGCCTCGCAATAACCCATACCATGCATAAAACTGCAGATACCGCAGGTACGCTCAATAATATAAACTAATTCATTAAAATCCTTTTTATCTACCAGGGACTCCAAACCTCTGTGAACAAAACCGATTGACGGAATTGCTTCCACTACAGTTTCATCTTCGATTACCAAGTCAAGATGAATCGGTTCCGGCAATACCGGATGCTGCGGTCCAAAAGGTATAACACTTCTTTTACTCATAAAAATCCTCCATCAAGTCCGATTCCGGAATATTGGTAAAACCATTAATGCTCTTCTTCGTCGTCATATGGTGAAATATATGGTGTTTCTTCAGCGATCTTGTACAACTTGTGTTTGAAACCATCATTGGCTGTGTTGATTCTGACACCAAAGAGCTCGCATGCCTCATTTTCATAAGGTGTAGCATAAGGATAAATCTCACCTATACTTGGTACTACCTCATTCCTTGTTACTGATACATGAAGATTTTCTGTTTTATACTCACCTTCATCAAAAGAATAAATAAGTTCATATTTTTTATCTATATAAGAAGCAAACATCTGGAGAAGTCTTTTCCCCTCCTGTCTTTTCTTTGTTACTTCACTGAGAAGGTTTTCAGGCTCAACATTTCTGTAGGTCTGAACCGGATCATAAATTTTGTTCACGTTAATTTTCCCCCTTTATTCCGGCATTTCTTTCTTCCAGACATTTCTTTTTAAGACATTCTTTTGCCTTAATAATACCATCAATAATTGACTGAGGTCTTGCAGCACAGCCCGGAACATATACATCAACCGGAATGGTGGTGTCGGCCCCTCCTAAAATGTTGTAGCACTCTTTAAAAATTCCTCCTGTGCATGCACAGGTTCCAACAGCTACAACCACCTTTGGGGAAGGCATCTGGTCATAAATCTGTTTAACTACCATCTGGTTTAATGTATTAATTCCACCTGTAATCAGAAAGATGTCCGCCTGCATAGGGTCGCCTGTATTTATAACACCAAAACGCTCAATATCATAAACCGGAGTAAGGGATGCAAGCACCTCCATATCACAGCCGTTACAGCTTGAGCCGTCATAATGAATAACCCATGGTGATTTTGATATATCTTTCATATTTACCTCTCCATTCCGAAATGTTTAACGAAACACTTCCAGTAAAAGAATATTAATTCCGCCAAAGAGGAAGGTTATTCCCCAGCTTCCATAAAGCATTTTGTTCCATGTGAGTCTTGCGCTGGTATTGTCAATCAAAACCTCCAGGAAAAATACAATGACGCATACCACCAGAGCAACAATTATGCTCAATGGATTGTTATTCATAAAGAACATTCCAATGATAGCATACAGGAAAACCTTTTCATACCATTCAGATACTTCCATAAGACCGAGGCATGGACCGGACATTTCTGTTGTAAGTCCTTTAACAATTTCCTGATGTGCATGATGTGATGTACTGATATCAAATGGGGATTTTCTCAACTTAATGGTTAAAATAAACAGGAAACCGATAAAACATCCCGGAAGCTTTATAATTGCCATAGTATCTGCGGTTACAATATCTTTTACATCAAAGCTTCCCGTAGCAAGATAAAATCCTACTGCTGTTAAAAGAACCATAGGCTCATAGGACATCATCTGAATCATTTCCCTGTTAGCACCCAGTGTACTGTACGGAGAATGGGTACAGCTTGCAGTGGCAACAAGGAACATTGCTGCAGTAGTAAGTGTAAAGAATACAAGCAGCAAATCCCATCCTGCAAATAATAACGCACCTGTAAAAACAATAAAAAATGTATAACTGCACATAAGGAAAAACTGAGAACCGTTTACTGTCTGTGCGTTCTTTGAAAACAATTTCCTTACATCATAAAAGGACTGAAAAATTGAAGGTCCTTTTCTTCCCTGCATTCTGGCAGACAGTTTTCTTTCCAGCCCGGAAATGAGTCCTCCAAGCAAAGGAGCCAGAAACAGGTAAGCTACGGTGGTAATAATTCGTTCATTCATGATACTTTACTCCCCTCCAAAATGGTTACAGCAATGCGCCTGCAATAACAAGAACCAGTGCAAGAACCACAATTACCGTTCCTGTTACTATACTGAAATTCAAAAGCTTTCTTTCACCGAAAAATTCTTCCAAATACCAGTTTGAAAGTTCAAGATGTCTTTCATCACCGTAGGAATTATAAAATGCACTTCCGTGCTGCCTGTTTACACCTGAAACATAGGCATCAACCTGTCTGTGCTTAACTTTTCTTCCCGACAGATAAAACAAAAGCGGAACCATAAATATACAGATTACCAGTATGGTCATAAGGGAAAGATTACTCTTGGAAAGAAATACGGCAGTTTCTCCATAGATTTCCGAAACAAAAGGTGAAATATAATTTTCTGAAATCAGACTGAAGGTAAGGCATAAAGCAACAACCATAGCAGCATGGAAATAAAGTGATACATACTGTCCCTGAGTTGTTACATCCTCGCAAGGTTTACATTCATTATTGTAGGACAATAGCTTACACAGCCACTTTGTCCAATAGAACAATGTAGTAGCACTACCGAAAGCAAGCACGATTACAAGGAATACATTCAGCAGACCTGCATCAATAAATGCTTTTAAGGCTGCCCATTTGAAAATAAGCATACCGAACGGAGCCAGATACATACCGATAATACCAATCACCATAAGGAAACAAAGCTTACCAAGTCTTTTCATGAGTCCTGACATATCTTCTATGTCACGACTGTGTGAAGAATTTTCAACAGCACCAACACACTGGAATAACAAGGATTTTGTTACCGCATGGAAAATCAGAAGAAAAATTCCTGCCCATACTGTTCCTACACTGCCTACACCGGCACAGGCTACTATGAGTCCAAGGTTGGATATTGTAGAATACGCAAGTACCTTTTTTGCATCGCTCTGGGAAATTGCCAGCATGGATGCAAGGAAGAAGGTAAAGCCACCTATAATAGAAATGAACATTCCTGCCATAGTATGGTTTAAAGCCGGAGCAAGTCTTAAAAGTGTGTAGCAGCCTGCCTTAACCATGGTAGCACTGTGAAGAAGTGCTGAGGTCGGAGTTGGCGCAACCATCGCTCCCAGTAGCCATTTTGAAAATGGAAACTGAGCCGACTTGGTAAGTGCAGCAAAAGCAATAAGCATTATTGGCATCATTGCAACCTCTCCGTTTGAGACAAGGGCCTCAAGACTGAGATTTTGAAATTCTGCTGCAGTATATACAATTCCACAGGCGAAGCCAAAGCCTCCCAGAAGATTCATCCATAAAGCGCGGAAGGAATTATTGACTGCTTCTTCTGTGCGAGTATAGCCGATTAAGAGGAATGAACAAATTGATGTGATTTCCCAGAAGAAGAAAATCCAAATCAGATTTTCAGATAAAACAAGACCAAACATTGCACCCAGGAACACAAACAACAGGGCAAAAAACCAGCTTGTCCTGTTCTGAAACTCTGTATGATGTTCATGGTAACGTTTCATATATCCAACGGCATAAATTACAATCATGCCACCGATTATACCTACAATTATACACATAAGGAGTGAAAGTCTGTCCACACGGATGTGATGGGCTTTAGTAATCTCCCATCCAAAGTTTTCAAGCCATAATATCATTCCCGTAGGGATAATGGAAAGAAGCATAATCCAGTATTTCCTGTAGCGAATGCAAAGCACTATGACAAGCACCATAAGTAACACTTCCACTGCCTGTATAATAAAATTAACCATATGTACCGATTCAAAAAACAGGTAATCAGTTTTACCTCCTGTAACAAAAAGGTATGTCAGTATTCCTACCAGAGCAAAAATCACTGCAACCGACAGATAAGTAAGAAATCCCCTGATTTTTGGGTTTCTGACACAGAACATTATGACTGCTGCCAAAAAGGGGAAACATATCAGGCATGGTATTATGTTTGTCATGTTAATTTCTCCTATGCTTCTTTATAATCGTATTTATTTTACTAAAAAAACTCTGTTCTGTTAAGTGTTATTTTAAATGAATTCCATTACTTTTAGTATGTATACCCAAATTGTCAGGGTTACTGACGAAAATAACGTCGTTACCATTACAATTGAGGATGTCAGAACATAGTCATTATCCATGTTTTTTGCCATAATATAGCAGGCCACGGTTGTAGGTGAACCTGTCATGGTTAAAATGGCAATAAGCTGTGGCCCGTTAAAGCCAAGGGAGATGGCTAAAGGCATAAAAATACATGGCAGAATTATAAGCTTAATTGCAGAGGCTAAAAGTGTTGGCTTTATGCGAAGCCATGCTTTCTCCCAGTCAAAGGATGCACCAACCACAAGAAGTGCCATGGGCGTTGCCGTACTGCCAAGACTGTTTAAAAACTTATATGGTATAACAGGCAGTGTAACCTTTAAGCCTGCAAAAACGACCCCCAGAAAAATGGAAATAATCAGCGGATTGGTAACAATCCCCTTCAATACGTTAACAGCCTGTTGTTTCAAGGAAATTGATTTATCTCTATGCTTTGCTCCAAGCGTCAGAAACAACACTGAGAAAATGTTGTAAAGAGGCACACTTGCCATAATCATCATGGCCGTCATACCTGCATCTCCGAAAATGTTATCGGCAAAGGCAACTCCCAGAACTGCTGCAGAGCCTCTTGCACTTGACATGGCAAAGGCACCAATCATATCCCTGTCCTTCATGAACAAAAGGCACAAGCCCCATATACCCAGAAACATCAATGCGGTTCCCAACATGCAGAAGGCCACAAACTTTCCTGAAAACATGGAACGAATATCTGTCTGTGCCACATCTAAAAAAAGCATAACCGGCAGGGTAACCTTAAAAGCAAATTTGTCAGTGACCCGAATAAACTCTTCATTAAAAAGTTTTATTTTCATGAAGAAATAGCCTGCGACTATAATAAGGAACACCGGCAGGGTAGAATTCAGACTGAATATAAAATTTTCCAATTACATACCACCTTTTTCAAGTTTTTCCGGTTGTGTCGTATTGGTCACAAACCATCTTATAACCGCCACACCAATAATAATTGCATATCCGATATAGCTGTAAAAATCCGCAATCTGATCCAGAAATAAAAATCCCAGAATTGCTGCAAAAATTACCTGCGAATAATCGAAAACGGAGATTTCCTTTGCAGGTGCTTTCTGATAGGCGGCAGTTATACTGTACTGCCCACCCGTGGCTGCTGCCCCTGCAAGCATCAGCATTATAAACTGTTTTAAATGAATAGGCTCATAATGAACTAACATCATCCGTATTGTTACCAGAGTTGAGAAGCAGGAAAAGAAAAATACTATCATGCTTCCCCGTTCTCCCCTTTGACCCAGTTTTCTTACAAAAGTGTAAGCAAGACCTGCGGCAAGACCTCCGAGCAATCCGACTACTGCAGGAAGACATGCAATATTAAAGGAAGGCTTAACAACAAAAAGTGCACCTATGAATGCAGTCAGAACCATGAGCCATTCTTTTACCGATGCCTTTTCCTTAAGAATCCATATGGAAAATATCATTGAGAAAAAAGGTGAAAGCTTATTGAGCATGGATGCATCGGAAATATCCAGCATGTCAATGGCATAGAAATTGCAGAAAATACCGCAGGTTCCGCCTATAGCCCTGCAAAAAAGATATTTCAGGTTTCCTTTACCAATGGAGAAGCCTTCTCCGCTAAGCTTAATGGTAAAAAATGATACAAACAGAGCAACCAGATTTCTGAAAAAGGATTTTTCATAAAAAGGCAGATCTCCCGCAAGTCTGACAAAAAGATTCATCAATGCAAAGAAAAATGCCGCAGATATAATACATAATATCCCCTGTTGCTTACTGCTCATTTTATTAAATTTCATATGTTACTCCATTTTATTTCCCGAATTATTAACAAGCTTTTCTAATAAGTATACCCTGTTAAACGGAAAAGAAAAATAATAGCCATCTGTAAAATCCTCGCACATTTCCATTGCTTTTTTTGCCAAAGCTACTCCGATTTCTTCGCCCTGCTGTCTCGTAGCACCTTCCGGGAATAATTCCACTATGGCATCATCAATTCCGATTCCGGAAATTTCATTTTTCATAAATAAGGCATTTTTTCTGCTGATAAGAGGCATGATTCCACAAAGCAGTCTGGCCCCGGTTTCAGCTTTTATTCTGCGTAAATTATCTGCATCCTTCTGCGAAAATACAGGCTGACTCATAAAAAAGCCTGCACCCTTTTCCATTTTTTTCTTTACTCTCACAATTTCATTTTCGATATTTCTTCTGCCCTGATTTACAGCACCACCATAGGTAAACGGAGCCTTTGCAAAAAATTCACTGTTCATGTCATCCACCATGGACATAAGACGAACAGCATCAAAATTAAATACGCTTTTAATCTGACCCCTTTCCATGGCCGGAACCGGGTCTCCCGTAACTATCAGCAGATTGTAAATATCATTTATATATGCTCCCATAATCTGGGAACGCATTGCGATTGCATTTTTATCTCTGCAGGAAATATGCGGCATTACACACATTCCGGTTTCTTCAGCAACTTTTTTTGCCATAAGTATGGAATCCACTCTGGTTCTTCCTGACGGTGAATCAGGAAATGTCAATACATCCACTCCCAGAGACTTTAAATATCCTGCCGAGGAAATAAGGGATTCATCTTCTGCATTAAGTGGCGGAACCAGTTCCACCGCAATAAGCTTTTTACCACTTTCTTTTCCTGCATAAAAAGCCTCATTACGCCCCTTTGGGCAGGATTCTCCGGTACTGATTAATACACTGTTTTTTTCTGTATTAGCAAGGTCAATTACTTTTCCCATTTCCCTGATATTATCAGGCTCTGTTCCGCAGCATCCGCCCAGAATATCTGCTCCGTATTCGGCAACATCCTTCATTCTCTCGGCAAAATAAACCGGATTATCCGAATAAATAATTCTGTCTCTTACCAGCTTTGGATAGCCTGCATTAGGAAATGCTGAAAGAAATTTTCCTTTAACCGGCTCAATTTTCTTTATAACGGTTGCCATATGTGCAGGTCCTATACCGCAGTTTAAGCCTACCGCATCTATTTCAGGGCATTCAAAAGCATGCTGAAGCAATTTTCCTGCAGAACAGCCGGTGCTTGAATAGCCATACTGGTTTACTGCAAACTGTACAAGAATGAACAACTCCGGTTGGGCAGTTTTTAATTCTTTTATAACAGGGTAGATTTCCTCCATGTCCGGAAAGGTCTCAAAAACCAACAGGTCACAGCCTGCCTCACAAAGGTCTCCCGCAATTTCTCTGTAAGTCTGAATATTATCTCTGTTATTTACATCAAAAGGAGCAGGTCCTATATCCCCTGCCACATATATTTTACGTGTACAGCCCTTTTTCCGGGCTTCTTCTGCTGCACGAAATGCCAGACTGACAGCATTTTTTCTAAGCTTCTTTACATCCACACTGCTGCCTAGTACATCTTCATATGCCGAAAAAGTATTTGTTCTCAGCAGTCCGGCTCCTGCCGCAATATATTCACTGTGAACTTCCACAACTCTTTCCGGCCGGTAAAGGCAGGCAAGCTCCGGAGCTTCCACGGTGCTGTATTTTTCAGAATAGTAGGTACCAAAGGCACCATCTGCAATCAGTTTTTTCTCCGAAAGATATTGCCTTAAATCCATCATTTTCCTCGCAGTCATATATACGCCCGGTCTATAATCACACTTATGCGGACACCCGGTACTGATTATCCCAATTCTTTTGTTCTGTCATATGCAGCTGTTACTGCATCCATAAGTGCATTTCTGAATCCGTCTTTTTCCAGTGCATGCACCCCGGCAATTGTTGAACCTCCCGGACTGCATACGGCATCCTTTAATTCTCCCGGATGCTGCCCTGATGCCTGTAACAAGGCTGCTGAACCCTCTAACATTGCTGCCGCATAAAGTAAGGCTTTATCCCTTGGAAGTCCACACTGTACTCCACCATCAGCAAGTGCTTCGATACATATATATGCATATGCCGGACCGCATCCTGAAACAGCAGTTCCTGCATCAATCAGCTTTTCATCAAGCTCATCCACAATCCCGGCCGGTTTTAGTGCTTCCTTCAATTCCTCTTTTTCATCAACAGAGACTGAATCTGAACAGCACATTAAAATTACGCCTTTTCCTACTGATACCGGTGTGTTAGGCATGATACGGATTACCGGATAACTGCCTCCTGCCAGGGCTGCAATTTTACCTGTTGTTATTCCGGCAGCCATGCTTACAAGAACAAATCTGTCTTTTCTTGCCGCAAGTATGTCTTTTACTTCAGATAGACATTCCTCCATTTTCTGTGGCTTTACACCAAGGAAAATATATTTTGCTTCCCTGGCAACATCTGATACTCCTGCTGCCTTTGTTCCAATACGTTCTGCAAGAGAAACTGCCTTTGCTGCAGTTCTGTTTGAAAGCAGAACCTGTGAAGCATTGTGTTTTGCCACTGCTTCCGCAAGTGCGCCACCCATTTTACCTGTACCGATAAATCCGAATTTCATAGCCTTTCCTCTCAATCATTATGCTTTGCTGTGGAACCTGGTTCCAATTTCTTTTCCGTCCACAATATCATAAAGCAGGTTAGGATCATCACCATTGGCGATAATCATGTCAATTCCGTAGGACATTGCACGTCTTGCCGCATTAAGTTTGGTAGCCATTCCGCCTGTTCCCAGACTGCTGCCTGCCCCACCTGCAAGAGCCTGGACCTCAGAGGTTATCTGATAAATGTCATGAATCAACTCTGCATCTTCATTTTTGTGTGGATCTTTGGTATATAATCCGTCGATATCCGACAACAATATGAGAAGGTCAGCCTTACAGTTTACCGCAACTACCGCTGCCAGGGTATCATTATCACCGATTCCAATTTCTTCTGTGGAAACGGTGTCGTTTTCATTTACAATAGGAAGAACTCCAAGTTCCAACAATCTGAAAATGGTGTTCTGAAAATTATGTCTGTTTTCTTCATGCTCAATGTCATAGGCTGTAAGCAACAGCTGCCCTACTGTATGTCTGTACTCTGAAAACAGCTTGTCGTAGGTGTACATCAGTTCACACTGACCTACAGCTGCAGCAGCCTGTTTTGTAGGCATATCAGATGGCTTTTCTGTCAGCATAAGCTTTCCTGCACCCATGCCTATGGCTCCGGATGAAACCAGAATTACTTCATTACCTGCGTTTTTAATGTCACTTAGAACCTTGCACAGTTCTTCAACACGACGTATGTTGAGTCTTCCTGTTGAATGGGCAAGAGTTGATGTTCCGACTTTCACTACAATTCTCATAAATATCTCCGTTCCGAATACTATCCCTGTTACATTAAATTAATGCAATAAATCTCATTTATTGTATCAGTGTAAAAAAAGACTGTCAACATTTTATATAAAAACCCCTCTGTTATAAAAGCTTTTTAAACCTTTATACCGGAGGGGAATACATTATACTATGAATCTAAACTTCATCTTTACTCCTGCCGGATTAACCTACCACACGTATCTGACAAGCAGACATGCTGTTGCTACCAACAGTGTAATAACAGTTGCAGGTACCGCAACGGTACAGTACTTTTTCCAGCTGATAGGATGACCTTCCTTTGCTGCAATGGATGTTCCTACAACGTTTGCAGAAGCACCAATAGGAGTACCATTTCCACCGATATCAGTTCCGATTGCAAGTGTCCATGCCAGAGTCTGAAGCATTGGAGCGCTTACAGCAAGTTCTCTGATTACGGGAACCATGGTTGCCGCAAATGGAATGTTGTCAACAAAGGCACTTGCAATTGCTGAAACCCAGAGAATGATAATAACCATAACTGCAAGGTTACCGCCACTGATGCTCTTAATGAAGGCTGCAATATATTCAAGCACACCTGTTTCTTCAAGACCGCCTACTACTACAAACAATCCGATGAAGAACATCAGTGTTTTCCAGTCAAGCCTCTTAATAATGCTGAGAGCTTTCTTTGGTGATTCAATTATCATTGATGCAATCAACGAAAGCACAGCGGAAATCACACCGATTGAAGCTACGGAAAGACCAGTCTGGGCATGAGTTATAAGCATTACAACCGTTACAAAGAAAATCATGCAGCTTACGATAAAATATAACTTATTGGAAATAGCAGAAGAAGGATCCGGATATGATACATCTGTTCCTCTTTTTGCTTCACTTGCCTTCAGTTCCTTTCTGAAAAGGAAATAAAAATAGAAAATTAAAATTACTGCTGCAATCAGTGCAACAAGTCCGGTGTTCATCAAAAAGTCAAAAAAGGTGTAACCGAGAGAAGTACCGATAATAATGTTAGGAGGATCTCCACTCATGGTAGCCGAACCACCCAGGTTACTCATGAAAATTTCTGCCAGGATTACAGGTACCGGGTCAAATTTCAAAAGTCTTGCCAGCTCCGCAGTAACCGCAGCCAGGAAAAGGATTACAGTGATACTGTCAATAAACATTGCCAGAATACCGGACATAATCATGAATGATATAAAAAGAGGTACAACTTTATAATTTACAAGCTGTGCAAGTTTCAGACACAACCAGCGGAAGAAACCTGCATCACCCATGCCTTCCACCATTAACATCATTCCGGCAATAAAGATAATTGTTGCCCAGTTGATTCCGGAAGAAGTCTCTTCGGCATTTGAACCGGGTAGCCAGAAACCTTTTGTAAAAATGCTTTCGTAGTTTAAGGTGTTTACAACAGCGTCCATATCTCTCATGCAGATACCAAATACTACTACAAGTACAAGTACCGCACCGATACACGCCGGTAAATAACGATCAATTTTTCCCTGAATGATTATAAGAAACATAACAAGGAAAATTAATACAGCAATCACAGTAGCTAACATCCAACGTTCTCCTTTTGTTACTTTGAGATTTATGATTTAAGAGCAGTTAAAAACGCTCGTAACTCTTTTTACTACAGCACAGTTATTTTAAATCTTTTCTTCAAAAGTTTCAACGGATTGAACCGCGAAAATTTTTACAAAATTAAAGAACATTTATGTCTTTTTTTAGCAAAAATTACAAACTGCTTTATTTTTTGTTAACTTTGTTCATGTTTTAGTTATTTTATTTTAATTTTTATTTAAGATTTTATAAGGAATATTGATTTTTATTTGTTCATTTATTATACTCAATCTGTAAAAATTCATTTGGAGTTCTATAAAAATGAAAAAAAACAGTGGTGAAAAGAAAATATATATAATTCTTACATATACAGGAACCGTACTTTCGAAAATCATACGCCGGTACACCAGATACGAGTTTTCTCACGTATCAATAGCTTCCGACAGTGAGTTAAATGAGATGTACAGTTTTGGAAGACTTCGTGCTTACAATCCTTTTGTTGCCGGATTTGTTCAGGAAAATCCACATAAAGGAACCTTCAAACGTTTCAAGGATACTACAACCGAAGTTTACTCCATGACCATCAGCAGAGAACAGTTCGAAAACCTGAAGGCAACCATCAGAACCATGAAACGAAACAGCAGCGAATACCGCTACAACATGCTGGGTCTGTGTGCTCTTGTAATGCATAAGAAATTAAAGAGAGAAAACGCTTTTTACTGTGCTGAATTTGTACAGTATGTTTTAGACAGTGCCGAAGTAGAGACTAATCTTCCGGCTCTGGTAAAGCCTTCTGACTTTATAGAACTCGACAATCTGAATCTGGAATACAGGGGACGTTTAAAGGATTATAATCCTGTAAGCATCTAATCCCTTTAAAAAACAAGCCATACAGAAGTTTCTTTTGTGTTCTTTGGGAAGGTATATGTTCCCGGCACAAATAAAAAAATGAACAAAAAGAACTATGCTTATACATATAAATAAACCGTGATTCCCAGATTCCCTTTTCTGGTTTCATGAGACACTTTTCCAAAACGAAATTTACCGTAGCCTCTTACAGAAACCACATCATTTTCTTTTAATAATACTGAGGCTTTTTTTACCTGTCTGCCGTTGGCAAACACATATCCTTTTGTAAACAGTCCTTCACTTTCAGCTCTGGACAGATGAAACACTTTCGAGATGATCCCATCTGCCCTCAGACTACCTGAAATCAATGACAGCTCCTGCATGTCCGGAGCTGCATCTTTGGGAACAGAATCTGACAGGTAACAGTTAACTTCAGTATGTCGGATTCTTCCCAACTGTTCTGTGATATACTCTGCAATTTTTGAAAGACACATCACATAGCATACCTTCTCTTTAACTGCAATATCTCCAAGGAGACTTCTTTCAATTCCAAGATTCATTAATGCTCCAAGTACATCCCTGTGTGAGAGCTTTTCCGCGAATTTTGCAGAAACAGGACGGATTTCAATGCAGGAAACAGGAAACTCTTCCTCATACCACAGCTGTTCCGGAGAGCCGAAACGAAGCACCTTGCGTTCCGCATCAGGGAAACCTCCGTAAAGGCTGTAAGCCTCAGGCAACAGACGTGGCATTGTTACAAAAAACAACTCCTGCTCTGCCAGTGTCAGAAAACCGGTGTAGGTATATCTGTTGTTGCTTTCGCTTTGTCTTTTTAAATCTTCAAATCGCTTTTGAAGCTGTAATTCATCAGAAGTCATAATAATTTTCCTTATCAAATTATTTATGGCATAAATACCATTCCGCCACTATTTTCAGTAAGCTTGTGTTTACATTGGGAAGCAATTTATGATTTTCTTTTTATTTTCACAGGATTACAAATCACCTATTTCCAATTTTTCGCCAAATTATCCTTGCATTTATAATTTTTGAACCGGAACCTTTTTATTATTAGCAATAATTCTCTAAAACAAAAAATCCAGAGCTGGCTACTACATTGGCAAATGGTTAGATTTTGTTGAACTACTCACCATTTTTGTGCGGGTCATTCAAGTTACTCGATCTTCTTTTTTCGCATACATGCCCATAAAAATATGATTGACACAGTCAGAGTAATTAAAGAGATATAATTCGGATAATATTTTTCAATATCCGGTTGGTGATTATCTATCAATGTGTTTGGATTATATCTAATTTTTACTATTGTACCAATATAAGGTTCCGGATCTGTTCCTTTTATAAAAGCTCGTACCTGAGTAAACTTGTAATCTTGATACATGTAGATATTTTCATGAATTACATTGTCGATATCTGTAAATGTTCCATAAACATTGCCTTCCGGCAAACCGATAAAGGTAATTTCTGCAGTAGTTATAACCCATTCTTTTTTTTGAACGAAGTCAATTATATTAAAAAATACACAAATAAGTGACAAACCCGCTAAAGCCAATGCGACAAATCTGAATTTTCTCATAATCACCCCTTAATTCTATATATACCTGACCACAAAAATAAGCATCTTTAGCTTGAAACTCATCATAAATTGACAAATAATTTGCAGAGCTAGTATAGTTGCTATACCTATTAAATATTATTACAATTGCTGCCAGTTTTGTCAATCTTATGTTGCTGTAAAAGTATGAATCGGTAAATAAAAACCACATACATAAAAGTTATATGTTGTTTCATGTCAAAAATCAATAACATCCATTGAAAGAGCCAAACCGGGATTTGCCTCTCTCGCATGCAATGTTGGAAGATTCCATGGTTCTAAACCCTAAATAATAGAACCAAAATAGAACTACAAAACAAATTATACCAGTTAAAATTAAGTTGCCTTAATGTAAAAAAAGCTCCCAGGGAAAACCCTGAGAGCCTTGAATTTACCAGATATTTACACTATCAACAAGTGATTACTCAATGATTGTAACAACCTTACCGGAACCTACTGTACGACCACCTTCACGGATAGCGAAACCTAAACCAGCTTCCATAGCTACCGGATGAATGAGTTCAACAGTCATTTCGATGTTGTCACCAGGCATACACATTTCAACACCTTCTGGAAGGTCACATACACCTGTTACGTCAGTTGTTCTGAAGTAGAACTGTGGACGATAGTTGTTGAAGAATGGAGTATGACGTCCACCTTCTTCTTTTGTTAATACGTAAACCTGAGCTGTAAACTTCTTGTGAGGCTTAACACTGCCCGGCTTACAAAGAATCTGTCCACGAACGATTTCATCTCTCTGAACACCACGAAGGAGAGCACCGATGTTATCACCAGCCTGAGCTTCATCAAGGAGCTTACGGAACATTTCGATACCGGTTACAACAACCTTACGTGTTTCTTCCTTAACACCAACGATTTCTACTTCGTCAGACATATGAAGTACACCACGCTCTACACGACCTGTAGCAACAGTACCACGACCTGTAATGGAGAATACATCTTCTACAGGCATAAGGAATGGCTTATCTGTGTCACGAACAGGATCCGGAACATACTCATCAACAGTATGCATTAATTCAAGAATCTTGTCGCCCCATTCGCTGTTAGGATCTTCAAGAGCCTTAAGAGCTGAACCTTTAACGATTGGGCAATCATTGAATCCATACTCTTCAAGTACTTCAGTGATTTCCATCTCTACTAATTCAAGAAGTTCAGGATCGTCTACCATATCACACTTGTTCATGAAAACAACAATGTAAGGTACACCTACCTGACGGGAAAGAAGAATGTGCTCTTTTGTCTGAGCCATAACACCGTCTGTAGCAGCAACTACAAGGATAGCGCCGTCCATCTGAGCAGCACCGGTAATCATGTTCTTAACGTAGTCAGCGTGTCCCGGACAGTCAACGTGTGCATAGTGTCTGTTTTCTGTCTCGTACTCAACGTGAGCTGTAGAAATTGTGATACCTCTTTCTCTTTCTTCAGGAGCCTTATCGATCATATCGAAGGCAACAGCTTCACCTGTACCAAGTCTAGCATTTAATGTTTTGGTAATAGCTGCTGTTAAAGTAGTTTTACCATGGTCAACGTGGCCGATTGTACCAATGTTACAATGTGGCTTATTTCTTTCAAATTTTGCTTTAGCCATTATAAAATCCTCCTAATTAAATCTGTGCTTTTCGCACTAAATATTCAATCACATGCTACCATTATATTTCATAACCGAAATTAGGTCAAGCATAATTTTTACTAATTAATTATTTAGCCTGTCTTGTGCTAAGAACCTTATCCTGAACATTCTTAGGAACCTTCTCATAGGTTGAGAAGAACATGGAGTATGCACCACGGCCCTGTGTCTTAGAACGAAGTGTTGTAGCATAACCAAACATTTCGGAAAGTGGAACAAAACCACGAATTAACTTGTTGCCGTTTACATCTTCTGAACCTTCGATACGTCCACGACGTGCACTGATGTCACCAATTACATCACCCATGTAATCTTCCGGAACAGTAACTTCAACTCTCATTACAGGCTCAAGTAATACAGGCTCTGCCTTACGCATTGCATCTTTGAATGCCATAGAACCGGCAATCTTGAATGCCATTTCGTTGGAGTCTACTTCATGGTAAGAACCGTCATAGCAGTTTGCATGAACACCAAGTACAGGGAATCCACCAAGGATACCTGCCTTCATAGCATCCTGAATACCTGCATCAATAGCCGGAATGTATTCCTTAGGAATAGATCCACCGACTGTAGTATTCTCAAATTCGTATACCTTTTCACCGTTAACATCCATAGGTGAGAAGATAACTTTACAGTGACCGTACTGACCGGAACCACCGGACTGTTTCTTATATTTACTGTCGATGTTAACTTCTTTAGTGATACCCTCTTTGTAAGCAACCTGAGGAGCACCAACGTTAGCTTCAACCTTGAACTCTCTTAAGAGACGGTCAACAATAATTTCAAGATGGAGCTCGCCCATACCTGCAATAATTGTCTGACCTGTTTCTTCGTCTGTTCTTACACGGAAAGTAGGATCTTCTTCTGCAAGTTTTGCAAGAGCTTCACCCATCTTATCCTGACCAGCCTTGGTCTTTGGCTCGATAGCGATATCAATAACCGGTTCAGGGAATTCCATGGACTCAAGAATTACCGGATGAGCTTCATCACAGATTGTATCACCTGTAGTTGTAAGCTTAAAGCCTACAGCAGCAGCGATATCACCGGAGTAAACTTTCTCAAGTTCCATACGTTTGTTAGCATGCATCTGAAGGATACGTCCTACACGCTCTTTCTTTCCCTTTGTAGCATTTAATACATAGGAACCGGAATTAAGTGTACCGGAGTAAACACGGAAGTATGCAAGCTTACCTACAAATGGGTCAGCCATAATCTTGAATGCAAGAGCTGCAAACGGTTCTTCGTCGGAAGACTTTCTTGTAACATCGTTACCGTCTTCATCAACACCCTTGATATCAGGAATATCTGTAGGTGCAGGAAGATATTCGATAACCGCATCAAGAAGCTTCTGAACGCCCTTGTTTCTGTATGCAGATCCACAGAATACAGGAATGATTTCTACATTGATTGTTGCTTTTCTTAAAGCAGCCTTAAGTTCCGGAATAGATGGTTCTTCACCTTCCAGATACTGTTCAATGAGAACATCATCTGTTTCACAAATGGATTCCACCATTTTTTCATGCCATTCCTGAGCTTCATCAACCATATCTTCAGGAATATCGGTAACGGTAATATCGTCACCTGTTTCGTTGTTGTAAATATAAGCTTTCATTTCGAGAAGGTCGACAATTCCTTTGAAATAATCTTCCTTACCGATTGGAAGCTGCATAGCTACAGGATTCTTTCCGAGCCTGGTTCTAATCATGTCAATAACATTATAGAAGTTAGCACCGGAAATATCCATTTTGTTTACAAATGCAAGACGAGGTACATTGTACTTATCAGCCTGACGCCATACAGTCTCAGATTGAGGCTCAACACCGCCCTTTGCACAGAAAACACCAACAGCACTATCAAGTACACGCAGTGAACGCTCAACTTCTACTGTGAAGTCAACGTGTCCCGGAGTATCAATAATGTTGATTCTGTGCTCTAACGCACCTGCCTTTGGCTTTGTTTCTTCTTCAAGTGTCCAGTGACATGTGGTAGCAGCAGATGTAATTGTGATACCTCTTTCCTGCTCCTGTGCCATCCAGTCCATTGTAGCTGTACCTTCATGTGTATCACCAATCTTGTAGTTTACACCTGTATAGTACAGAATACGCTCTGTAAGAGTTGTCTTACCGGCATCAATGTGAGCCATGATACCGATATTTCTGGTTCTCTCAAGTGGATATTCTCTTCCAGCCAAGGTTTTTTCCTCCTATTTATAGATTCGGAAGTATTATATACTTCTTTATTATGTCTTAGTATGCGAGTCTGAAGACTACCAACGATAATGTGCGAAAGCCTTGTTTGCTTCTGCCATTCTGTGCATTTCTTCTTTTCTCTTTACTGCGTTACCGGTATTGTTAGATGCATCGATGATCTCGTTTGCAAGTCTTTCTACCTGTGTCTTCTCACTTCTCTTACGTGAGAACATTGTTAACCAACGAAGAGCAAGAGCCTGTCTTCTGTCTGGTCTAACTTCGATTGGTACCTGATATGTGGCACCACCGATACGACGTGCTTTTACTTCAAGCATAGGCATAAGGTTGTTCATGGCTGTTTCGAAAACCTCCATTGCGTCCTTGCCTGTCTTTTCAGCTACCTGTTCAAAAGCACCATAAACGATCTTCTGCGCAACACCCTTCTTACCATCAAGCATAATGTTGTTAATAAGCTTAGTAACAACCTTGCTGTTGTAAATAGGATCAGCCAAAACATCTCTCTTCTGAATATGTCCTTTACGTGGCACGTTACTTCCCTCCTTAATATTTACCGATTTTTGTCGGCGATTAATTCTACGGTACTCACATTACTGTGTTCATGCTCATTATCTCTATCCGTTTACGCATCACAGCCACACATCTGCGTCAGTGAAATAACCTGCATTATAGTAATGTAGTAATTTACTACTTTTTATTCTTGCGAAAGCTTATCAAACTTTCAAAAACGACTTATTTCTTAGCGTCTTTTGGTCTCTTGGCACCGTACTTAGAACGTGCCTGACGTCTCTTTGCTACACCTGCTGTATCAAGAGTACCTCTGATAATGTGGTATCTTGTACCAGGAAGGTCCTTTACTCTACCACCACGGATAAGAACAACGCTGTGCTCCTGAAGGTTATGACCTTCACCCGGAATATAGCTTGTTACTTCGATACCGTTTGAAAGACGAACTCTGGCAATCTTTCTAAGAGCTGAGTTAGGCTTCTTTGGTGTTGCTGTTCTTACAGCTGTACATACTCCACGCTTCTGTGGGGAAGATGCATTAACTGCCTTCTTGTGTAAAGAGTTAAAGCTCTTCTGCAGCGCAGGGGCTGTTGACTTAGCCTCTACGGACTTTCTGCCTTTTCTTACTAACTGATTAAATGTAGGCATCCTTTCACCTCCTATTTTAATGGATGTGGCTGTACGCGGTATAAATTTCGTAATCTGATGTCATTATTTTCGCATGACAAACAGCGCTACAAACGCGCGCACCTTGAATTATACATATGGAAATAATCCTTGTCAACCCCGAATTACAGCATTTCTTCATTTTTTGCTATGAACAGGAAACAACTGTGCCGTTTTCCCTCATTGACAAGGATTTTACCCTATGATATTATTAGAACGCTTGCGATTTTTTCCAATATAATAATGGAAACATTTGTAAGAATAAATGTAAAAGTAAAGTAACCGGGAGACAGATTGAATGAACCAAAAAGAATTACTCAGCAAAAAACTTGAAGAACTTATGGCATTAGGAAATGCAAACAATGCAATTCTTGAGCAAAGCCAGATAGATAGCGTTCTTGCAGAACTGAGCCTAACTCCCGAGCAGAAAAAGTACATAGAAAATTATCTTCAAAATAAAGGAATTTTAGTCATCACACCTGATTTCCTCGAAGATGTACCGGATGATAATGAGCTTCTTTCTCTGGACAATGAACTGGACATTCTTCCCGAGAGGGAAAATCCGGAAGAAATCATGGATGCCATCAGTGATGATCCTGTAAAACAGTATTTACGTGAAATAGGTAACTTTCCTCTGCTCTCCGGAGAAGAGGAAACAGAAATTGCCATCAGAATTGAACAGGGAGATGCCATAGCCAAGAAAAAGCTTACCGAATCCAACCTTCGTCTGGTAGTAAGTATTGCCAAACGTTATGTAGGCAGAGGGCTTTCCTTTCTGGATTTGATTCAGGAAGGAAACATGGGCTTAATCAAAGCAGTGGACAAGTTTAATTACAGAAAAGGCTATAAATTTTCTACATATGCTACCTGGTGGATCAGACAGGCTATTACCCGTGCCATTGCAGACCAATCCAGAACAATTCGTATCCCGGTACATATGTCGGAAGTAATAAATAAAACTTATCGTGTTTCCAGACAGCTGACACAGCAACTTGGCAGGGAACCAAGTGAGACCGAACTGGCTGAAGCAATGGATACTCCTGTGGAGCGAATTCGGGAAATTTTAAAAATATCAGCAGATCCTATTTCTTTGGATACCCCTATCGGAGAAGAGGATGACAGTCATCTTGGAGATTTTATCAAAGATGAAATGACACGAGGTCCTGAAGAAGAAACCGCATATAAGTTATTAAAGGAACAGATTGCTTCACTTCTGGAAACGCTTTCAGAAAGAGAAAGACGGGTAATTGAACTGCGTTTCGGGCTTAAAGACGGAACAAGCCATACTCTTGAGGAGGTGGGCAGAGAATTCCAGGTTACCAGAGAGCGCATCCGTCAGATTGAGGCTAAGGCAATAAGAAAATTAAAACATCCCAGCAGAGCAAAGCTGCTGAAAGATTATGAAATATAAAAGGAGGATATTATGAAAATCAGAACAAGATATGCACCAAGTCCTACAGGACGTATGCATGTAGGAAATTTACGTACCGCTCTTTATGAGTTTCTCATTGCAAAGCACGAAGGCGGGGATTTTATTCTCCGTATCGAGGATACTGACCGTGAACGTTATGTAGAAGGCGCTGTAGACATCATCTATCGTACCATGGAAAAAACCGGTCTCATTCATGATGAAGGTCCGGACAAGGACAAGGGTTTTGGTCCTTATGTTCAGAGTGAACGTGTTGCTTCCGGTCTTTATCTGGATTATGCAAAACAGCTTGTAGAAAAAGGAGAAGCTTATTACTGCTTTTGTACTCCTGAAAGACTTGAGTCCCTGAAATGTGCTGTCGAAGGTGGCGATGGCAAGGAAATTACAAAGTACGACAAACACTGTCTTCACCTTTCCAAGGAAGAAATTCAGGCTAATCTTGATGCAGGACTTCCTTATGTAATCAGACAGAATATTCCGGAAGAAGGGACAACCACCTTTACCGATGCAATTTATGGAGAAATTACTGTTGATAATTCCGAACTTGATGATATGATTCTCATCAAAAGCGACGGATATCCAACCTACAACTTTGCCAACGTAATTGACGACCATCTTATGGAAATCACTCACGTTGTAAGAGGAAATGAATATCTCTCTTCCACTCCGAAATATACAAGACTTTACAATGCTTTCGGGTGGAAGGAACCTGTTTACATTCACTGTCCTCTTATTACAAATGAAGAGCACCAGAAACTTTCCAAAAGAAGCGGACATTCATCCTTTGAAGATTTAATGGAACAGGGCTTTGTATCTGAAGCAGTTGTTAATTTCATTGCTCTTTTGGGCTGGAGTCCAAGCTCAAATCAGGAAATTTTTTCTCTTTCAGAATTGATTTCTGAGTTTGACTACACTCATATTTCCAAATCTCCTGCTGTATTTGATATGCAGAAGCTCCGCTGGATGAACGGAGAATATATCAAGGCAATGGACAATGACCGTTACTATGAAATGGCTCTTCCTTATATAAAAGAAGTTGTAACAAAGGACTATGATTTAAAGGCAATTGCTGATCTGGTAAAAACCAGAATCGAAACCTTCTGCGATATTGCAGAAAAAATTGATTTTTTTGAAGCACTTCCCGATTATGACATTTCAATGTACACCCACAAGAAAATGAAGACTAATTCCGAAATTTCTCTTGAGGTTCTTGAGGAAATCCTTCCACGCTTTGAACAGCTTAATGACTACTCCATTCCTGCTATCGAAAAAATCTGCATGGATCTGGTTGCAGAAAAAGGCTGCAAAAACGGAATCGTTCTCTGGCCTGTACGTACAGCAGTATCCGGCAAACAGTCCACACCGGGCGGTGCCTATGAAATCATGGCAATACTGGGCAAGGACGAAAGTCTTGCAAGAATAAGAAAGGGAATCCAGCTTCTTAAAGCTGCCCTGTAACTTCCTGTTCATTGACGGATATGCCAAAATCCCCCCGGCTTTTGTCGCGGGATAGTAACAATCAGCTATAATAATAAAGAGCATTTTGCCCTGAAACAAAAAGGTATGAATACTTTCAAATCAACTCTTACCCCCTCTCAGCGGGAGGCGGTCAGTTCCGTTCACGGTCCGGTTTTATGTATTGCCGGACCGGGTTCCGGAAAGACCCTGACAATCGTTCAAAGATTAATCTACATGATTCATAAATATAATATTGAGCCAACCAACATTCTGGTTGTGACCTTTGCAAAGGCTTCTGCAATTGAAATGCGCAGACGCTTTATTAATGCTGTCTCCAACGAAAACTCCAGGGTAAATTTCGGAACATTTCACTCCATCTTTTTTCAGATTCTGAAAAAGCACTTTGGCTTTTCAAATCAGAATATTATAAATGATGAAACTGCATTTCAAATCATTCTTTCCCTTCTCAGAAAGTCTGATGAACTTCTCAGTTCCAATCCTGACATTATCAGAGAACTTCTGGATGAGATTGCCTATGTAAAAAGCAGCAGATTATCTGTTTCAGAATTTAAATCCTCTGTAATGAGCAAATCAGATTTTGCAAGAATTTATCAGGGATATAACGAAACCCTTTCAGAAATGAAATTGGTTGATTTCGAGGACATGTTAATTAAAACTTTTGGATTACTTACAGAGAAGCCGGACATACTGCGCTACTGGCAGCATAAATTCCAATACATTCTTGTAGATGAATTCCAGGATATTAACGCTGTGCAATATGAAATTATTAAAATGCTTGCCGCTCCGGAAAACAACCTGTTTGTAGTGGGTGATGACGATCAGGCAATCTATTCCTTCCGAGGTTCATCTCCTGCTTTCATACAGAACTTTTCGAAGGATTTCCCGGAATGCACCACTATTACACTTGATACAAACTTCCGCTGCACCGAAGAAATCCTCAAACAGTCTTCAAAGGTAATTTCCAACAACAAAATACGCCTTGTTAAGAAACTGACTGCCCATAACAAGGGTGGCAGCCGTGTGGTTATCAAAGGTTTTGCCGACAATTATAAGGAGTATACCCACCTTGCAAAGCTTATTTCCAAAGAGCTGGACGAAGGTGTAAACCCATCGGCAATCGCAGTCCTTCTCAGAACCAATGCACAATGTGGGGCGATTGCATCACGTTTTGTGGATGCTGATATCCCTTTTCATGTGAAAGGCAGCATTCCAACAATCTATGACAACCGCTATCTTGTGCCTGTTATTGCATATATCCGCTTTCTGGCAGGTGATACCGGTCGTCAGAATTTTTTGCAGTTCTGCAACAAACCGGTAAGGTATATTTCCAGAGAGGCTCTCGACAATAACGAAATCGATCTCTGTGAACTGGCCGATTACTATGAATCTGCAGAAAAATGGTACGTTTCTAAAAATATAACCCAGCTGATTTATGACATGAATCTGATGAAGAACATGAACACATCTGCAGCCATTCATTACATCAGAAAAGTTATGGGCTACGAGGACTATTTGAAAAGCAATTTAAATCTCAAAAATAATTTTCTCGAAGAAATCGTGGAATATCTGGACCAGCTTGAAGAGGATGCGGCCCCTTTTCGTTCATTTACAGCATTTTTAGAACACATTGAAGAATACAGGCAAAAGGTTGCTGCAGCAAAAGAAAAAGCCCCTGTTTCCGCAGTAAATCTTGTTACTTACCACGGATGCAAGGGTCTGGAATATGACTGTGTATATATGCCTGACTGTGTAGAAGGAATCACTCCCCACCGTCTTTCCACCTCTCCCGAAGAACTGGAGGAGGAACGCCGCATGTTTTATGTTGCCATGACCCGTGCCAGAAAGAAGCTGTATCTTTCTTATTCTTCCAAACGAAACGGAAAAGAATGTAAAACCTCACGGTTTATAAATGAAATTCTAATTAGCAACGAAAAACCCGAAAAGGGCTGCAGAATATATCACGAAACATATAAGGAAGGCACGGTACTTGCAGTAGAGGGCGACACCCTTACCATTAAATTCGACAAGTTGCTTGTACCGAAAAAGATGGATTTTAAGGTGTGCACGGAGAAAAATCTGTTGCACATACTGCCGTGACACCGGAAATCAGCATAGCTGTAAATATGGCAATCACGCCTACAAGAAAATAATAAAAAAAGATATCCAACGTTATTTTAAGGAGGAATCCCATGATTCCTTTTCCACCGTATACAAACAATGCGATTTGAACAACAAGTATCAGACCCGAAACAATTGCATCATTAATGATGGAAAAACGAAATACATTTCTGTAGAATTCTGTCTTTGATCCAATCCACAAAATCTGAGATGCTTTGTCTCTTACGTGACTGATTAATTCATGAGTTGTAAACAGCATCACAGAAAACCAGATTATGCACTGATGCATAAAACTATAGTTTATTTCAGACAACGAAAGATTTGGGGAATTTGTCATTGCATTATAGATTGTTTTTGCCGGTTCATAAAACATGGCAAGTAAAACAGCTGTATACAAAAGGGAAATCCATTTATTTTTTAATATGATTTTCCAGGATAAACGATAATTTACAAGTTTCACCGGAGAAAACTCCTTTCTAAATCAGAAAACTATTCAACAGTATGTATTTTGCTCCCGGAACTTCTGCGATAAAGAGAACAATTGGTGTAGCAAATAATACAACTGAAATTAATATTGTAGAAACAAAACTTTTCAGTTTTGATGACAGAACAAAAATCACTGCCATCATAATAATCATACCTGCAATTCTCAAGCAATTCTTTATAATCAAATATAAAAGCACCGATATGCTTCCCGGCACTGATGAAAGATGAGACATACTACAGGCTTTAAAATGTATTCCTGCTATACCAAATTCTTTGAGAACGCTGTAATATACAGGGACATAGGTCAAAAGAAATACCGAAACAATGATTATCATACCTATCAGTAACTTATATGCCATGGTTCTACCTCTCCCATTAAGTGTAGTTTTCAAAAGACTGTTCATTCCATAAGCAAATTCTACGGAGTAAATATAGGAAAGGCAGACAATCAGCACAAGCACCGCCAACAAAGCAAGCCAGGCATCTTTGTTTAATGCCGTATAATATCCTGTCAGCAACTTGTAACCTGTATCTATATAATAATCCCCATTTACAGTTTCAAGATATTCCGTATGTGCTTCCAGCTCCACAACTGCACTTTTTGCCAAAAGCTCAGTATCATAAAACCCCTCTATCCGCACCGCCTCTTCTTCTGTTTCCGCCTCACTCAGACGAGTTTCCTTTTCTTTTTCAAGTTCCTCAATTCTTATAACTTCATTGTTAACATATGATGTCTTTTCATCAGACCAAGGTCCTGTAAGAATTGAAATATAACTGTTGTATATTGAATCTTCCATTATATAGTAGGATTCACGTACAGGTTTATAAGAAATTATAGTAAAGATGGCATATATTACAAGAATGACAAGAACTCTGCCTCCAATAAAACATTTATACAACTCATGTAAGAAAATCCCTGTTCTTTTACCTGTCCTGTCTATTATTCGTACAGAAAGACGGCTACCTTCCGACAATACAGCTTCTTTAAGATCTGCAAAAAGAGAAGCGCCATAGTAAGTAAATATAAATATGGACAGCATAGATACCAGACAGAATAATGTCAAGTAAGTCACCGGATTGCCTGCAATATTAATATTTCTGTAGTATCCGAGAACTGAATTTGTATCCAAAAATGCAACAGGATTTAAATATTTTAATAAAACAAGATTACTGGTGGCCGACAAAGAATAGTATCCAAGCGAAGCCAGTATCGTCGTAATTACCGTAACAAGATAGAACTGCATAGCTGTTGCACATACTGTTGCGGCGAGGTAAAAGAACATGGCAATCCCCATGACCGCTATGCATTTTCCAAGAATATAGAGAAACAAGTACTCTTCAACAGACACCTTCAAAACACAGTGAGACAATACAGACTGCACAGGACGAGACAAATCTCCCATGCCATAAATTGCATAGCCCAACAGATAATTTACTCCGTAAAACAGTATTACCGTCAATATGGAAACCAGCACAATAACCCCAGCTTTCACAACACCCAGCGGAAGCCTTCCGTTATAAACGGTTTTGCAAAGATTCAGTACGGCAGTCTCACGTTCTCTCAGAACCAGAAAAGCCACTGCCGCCATAATGAAAATTATCACAAGCAAATCTGTAGTAACACAGTCTGTTGCAAGAAATATTCCTTTTATAGGACCCGCAACAAGACTGATATCAAACATATCTTTAAAATCTTTTAGTGTCTTTTGAACATTTTTATAGGTATAAGTGTCGGAATCTGCAAACAATCCCATAGAAATACCAAGAGTTGCATCGGACTTAATACCATTTAAAAATTCCTGATAATTTTCACATTCCTCTGTCACTTCAAGAACATCACTTAATAAAGCAATTTCAGATTTTTCATTTTCTGTGTATAACTCCGCACTTCCCACGGTATGTTCATCATCCTGCATCGTGTAATATTTCACACACAGTTCTTCTATATACTGTTTCTGTTCGCCAGTTGACATTTCTTCGATATCAGTATAAATTGCCCGATATGCAGAGGGTAAATAAAAATTTATTTTTCCCCCACTGTTAAATGCCTGATTAAAAATAATAATAACATTTATTAACAACAACATCCCAAAAGCAGAGAGAATGAATTTTGAAGTAAAAAATTTTACCAACTCATTTCTGAATATTCTCATAACTCATCCTCTTCAAAACAATCAAGATATACATCCTCAAGAGAAGGTATTACCTCTCTAACAGTATACTCCGGACATATTTTATCAGCTAGCACTCTGACCAAAATCCTGTCACCTGATTTTACCATGCTACTAATTTTATATTTCTTTGAGATTTCTTTCCACTCATTATCTTCACATTGAATTTCATAAACTTTGCCCTCCATGCTGTCACACAGCCCTTTGGGAGTGTCTGCCTTAATGATTTTCCCATTTTGGAGAATAATTACTTCTTTCGAGATAAACTCAATATCAGACACAACATGAGTTGCAATAATAACAATCTTTTTAAGTGCAATTTCTGATATCAAATTCCTGATGCGAATCCGCTCTTTTGGATCCAGTCCTGCTGTAGGCTCATCCAGAACAATCAGTTTTGGATTTCCCAGCAATGCCTGGGCAATCAATGCCCGTTGCTTCATTCCTCCCGAGAATTTACCCAGCTTTTTATATCTGTCCTCCCACAAATTAACTTTTTTTATTAATAAATTAATTTCCGATGCGGCCTGTTCCTTCGTCATTCCTTTAAGTGATGCCATATAATATAAAAATCTAGTTAAAGTAAAACTCGGATACAGTCCCTGCTGCTGGGGCATATATCCGAGAACTTTGCGATACTCCCTGCCCATGGAAGAGATATTTTCTCCATTAAAAAGGACTTCCCCCTCCGTGGCAGAAAGATTATCAGTTAAAATATTCATAAAAGTAGACTTTCCTGCACCATTAGGACCCAAAAGCCCATAAACACCCTCTGTAAAAGTATATGTAAAACCATCAAGAGCTTTTATACCCTTCTGATAACATTTCGTCAGCTTATTAACAACCAATTCCATACCCTCTCCTAATAATAACCTAAAAATATATACTCAGATTCATCACCCAGTAAATCAAAAGGAACAACATCAGAATAATAATTGTAGGCAGGATCTCCGGACAATAAATAATACCCCCTATATTCCCCCGTCACATATTGTTCCACTTCATTCCAAACGATTATCTCTCCGCTCTGTAAATCATATGCAGTCATTCCCTGCTCATAAAAATGATTAAAGAAAAGTTTTTGATTAGCAATGGTAATACAACTAACTGGTATCTCTAGATTGAGAGGTATCTCTTCCGTCGTTTGAGTATTAATATCATAAACATAAATTTGAAATGGTGACTTTGCTAATGTACTATCACTTAAGTGCCAATATATTTTCCCCTGATTCATTCCTATACAAGTAACAAGTGGTCCTTCCTGAATGACATCCGCAGAACAATTTCCATTTTCTAAAGAAATGAATCCTATTTCTCTCATATTGGCTTCATCATAAGCTGTATCATCACATTCCCCATCTTTATCATAGATTTCCTCATAAGGTTTTGTGAAATATTGCCGCTGATAAATTATCTTGCCATCATATTCTCCTTCAAAGTAAAAATACTGCTGATAAGCCTGATTTAAAACCTTTATTTCCTTTGTTTCTCCCGATTCAAAATCATATGCCAGTAATAACATAGTCTGAGGTTTTTCTACAATTTGACCTTCCTGATCAATACTCATTCTTTGACTCTCACTGACATCTGAAAGGAACATATACATATGGTTTTCAATGCAATAGTAGGAACTTGCCATAGATGAATAGTACTCAAAAGAACAAATCTTATGCCTGTTCTTACCATCTGCATCAGCTTCATACAAAACCGGTTTTGAAAACAAACTTGTCCTGTCTTCCAAAAGCACATACTGCTTATCTTTATAATAATAAACTACCAGAACATTACTGAGTCCAAACCAAGCAGGACAGTTTTCATCTCCATGTGTACAATCCACCTGATTACACAGGGTAATAGAGGCTTTTAAATCCAAAGAAGTATAAGTTAGTAAGTCATCTGCACTAACTCCTATAACCCCTTGCTTACAAAAGAAACTTCCTTTTTTATATTCAGTATCCTCATTGAATGAAAAATTAACATCCTGTATACTAATCGTAGGTGACTCATCTTCTCTTCCATAACATAAAATGAAAACCACCAGAATTAATGATACAATGACTGCAGGAATAATGTAACGCTTTTTCATAATACATCCTATTAATTACTATATTTTAATGTTACCCGGTAGTTAAACCTGTATGCATTACAAGAAAAGTATGTATCTATATGAGTTCCACCTGGAGAAAGTTCAGCTTTTGAAGGGTCTCCACTGTACGAAGCACCAGAGGCATATTTAGTAAGCACCTTTCCATTTGAGTCTTTATATTTATATAATAACTCTGTGCAACTTCCATATGTGTAAAAGCTCTCCGTATATGCACTTGCACCATACTTATAATTATTGATCCAGCATTGACCATAATCATTCTTGTAATCCGGCTGTCGTTTTAACATGATAATAATATCTGTAAAATCAAACGCATATGCAGGTGTTATCACTAGCATAACTACAACCATTATGACACACAACTTTTCTAAAAACAATTTTTTCACGATTACCTCTCCTTACTTAATTTACAAATTTTTTACCAATTTTAACATAATAAATTTATATATTGCAATACCTTGCAGTAAAATTATCTGATTTTTAAATCATCCAGCATAATTTTAAAATCTTTTCACATCATACAAAAAATACTAAAAACTTTTTTAAACAAAAATAAAAACGGATGCTCCATGTAAAACCAGGAAGCATCCATTTGTTTATTAATTTTCTAATCTACCACACCGGAATAACCGGGTAGCTACAAATCAACTACTTAATTAGTGGAGAAATGATTATTACTCAATCTCATCATCCTCATCCAGAATTTCCATCTGCTCCATATAAGCTTCAAAAGCGGCAGCGGCACTGTCAAATTCTTCATCGGATTCAATGTTTTCCAGCTTTATGTTGTCGAAATCCTCATCCTCCATAATAAAGCGATACAGGAAAATATCGGAATCTTCATCTCCGTCCTCCGGGAAAAGGGCGATGTAATCTCTTTCTCCATCATCAAAAATGCCGATTACATCACATACCATTTCAGTACCATCATCAAGGTACAGGGTCATTTTGTCTTCATTGTCAATTTTGTCGTTGTAATCTGCCATAGGGCACCTCCGTTATTTTTTATTTTCCCAGAACTCCTTCATTTCACGGGATACTTTATTAATATTGGTTACTTTATAATCTCTCCATTCATAAGGGAACAAAGAATTATACTGTCTTGTTGTAAAACGGTCATCAAGCAGCAGTATAACGCCTACATCCTCTGCTGTTCTGATAACTCTTCCTCCTGCCTGAAGCACTTTATTCATTCCCGGATAAAGATAGGCACATTCAAACCCGTTCCCGGACATTTCCTGGTAATATTCTCTGAACAGCTCCCGCTCAGGTCCCACCATTGGAAGCCCGGTGCCTACCACTGCAACTCCGATGAGCCGGTTCGCCTTCAAATCTATTCCTTCCGAAAAAATCCCGCCCATGACACAAAATCCCACATGGGTTTCAGTAGGATTGTCTTCAAATGCTGCAAGAAAATCTTCCCTCATTTCCTCCGTCATGGAAGCACTCTGACAAATCAAATCCATTCCGGATTCACCGAGAATTTCATAAACTGCCTCCAGTACCTTGTAAGAAGGAAAGAAAATCAGATAGTTTCCGGTTTTTGCATCTATCATGGCTTTAATATATGAAGCAATCCGTTTGTACTCCTGTTCATTTCGTCTGGTATATTTTGCCGAAACATCAGTTGCCACAAGAATTTTTCTCTTTGAAATATCAAATGGCGATGGAGCATATACTGCGTAGTCATCTTCTGTTCCTGACAGCTGCTCCATATAGTATTTGACCGGCAGCAAAGTCGCGGAAAAGAATATTGTACTGCGGTGAAACCTGAGATAATCCTTCAAACGAACCTTTGGATTCATGCACCCCAGAACAATCTGCATTTCATCGCCACGGATTTCAGACCTGATTAAATAATGTTCATCAAGCTGTGATACCGTCATGACAAAATATCTGATTTCGAAATAAAAATCCAGAACACCATCCGGCAGAGTAATTTTTCTGTCCGTTACATATGCGCTAAGCTTATTGTACAGCTCATGCACCGCTTTAAAAAACTTTTTTTCTTCGTCATAATCAAGAAGAGTAATTTCATCAACACAGCAACGTTTAATATCCAGCATGGTCCTGTTAACTTTATTAAACAGTTTTCTGATGTCTTCTCTTCCTTTAATTTGTTTCTTGACTTCCAGAAGTCTTCCTTTATCAAGAACGGCGGAATACATTTCCCTTGCACGGTCAACAAGATTGTGAGCCTCATCCACAAGCAATGCATAGGACTTTATATTGGAATCATTGAAGAATCTGCGGAAATATACGTCCGGATTAAAGCAGTAATTATAATCACAGATAATTGCATCACACCATAGTGCCACATCAAGCGAAAACTCAAATGGACATACCTGATGTTTCTCCGCATATTTCAGGATTGTTTCTCTGTCAACCTCCGTTTCGTGGGTAATCAGATCGTATACTGCCCCATTGACTCTGTCTTCATGTCCCCTGGCCCTTGGACAAGACAGGGGATTGCAGTCGGGCTTATACAACACGCACAGCTTTTCCTTCGCCGTAATGGTAATGGTCAGAAGTCCGGCACCCCTGCTCCGCATTACAGAAAAGGCTTCCTCTGCAACGGTACGGGTAATGGTGCGGGCTGTTGTATAAAAAATCTTTTTTATAAGACCTTCACCTAATGCTTTAACTGCAGGAAACAGAGTTGAAATGGTTTTTCCTACCCCTGTAGGTGCTTCAATGTAAATCTTTTTACTTCGCAGCAGAGTAAGATAAACATTCTTTACCAGTTCCTTCTGACCTTCCCGGTATTCAAAGGGAAATTCCATTTTCTTTACAGAAGCATCTCTGTCAAGAACATGATGTTTTTCCCAGTACATCCATTTTACATATCCGTCAATCAGTTGCTGATACCATTGTTCCAGTTCTTCCTTTGTATATTCATTTGTAAAATATCTGATTTTTTCGGTTTCCAGATTACAATAGGTTATCTGAACTCCTATGCGGTCCAGCTCTCTGTCGCAGATCAAAAACCATGCATAACATTTTGCCTGTGCAAGATGCAGCTTTTCCGGTTCCGTAAAGCCGTCCACATCAGCGTACATGCATTTGATTTCATCTACAAATACCATGGATTCAAACATGGCTGTTATTTTATTGTCTGCTTCAAATTTATCCGAAGGCTGTGCAAAATCATAAACGCCATCAGCTCTGCCCTCCAGCACAACCGAAAAAACCTCCCCATCAACTTCTGTCAGGGTTTCATGACTGAGACATACTTCTTTACTGTAAAACTCCGGCTGATTGCTTTGTATTTTCTGATGCAGTCTGATACCCTCAGCCATTGCCCAGGGATCAGTGGCCCTTCCTCTGTTATCCAGATTTCCGGTTCTGCACATAAACTCCACAAATTCTCTTACGGAAAGCTTTGCCCTATAGCATCCTGCACTGCACATTAATTCTCCATCCTGACCGAAAAATCTCTTTTACTGTCCCGATTCCTCTTTTTCCCGGGTGGTATCTAAATTTGTTTCTTTAGTTATATATATCGGTCGCTGCTTTATTTCCATATAGGCTTTGGCAAAATACTGCCCAAGTATGCCCATAACCAGAAGCTGAAGTCCTCCCATAAGAAGTATCACTGTAATTAATGTTGGAAATCCGGCAACCGGATCTCCCCATATCAGAGTTTTCACTACTACCACTATCATCATAATAAATGATATAATGCAGATGAAAATTCCAAGTATGGATGCCAAAGCAAGGGGTTTAGTAGAAAACGCCACCATTCCTTCAATGGAGTAGTGAAGCAGACTGCCTAAAGACCATTTAGAACTTCCGCCTGCTCTTTCTGTATCATGATAAGGCAGCCACAGTGTACGATAACCAACCCAGCCAAAAATCCCTTTGGTAAACCGGTTGTATTCACTCATGGATAAAACACTGTCAGCGAACTGACGTGTCATCATGCGGTAATCAGTTGCCCCTTCCGGAAGATTAAGTCCTCCGAGCTTTGACATTGCCTTAAAAAAGTTTTTTGAGAAGAAGGAACGAAGTCTGCCCTTGCGACTGCGCTGAATACGGCGCATGGCAACACTGTCATATTCTCCGGATTTAATCTCCTCATACATTCTGGGGATATATGCAGGAGGATGCTGCAAATCTGCATCCATCAGGACAACATAATCACCCTGTGAATGGGACAATCCCGCATAAATTCCTGCTTCTTTTCCAAAGTTTCTGGAAAATGAAATATACCTTACATTTCTGTCTATGTTGGACAGTTCACGCATAATATCCAGAGTTTTGTCTGAAGAACCATCATCCACAAAAATAATTTCATAGTCCAGTTCCTCTGTCAGCTCATAAAGGGCGTTCAGGCAGACATCATAAAACTGCATCAGAACATCTTCTTCATTGTAGCAGGGAACCACAACAGAAATAAGTTTTTTTTCCGAATTATCCATAAATAATACCTTTTCCAAAAACTATCAGGAATGA
>JBJEJI010000070.1:0-64589 GCA_051877895.1 Lachnospiraceae bacterium | reverse complement strand
GTAAGCGGCCCTCGTGAGCCTTGCTCACTCGGTCGCGGGCTGGCGCCCGCTTAAATATTTAAAATTTCCTTCTGAAAGCTAAAAGTAAGCGGCCCTCGTGAGCCTTGCTCACTCGGTCGCGGGCTGGCGCCCGCTTAAAATAGTTAAAAATGACTTTACGGAAGCAAGCTTCCGAAAGTCATTTTTTCCTATTTTGCTTACTTTTAGCTTTCGCGGAAGTATGCAACACCGGATTCAAAGATGTGCTGGTTCTGATCTGCATAGATGTTTACTGCTACGCCGTCTCCGCGTCTTTCGGAATGTGCCATTTTACCCAGCACACGTCCGTCAGGGGAAGTAATACCTTCGATTGCCCAATAGGAACCGTTTACGTTATAATCTTCATCCATGGTCGGATTTCCGTTTGCATCTACATACTGGGTTGCTATCTGACCGTTTGCCGCAAGCTTTTTAAGCCATTCATCATTTGCAACAAAACGTCCTTCACCATGAGATGCAGGGATTGCATATACGCCTCCAAGCTCTGCCTTCATCAACCATGGGCTCTTATTTGTTACCACCTTGGTATAAACAGACTTGCTTACATGTCGACCAATGTTGTTCATTGCAAGTGTTGGGCTATCTTCTTTAAGAGTTGTAACCTGACCGTATGGTACAAGTCCCAGTTTAATCAATGCCTGGAATCCGTTACAGATACCAAGTGCAAGACCGTCTCTGTTCTGAAGCAGATCATTAACTGCTTCTGCAAGTCTTGGATTCTGGAATGCTGTTGCAATGAATTTACCTGAACCATCAGGCTCATCACCTGCAGAGAATCCGCCCGGGAACATAATAATCTGAGCATCCTTAATTGCCTTTTCAAATGCATCTACGGAATCTCTGATGTTTGCCTCGTTCATGTTTTTAAATACTACAGTTTGAACTTCCGCTCCGGCACGTTCAAAAGCTTTTGCAGAGTCATACTCACAGTTGGTACCAGGGAATACAGGAATAAATACCTTTGGTTTTGCAATTTTATTCTTTGCAACATAAATTGTTTTTGCATCATACAGAATAGATGGAACTTCTTCCTTAAGTGTCTGTGCCTGCATTCCGGAACGTGTTGGGAATACTTTTTCAAGCGGATTCATCCATGCTGCAATTGCTGTGTCGAGAGGAATGCTTACGCACTCTTTTCCCTCGCCTGCACACCATGCAAGTGTACCCTTGTCGGTAGTGTGTCCAACCTTTTCAGCATACTTACATGCTGCAAGGATTGCTTCTGCATCTGCTTCACAAACCTCTGCAATAATGGAACCGAAACGTGGTGCAACTGCCTCTTTAAGTGTAAGCTTCTTACAAATCTTAGCACCAATCTTGTTACCGAAGGACATTTTTGCTACTGCATCCAGAATACCCTTACTGCCAAGTGCATAGGTGGAAATAATCTTTCCTTCTTTTTCATAAGCTGCTACACTGTCATACATTTCCATTGCGGAAGCATAAACGGGAAGATCATATTCATCCTTTGGCATATTGAACACAATAAGTGTTGAATCTGTTTTCTTAAATTCAGGAGTTACAATGTCTGTTGTTTTTGCAACATCAACTGCAAAGGATACCAGTGTCGGAGGTACATCAATATCATTGAAGGAACCTGACATGGAATCCTTACCACCGATACTTGGCAGACCCAGATTAACCTGAGCACTGTATGCACCCAGAAGAGCAGAAAGCGGTGTGCCCCATCTCTTTGGATCATTTCCGAGTCTCTTGAAATATTCCTGGAAGGTAAAACGAATCTTCTTGTAATCACCACCTGCAGCTACAATCTTTGCAACAGAATCCATTACTGCATAAACTGCACCGTGATACGGACTCCAGCTTGAAAGATATGGATCATATCCGTAACTCATCATTGTGCAAACATCACTGTTGCCTTCAGACATCGGAAGCTTAGCTGTCATTGTCTGAATTGGTGTAAGCTGGTAGGTTCCGCCGTAAGGCATTGTTACTGTTGCAGCACCAATGGAGGAGTCGAACATTTCAACAAGCCCTTTTTTGCCACAATTGTTCAAATCGGAAAGCGCAGCCAGCCATGCTTTTTCTTTATTTTCAGGTGTATCATCAAGTGAAAGTTCTGCAGCACCCTGGTTTGCACCGGTCTTCTTAGTTGAAGCTGCTACATAGTCAGCACCTGTTTTAAAGTAGTTGCTGTTTTCATCCGGCATCGTAACAACTGCTGTTGTTTCCTGATGTGCACCGTTGGTATCAAGAAATGCTCTGCTGATGTTTACGATTTCTTTTCCTCTCCACAGCATAACAAGTCTCGGATCTTCAGTTACGGTTGCTACAACAACCGCCTCAAGATTTTCCTCTTCTGCAAAAGCAAGCATTGCATCTACATCTTTTTTATCTACAACAACTGCCATTCTTTCCTGAGATTCGGAAATAGCTAGCTCTGTACCATCAAGTCCGGCATATTTCTTAGGAACCTTGTCCAAATCAATATGAAGACCTGCTGCAAGCTCACCGATTGCAACGGAGACACCGCCTGCACCAAAGTCGTTACATTTTTTAATAAGGGAGCTTACTTCCGGTCTGCGGAAAAGTCTCTGCAGTTTACGTTCTGTAGGAGCATTACCTTTCTGAACCTCAGCACCACAGGAAGTAAGGGATGCTGTAGTATGTTTCTTGGATGACCCGGTAGCTCCACCGCAGCCGTCACGTCCGGTACGTCCACCCATGAGAATGATAACATCTCCCGGATCGGAATTTTCACGTTTTACGTTTCTTCTTGGAGCAGCACCCATTACCGCACCGATTTCCATTCTCTTTGCAACATAATTCGGATGATAGATTTCATCTACAAGTCCGGTTGCAAGACCAATCTGGTTACCGTAAGAGCTGTAGCCCTTTGCTGCACCGGTTGTAAGTTTTCTCTGAGGAAGCTTACCCTCTAAAGTATCTTTCAGGGAAGCTGTAGGATCGGCTGCACCTGTCACACGCATTGCCTGATAAACATAACCACGTCCACTGAGCGGATCGCGGATTGCACCACCAAGACAGGTAGCTGCACCACCGAAAGGCTCGATTTCTGTTGGATGATTGTGAGTTTCGTTCTTGAAGAAGATAAGCCATTCTTCAGTAATCTTCTCACCATTTTTTTCTATTTCAACAGGAACTATAATGGAGCATGCATTGATTTCGTCCGAAACCTCCATGTCCTCAAGCCTGCCTTCTGCACGAAGTTTCTTCATGCCAAGAATTGCAAGATCCATAAGGCAGATGAACTTATCATTTCTGTCTTTATAAAGAATCTGTCTGTCAGCCTTGTACTGATTGAATGTGTCTTCAATGGGTTTACGATAATAACCATCCTCAAAACGAACGTCTGTTAATTCTGTACTGAAAGTAGTATGACGGCAGTGATCGGACCAGTATGTATCCAATACACGGATTTCTGTCATGGAAGGATCTCTTTTTTCCTCACACTTAAAATGCTCCTGAATAAAAAGGAAATCCCTGAATGTCATTGCAAGATTCAAAGAATCATAAAGTTCTTTCAGACTGGTTTCATCCATTGCCGTAAAGCCTTCAATGATTGCCACGTCTGCAGGAACATCAAACTGCTGAATAAGTGTGTCAGGCTTCTCTTCTGCTACCAGAGAAGAATCAACCGGGTTGATACAATAAGCTTTGATTGCCTCAAATTCTTCATCTGTAACTGTTCCTTCAAGAACATATGTGGTAGCGGAACGGATAACCGGCTTTACGCTTTCGTTTAAAAGCTGAACACACTGCTCTGCAGAATCTGCTCTCTGGTCAAACTGACCCGGAAGATATGCCACAGAGAAAACTTTCGCACCTTCTGTACCATTGATGTTTTCTTCATAGATATCATCAACCGGAGGTTCAGAGAAAACGGTGGTGATTGCCTTTTTATAGGTTTCATCGTCCACATTTTCCACATCGTATCTTACAAACACACGAACGCCTGTAAGCGTCTTAATGCCCAGATAGCTGGAAATTTCCTCCTTCAGTTCCTTCGCACGCACTGCATAAGGGGGTTTCTTTTCAACATAGATTCTTCTAACCTTGCTCATAATAAATCTCCTTTATCTGTTCCGGGCCTGAAAAAATTCAGGAACCGGATAATCTGTTTCAATAAACATTCAGTAACAGTATACCACACTTTGTCGAAAGTGTACACTTGTAAATATAATAGATATGATGTAAAATGTTAAAAAAATTACATATATTTATACATTTTTTTTGGAGGAACTATGCTTACTTACTTACTTGATTCGGCTCAGGGCAGCTATGAGCGTTTTTTTGTTCTTGCCTGTCTTGTCTTTTCATTTATCCTGACAATTTTTCTGCTGAAGGCACTAAGAACCCAGCTTCCGGTTGACGGCGGAAGAAAGTTTGCGGTAAACGGAGCTTTGTCACAGGGCAAGCCAAGAGGTGCCGGCATTATTTTTGTAATGGTTCACATTCTGGTTGTTCTTTTGTTCTTACCTGTGGACAAGGAGCTGATTATATACATGATTATGCTTCTGGCCGCCATGCTTTCCGGTTATCTGGATGATGCTGCCAAAACTCCATGGGGCGAATATAAAAAAGGCTTAATTGATTTTATTATTGCCCTGGTTTGTGCCCTTACTTACGTTAATTTCAACTCCCCACGATTTGTTATTGCACTTACAGGTGCCGAGATTAAACTCCACCCTGTACTTTTTGTAATTCTTGCAATTATTCTCATCTGGGTTTCAATCAATGTGGTAAACTGCACAGACGGTGTAGATGGTTTATCAGGAACACTTTCACTGGTTACTCTGACCTCTTTCTATATCGTCTTTAACAATATCTGCCACAACACTCTGTATTGCACAGTAATTCTTTCATTTATTCTGTGTATTATCGGATATCTGTGGTACAATGCCAGCCCTTCCAAGCTTCTCATGGGAGATGCAGGTTCCCGTGCCATCGGTCTTTTCATAGCACTGCTGGCATTAAAATCGGGGCGCCCACTGCTTTTTATCCCTTTTGCTTTAGTATTTATTGTTGACGGGGGACTCGGACTAATCAAAGTGGCCCTTTTAAGATTCTTAAAGATACATATCTTAAAGAACACCAGAACACCACTCCACGACCATGTTCGTAAAAATATCGGCTGGTCTGATACACAGACAGTTTTCAGATTCACCATTATTGCAGCAGTTATATGCATGACATACCTTTACGCTGTAATGTTTTGATTAATGTTCTGATAGAAGGAAAGGAAATACAATGAATTTAAAGATAAAGGCAATAAAAGAAAACATTGGAAAAGTAATTATCGGAAACGAAGCTACAACAGATTGTCTGTTGACAGCATTATTATGCGGAGGTCACTGTCTGCTTGAAGATGTACCGGGAACCGGTAAAACAGTGCTTGCAAAGGCACTTGCCGCTTCTGTTGACGCAGATTTTTCCCGTATACAGTTTACACCGGATTTGCTTCCATCAGATATAACCGGCATTTATTATTTCAACAAAAAGTCCGAGGAATTCATCTTCCGTCCGGGTCCTGTTTTTGCAGGAATTCTTTTAGGAGATGAAATCAACCGTGCCACTCCCCGTACACAGTCTGCACTGCTTGAATGTATGGCAGAAAAGCAGATTACAATTGAAGGTCACACACACAAGCTTGCGGATACATTCTTTGTAATTGCTACCGAAAACCCTATTGAGTCTTCAGGTACATTTCCTCTTCCTGAAGCACAGCTTGACCGTTTCATGTTAAAGCTTTCCATGGAAAAGCCCACCCGTTCCCAGATGCTGTCCATCTTAGACCGTTTTAACAGTGACAATCCTTTGGAAGAGCTTAAACCGGTATGCCGCACAGAGGATGTTCTTTCCATGCAGAAGGAAGCCGGACAGGTTTATGTGTCCGATGCAATGAAGAAGTATATTCTCGACATAACCGATGCCACAAACAATCAGCCTGAAATCGCAGTAGGAGCCAGCACCCGTGCAGCACTCAGTCTTCTTCATGCTTCAAAAGCCTATGCTTACATTAAAGACCGTGATTTCATAACGCCGGAGGACGTTAAATTTCTGGTGCCTAAAGTATATGCCCATCGTCTGGTGCTGTCCAAGGGTTCCAAATGGCAGTCCTCACTGGCAGAAGAAATTCTCATAAAAATTCTTGACAGAACTCCGGTTCCTACAGAAAACTGGAAATAATTATTTCACTGATATTTCTTAAATCCGGATTCACTGCATGGTTCTCCTGCCGAGTACAGATGAGAATAATCTCCCAGAGATTTTACTCTGAAATAAGCAACATCATCCACCCTTTCTTCGGTCTCAATTTCAAAGAAAGTGGAAGGTGCCGCAAAAAAACCATGCCACAAAAGCGGTGCTGCAATTCCGGTCAGATATCCAATCATTAACAAAGAAACTGCCATGTGACAGAAAATGACTATGGTGTCTTCGGTGGATTTTTCAATTCTGAATATATTTCCGTCTCTCCGGTAACCATATTCCAAAAGCAGAGCATCAAGTCCCTTCTTAACTTTTTCATATTCTTCCGCTATATTAGTATTCCGGTAAATAGGGGCATTTACCCAGTTATCTTTGTCATACATCTCCGGATATTTTGTCCAGTCAGCAGGATAGAGATCCCAACAATGACGTAAATGACCATCTCTGGGGTCAACACATCTGCCCTCAAATTCTCTTGCCCAGTCTAAGACCTCAGGGACAATACCTGTTCCTTTAAGTGCTGTTTCAGCAGTTGCTCTCGCCCTGCCTAAAGGAGAAACGTAAAATTTTTTTACATCCAGTTTTTGTATTCTTTCAGACAAAATTTCCGCCTCTTTCCAACCTTTATTGGTTAAAGAATCTATGGAATAATCCGGTTCAGCATGTCTCACAAGTATAATTTTCATAATTAGCCTCCAAAATAATGCAATAAATTTATCATATGATACAAATTTTCTTTTTTCAATAGTTATATTTTCATTTTCCAGAAACATCTTGACTAATTTGCTTAAATATGGAATGATGAGAGTAGAATTACGGAGGTATGTTTATGAATATTGAAGAATATAAATTGGCCCTGAAAAAAGGCGAAAAAGTTTATTCTTCCTGTGTTTCCAAAAAGCAGAATCCCTACCTTCCGGTACTGGATGATATTACTGCAAATGTAAAAATAGTAAATCGCCAGAATCTGGGACTTGTAACAATCCCAACGGAACTTATTGTAGGGACTGTAAATGCAAACCGTTCCAATGCATTTACCAGGGACTTTCTGCCCCTCCTTGATGCAGATACTGAATTCGCCATTAAATGGGGCGTGCTTTATGACAGTATGATTGAGGAAGGCATGCGTGACCCCGTTATTGCCTTTGAATATATGAACAGGTTCTATATCCGTGAAGGAAACAAGAGAGTATCTGTTTCCAAATACATGGATACAGTAGAAATCGAAGGAATGGTTACAAGACTGGTTCCTGCAAAGGACGATACACCGGAAGTCAGCCTTTATTACGAATTTCTGGACTTTTATGAGAAAAGCGAAATAAACTATATATACTTTTCCAAACCCGGTCTTTTTGCCAAATTTGCCAAACAGGTAGCCGGCGACAGCGAAGTATGGAGTGAAGACACCAGAATGGATGTACGCTCGCTCTATACAAAATTTAAAAAGGAATATCTGGCCAAAGGTGGCGATAAACTGCCTCTGCCCGTAGGCGAAGCTCTCCTTTCTTATGTTACCCTTCTGGGCTTTGAGGATGTAAAAAATAAAACCAATAACGAAATCAAAGCAGATCTGGCAAAAATCTGGTCTGAATTTAAACTGGATGCCCAGCCTGAACCTGTAGCCCTCTCAACTCATCCAACCAGTGCAAAACCTGTTATGCTTAATGTATTAAAGGCAATCAAAAAATTGAAAATTGCCTTTGTTCATCTCGGAAATATTGAGAATTCTGCATGGGTATATGCTCATGAACTGGGACGACAGTATGTAGAAAATCAGGCTTTCAAGGATGAAATTGAAACAGAGGTTTATTTTAACGTTTCAATAGAAGAATGTGAAGACACATTGGAAGAAATATGCCACAAAGGCTACGATATGATTTTTGTCACTTCACCTCAGCACAATGCAGCGTGTGCCAAAGTAGCAATTCTTCATCCTGAAGTCAAAATATTAAACTGCTCCCTCAACGCTTCTACCAAGCACCTGAGGACCTATTATTTAAGAACCTATGAGTCCAAATATCTGCTTGGTATCATTGCAGGAGCCATGACAAAAACAAATAAAATTGCATATATAGCCGATTATCCTGTATATGGAAGTGTTGCTTCCATTAATGCCTTTGCCGTAGGTGCAAAAACCGTAAATCCGGATGCTGAAATATATCTGTCCTGGACTTCTGTCAAACTTTCAGACCCGGATCAGGACATTGAAGAATCAGGCTGTGACATTGTAAGTAACCTTGACTGGTCTTCTCCAAAGCATTTAACCAGAAAATTCGGTTTATATTTAAACGGAGAACCTCCTGTAAATCTTGCCGCTCCTCTTTGGGACTGGGGCAAGCTCTACGAATCCATTATTAAAAGTGTGAAAAGAGGTTCCTGGAAAATTGAAGAAGCATCAATCGGCACCCAGTCTTTAGGTTACTGGTGGGGTTTGTCCAGCGGAGCTGTTGACATTATTTATTCCGGCAAGGTACCTGCTCTCACCTTACAACTGGTAGGTTTTTTAAAAACCCAGATTAGTAAATCTAATTTCCGTCCGTTTTATGGTCGGCTGGAATTTCAGAACGGAGAAACCGCTGATGTAGGTGAAGGAATGGATTATAACAAGTTAATTGCCATGGATAAGTTGTACGAAAACGTTCACGGATTTATTCCGGGAGTAAACGATGTAAAAGATGAAACCGTGGAATTAACAAAGGTACAAGGTGTATTTTCAGAGGACACACGTAAATAATTGTTACTTTATTTCCGGTGTTTCATGTTGTATACTTACAGATAAGATGTAAAAGGGGTTTACTAAAGTGCGTATTTTAATACTATCAGATACTCCTGATAAAAAATATTGGGATTATTATCAGGATGGCATGTTAAATGAATTTGATCTTATACTCTCCTGTGGAGACCTGCCTCCGGCATATTTATCTTTTATCGTAACATTTGCCAAGGCACCGGTTCTCTATGTAAGGGGAAATCATGACGACTGCTACAATCAGACACCTCCCGAAGGATGTATCTGTATCGAAAATCAGATTTTTAATTATAAGGGTTTGCGCATTCTTGGACTTGGGGGTTCTATGCGTTATAAACAAGGTGAAAATCAGTATACCGATAAAGAAATGGAACGCCGTATCCGGAAACTTTATTTTCCATTAAAACGATGCGGCGGCTTTGATATTCTGCTCACTCATGCTCCTGCAAAAGGATTATCCGACGGAGAAGATTTACCTCATCAGGGTTTTAAAGCTTTTGTTGATTTGATAGATAAATACAGCCCCGGATATTTTATCCATGGTCATATTCATTTAAATTACGGAAGGCAGTATAAAAGAACCTATAAATACAAAGAAACCGTTGTAATCAACGGTTTCAAAAGTTACATATTGGAAATTGATGACTAATCAATGTCCGGCTGAAAAAAACGTTTATTTTTTTTCAGCACACCATAAAGAATTAATCCTACAACATAACAGGAAAGGATTTCTCCGATTCCTACTGTTACTACCAGATACCAGTAAGCATCTCCCAGACCATATGCATATTTTAAAACAAACGGTACAATAAACGCATTTGCAACTACCGGGCAAATCGGTGCCAGATAAGGCATCTTTCTGAGAGCATAAGTTCCAAGCGCACCAATCAAAGTAGCAAGAGAACCGAAAATCACATCCGGAAGCAGACAGCCTGTAAGCGTATTGCTGAGCAGACAGCCGATGAATAATCCCGGAATGGCTGCCGGTGTAAATACCGGAAGGATTGTGAGTGCTTCGGACACACGGAACTGTATTGCTCCGCTTGCAAGATTAAAAGCACTGATAAAATAGGTCAGCACAACATAGAGTGCTGCAATAAGTGCAGCCTGGGTAGTGAAAAACACTTTTTTCTTCATTTAATTGTCTCCTTAGTTTTGTTTTAGGTGAGGATGGTTTCGAACTCACCGATGTGGCATGTGCCACATCAATGCATTATACTACTACTTTTATAAAAGTCAACACTTTTATATCATAATTTTCTACAAATATCTCGCTTCAAATTCCTCTACTTTCATAGGTTCGGCAAATAAATATCCCTGTGCCTTTGTAAATCCACTGTCCGAAAGCAACTGTGCCTGCTCTTCGGTTTCAACACCTTCAAACACAACATCTTTATGCACAGAAGAAATCATATCCGACAAAGCTTTTACAAAATTCTTTTCTTTTTCGGAAATGGAAATATTTTTCCAGATATTTTTATCCACTTTTACTGCATTCACCGGAGCATTAAGCAAAAATCCCAAAGAAGACCCACCATAACCAAAGCCGTCTAAAGTAATGGTAAATCCCTTTTTCTGCAGATTTTCCACCTTGTCACAGATATTATCCACGTTGGAAGAGAGTATCTTTTCTTTGACCTCAATTTCTATACTGGAGAAATCAACATCATATTGCTCTGCAAGTCTGTAAATCTTTTCATCAAAGCCCGCATAAGTATTATGCCTGTCAGAGAAGTTAACCGATACCGGAACTGCTTTCTTTTTCAGCTTTTTCCATTTTCTGAGAGTTTGAAGCACCTTTGTGTATACACAGAAATCCAAATCTGTAATCCTTCCTGATTCCTCAAGAATAGGAATGAAATCTGCAGCATTTTTATAGGTTCCGTCATCATTTTTCCAACGTGCAAGTGCTTCTGCACCAATAATTTCCCTTGAACTGATGGAAAATTTCGGCTGAAGAAAAACTTCTATCTTATCAGATTTTATTGCATCGGAAATTTCACCTACAATTGACTGTTCATAAGCCCTACGCTCCTTCAGGCTGTCTGTAAATATACAGATGTTTTTCAATTTATTCTTCTTAATCTGTTTTCTGGCCATATTGGCACAATCAATGGCCTGGGCAATATCAGTCTGAGTAAACGGAATAAAGTATACGCCCGCACTGATTCTTATGTCTATGCCCGGATACGTTTTTGTCTGATGCTCAGAGAAAAGCTTTGCCCAGTTATTAATTTTGCTGATAACCTGACGCTTATCACTGTCATTAACATAAACAATGAAGAAATCAGAATGAGGACGACAACCAAAACATTTCTTTCCTTTTCTGAGAAACATCTGGGAAAATTCCCTGAGAAGTCTGTCACCTGCCGGATATCCATACTTTTCATTAATGAAAGAAAAGTTATTGATGTCCATATATACAAGTGCATGTACAGCATCCATGTCATCTTTTTTCAGTATTTCTTCCACCCTTGCCCTGAAAGCAGTACGGTTGTAAAGACCTGTAAGGCGGTCTGTTGATGACAGTCTGTTAATAAGCATTCTGTCATCTTTATGCTCCTTTTGTATTCTCTTTTCTTCATCAATAACAAGAATTCTTCCATAGACATAACTTATGGTGCCCTGTTCATCAACCACACAGTTTAATATAACCCTGCACCAGCTATATTCCTTTTCACGGACCCTGATTCGGTATTCAGCCGTGCTTTTCCCACCTACATCAAGGGCCTGGCTTGCCTGCTTGATGTAAATGTCATAGTCTTCAGGATGGACAAATTCTTTAGCTTTGTTCTCAGCAATGAAATGCTTAATTACATTGTCAGAACTCATGAATTTACCAAATTTTACAGGTATGGTAAACCTGTCCTCACCCAGCTCATAGTTGAACTGAATGTCATCCGACACTTCGTCAATCTGACGATAACGGTCCAGCTGATATTTCATGTTGATTTCGGAATTGACTCTGTTGGTGATGTTGGTAAGAACAATAGCAATAATATCCGTTCCATCTTCACTGTGCAGCAACAGCTTTGAGCTGCAATGAACCCACTGAGCACTTCCTTCAAAAACATTTATTCTTATTTCGGAAATCAAAATCTGATTTTCTCTTCTGTTATGAAAAATCTTTCCTGCTCTTTTTACATCATCCGAAGCCACCAGATTTTTAAAATTGTTATTATGTATTGAGGCAAACTGTTCTTTTGTGTGTCCGATTACATCATAAAATGCCTGATTTGCGTAGTACATGTCTGTAAGGACTTCTTCTCCTGCTCTGCGAACCTCATAAACCACCAGACCTGTAGGAATTACATCCATCATATCGGATATAGTGTGCTTTCTTAGTGCTTCTCCCGAATAGCCTGTAATGACTACATCGAAACGACCATCCTTCATCAACTTTTTCTGTCGCCTTATGATACAATTCACAAGGATTTTTTCTCCGTCACCATTAATAATGTGACATTCCAAACAGACAAACATCTGCTTTCGTATTTTTTCCGTAAGGACACTATTTACGATTTCTCTGTCTTCTTTTGCAATTATTGAAAGAAAGTTCAGACCATTCTCCGGAATTCCTCCAATGACTTCCGTCATTTTATCATCACATTCCACAACAGGGAAACCCGGGGTGTCCGTAATTACGCAGGATATTGAATCCAACTGTCTGGCATTTCTGGCAAAACTATAACCTGTATGTTTTGCAGGGACACTCATCATGCTTTCCAGATATGCCGTCAACACATCATCACCTGCAAAAGTATTAATAATCATTTGTCTTGCCTGAGTATTATTGGAGCAAATTAAAAGACATGACAAAAAAATAGACCAGGTAAGAGTGTAAGCACCTCTCTCAATAGAGCTCACCGTTTGCCTTGTAATTCCAATGAGACTTCCAAATTCTTCCTGGGAGATTTTCATTGTTTTTCGATATAATGTTAAGTTTTTGGAAAAAACATTTAAAAGTATTTTTTTATTTTCTTCAGACAGGGTTATCATTAGTCCCCTCCTTCTCTCTCGAAAAGTAAGCACAATTACGTGTCAGTCAAATTTTACTATTAAAATTGCAATAATTCAATACAAAATCATAATTTTTCGAGAAATTATGTAATAAAACTATGCAAAATATCCTGCTCATGATATAATTTATTAAATTATCGGTTTTTCAAATTGAGGTATTGACATTTATGAAAAAAGAAACTAATGATGATAAGTTTATGAGAAGAGCACTGAAAGAAGCCAAAAAAGCCTATGCACTTATGGAAGTTCCTATCGGCTGTGTAATTGTTAAAGACGGCAAAGTAATTTCTTCAGGCTATAATCGCAGACGTACAGACAGCTGCACTCTTGCTCATGCAGAGCTGATTGCCATAAAAAAAGCCAGTAAAAAATTAGGGGACTGGAGACTTGAGGGTTGTAGTATGTATGTTACCCTTGAACCGTGCCAGATGTGTGCAGGTGCTCTGGTCCAGTCCCGCATTGATAAAGTATATATCGGTGCCATGAATCCCAAGGCAGGCTGTGCAGGCTCGCTTCTGAATCTTCTCGACATGTCTGTTTTCAATCACCGTGTAGAAACGGAATCAGGAATTCTTGCAGATGAATGTAGCGAACTCCTCAGCACCTTTTTCAAAGAATTAAGAGATAGGAAAAAGGAAATGCCTCAGGAAAGCATCCAGGAATAATATCCAAAACTTCCCGGTTTTGCCGGCTGTCCGTCAAGAGAAATAAAATCATGGAAGCCATACATGTCTGCCAATCTTTGTTCTCTTTCTGATTTTACGCCCGGCACAAGAATATAAAAATTTATTTGTCCTCTTATTCTGCTGCTTGCCAGCAGAATATGCTTATATCTGTAAAACCCATGTAACAGAAAGCTGTTATCCTTTAGTCCTGATTCCAGAATCGAAAGATTCATAACATCCCCTACTCCTATTCTTACTGCATAGGATATTTTTCCTGAGCTGAATGGTCTGTATTCAGGTCGGGTTGCCATCAGTTGTCCAACAAATTCTTTTATGGAACGGACCTCTGTGTTTTTATATTCTGTTTTCTGACATACACTTTCCTGAGATTCGTTTTCAAGACTCTTATTTTCCTGACATTTTCTTTCCTTAAATTCAGTTTCCTCACACTTGACTTCCTGACATTTTCTTTCCTTAAATTCAGTTTCCTCACACTCGTTTTCCTTACCTTTTATTTCCTGATATTCGGTTTCCTCACACTTGTTTTCCCGGCACTTCTTTTCCTGATATTCTCTTTTTTTCTGTACATCCAGAAGCGAATCCAGACTTTTACTTGTAATATCAAATATTCCGCTGACCGCCTTAAGATAATGTTCTTCATTTTTTCGTAAGAAAAGACAAATATGAATTATTTTAGTAAATAACATCCCGCCAAGTCTTTCCTCCGGCACATCTAAATGATAAACAGTCATAATATCACAGGGCATGATTTCTCCCAATTCCGTTACCACAACTTCACCTTCATTATTTTCTGCCGCAAAATAAAGTTTACAGTTTATCTTTTCCCACCTGGGCAAAGAAAAAGCAAGTGTAAGCTTCAGCTTCTGCCCGCATACCATAACTTTGGCATGCCCCAGGCATCTGCCTCTGACTTCACTTGCATATTCATAAAAATAAAGTATTTTCCGATTAATCATATACTGTACCTCCAGTCCTTGGTACAATATATTCCGGTTTGTCCGGATTATTCCCTTTTGTCTTTATTATTACTTTTTCGCTTTATGTAAAATTCGCAAACGCTACGCTTTTTGCTTGTTAGCTCCGGGCTTTTCTGCATAGTCCGCAGTTTTTACCGGAAGTTCTTTTGCTTCCAGACGGCTTTCAATCCAGGATTTTGTAAATCCGTAAATAACGGCTCCTGTAGGCGTTGCCACCAGCATTCCGACTATACCGAAAAGACCTCCTCCGATAAGACAGAATGACAGAACGTACAGTGGTGAAAGTCCCACACTGTTGCCTACAACTCTCGGATCCAGGAAGTTACAGTCAAACTGTTGGAGTACAACAACAAAAATGGCAAACACCAGACCATGTACCGGATTTTCACAAAATACAAGAAATACACTTGGAATCCCGCCGATATACGGTCCAAAGAAAGGAATGACATTGGTTACTCCGATAACCACACTTAACAAAACCCTGTTATTGCCTATCGCTTCCAGACCAAACATACCCAGAATACTCATGCCTATAAAGCAAAGGCATCCGATTATAATGGAATCCAGAATCTTACCCAGAATTGCGCTTTTAAAAATTAGATTTGTATTGTGCATATTCTGAACAAATCTTTTTGCATGTTCCGGTTTCATCAGGGCATAAGTTATTTTCTTTGCCTGTCCGATATAGCGCTCTTTTCCTCCCAGCAGGTAGATTGCTATAATCAGACCGATTAAAACATTGTAAACAATTTTAAAAGCCACAATAACCCAGTTATATGCAGTGGAAAGAAGTGAATTAATATAATTACTTAAAATCTCAAAGATATTAAAGCTTTCAAGTATCTTATTAACATCAGGCAGCTGCCTGGATATCCATTCATGCTTATTAACAAAACTAATAACTGCTTCACTTACTGTTGTGTAGTAGTATGGCAGTTTTTCCGCAAGGGAAGATACACTACGGGCAAATGCCGGAATTACTGCCGTGGCAAGAAGTCCTACAAGCGTAACCACCACAACAACAGTTATCAGTATGGAAATTCTCCTTGCAACCTTTCTTCCGTTTACAAGCATAGGGTTCTGATTGGTGCAGACAGAATTATCATCACTTTCCGGTTTAATCTTCTTAGGCTTTTGCGACTGCTTCGTTTTTTTTCTTCCCGAACGTGCAACAGCCTGCTTATGCTTCTGGTATATTTTCATAAAATATTCTTCCAGAAACATTACAATAGGATTTAAAATATAGGCAAAAACAAATCCTACGATAATCGGAGAAATAACGGAAATAATTATTCCGATTCCCTTTTTTACCACTGCAAACTTAAACAGCAGATAGTAAAACAAAAGACATGCCGCAACAACACAGAAACAAACCACTCCTATTTCCCCATACTTGGCAAAATTATCCTTAAATTTACGTCCTAATTTTTCTTCTTCCGGCGGAATAAAATTATCCTGTTTATTCATAAATCCTCCCTGAAGCCATTTTACCGTTCATCCGGCTTATCCTGTTCAAATGATTTGTCCCCCTCATCCAGTTCATCCATTTTCCTGTAATAGATAAACAATGCTATCCACATAAGAAGGGTGCAAAGTATTCCCTGTACACCGGCTTCAATATAAAACTTCCTCATTCCTTCACTGTTTTTTACAAGAAAACTGTTAAATACGGTTACGAAGGCATCCCAAAAAGAGAATTTCTCTCCTGCAGCCCCATACCAGTTTTCTGCAAATTTTATATATACATCCAGCGAGTATCCTATCTGATTAACAAGCAGTGCAATGATTATAAGAATAGCCGAACCCGCAAGAAGTCTTGAAGTTTTAAGTTCCGCTCCTGACCATCTGTAAAATGCAATGGCACCAAAGCCGGCAAGCAATCCTGCGAATTCTCCTGCAATACCAATGCGGATCAGGAACAACCACACAACAACGCCGGGCAATGCTCCCAAAACAATCCAGACAGGCCACAGTTTTTTCTTTGTTTGTTCGTTCATATTGTTTATATCTCTCCTGTATTCATTCATCATAACCTATTCCCCGTTAAATTACAATAAATTCAAAATTTTTTCGCATTATTAGGAAATATAGGTATACATACTTTCTTTTATTTCAAAACCCAGACTGTAATACAATGTAAGTGCTGCTTCGTTTTCTCCGGTCACATGCAGTAAAATGTCTTTATCATCAAATTTTCTGATTACATTTAAAAGAAGCATTGAAGCAAAACCCTTCCTCCTGTATTCTTCCGGCGTAAAAACGTCTGCAATACAAACTGATGAAGAATATTCACACACCTGACAGGAACTAATTACAACCCTGTCAATTTTACGAAAAACAGAACACTGTTTCACGCCTTCCGAATCCTCCGTAATGAAAAAATCAAATTCGGTTTCAGGTTTCTGACATCTTTTTTCCATTATATCTTCAGGCATACCGAACTTTTTATTTAACGCCAAAAGATAATCCGCTTTTTCAACATAAAATCCTTCTTTTAAGAGCGGTGCATCCTGACTGTCTGAAGATGAAACTCTGACACGAAGGTCATACTCTGCAGCAACATTCTTTATTCCATCAATAAGTTTATGTGTTGCTTCCGCCGCATAAGAACCGGCATGAAACAATATCTCTACATTAAGGCAGCCATCCGAATCAATGCAGACAGCCTCAGCATATGCACATATTCTGTTCTGATGTCTTACCAGAAAATGTGCAGGCACATTCCCGATATATGCCCGTCCCGGATTCCGGAGCAAAAATCGTTCATCCTCTCCCACAAATTCACTTAGCTCTGCAAAGCATCCCGGCATTAATTTTTTATATACATAAAATTGCATATTTTTTTCCTGCTTCATTTACACAAATTCACCGTTGCACTGCTTACTATTACTGCTGAATTAATTCATCCGACAATCCGGCAAAGTCAGCCAGTGACAAGGTTTCACCACGCACATTTACATCCAGACCCATTCTGATTAATGCTGCTTCTGCCTCTTCTCTTGTTATATTTAACTCCTGAGAATTTTTCAGTCCGTTTACCAAAGTTTTTCTTCTCTGGTTAAATGAGGCTCTGATTATTTTAAACATCAGTTTTTCATCCTTAGGATTTACCGGCTTTTCATCATGAAGCTTAAGTCTTATAACCGCACTACCCACATTGGGTCTTGGAATAAAACAGTTAGGAGGCACATTTGCAGCAATATAGGGTTCGGTATAATAGGAAACAGCAAGACTTAAAGCCCCATAATCCTTACTCCCCGGCTCTGCCTGCATTCTCAGTGCAACCTCCTTCTGAACCATAACCGTGATGCTGGATACCGGAGCATTCTTCTCAAGGAGACCCATAATAATCGGGGTTGTAATGTAGTACGGAAGATTTGCAACAACCTTAACACTTTCTGCTCCCACGGAACGAATCAATGCTTCTATATCCACGTTTAATATGTCATCATTCACAATAGTTACATTGTCATAAGCAGCAAGTGTGTCATTTTTAAGAATCGGAATCAGATTTTTATCAATCTCTACCGCAATACAGTGTCTTGCATTTTCGCAAAGATACTGGGTAAGGGTTCCGATGCCCGGTCCTATTTCCAGAACTGTATCTTCTTTTGTTATCTCTGCCGCCTGAACGATTTTATTCAACACATGAGTGTCTATGAGAAAGTTCTGCCCGAACTTCTTTTGAAAATTAAAATTGTACTTGTTAAGTATCGCAATTGTATCCTTTGGGTTTCCCAGATTTGCCACAAAATTCTCCTTATTTGTTCAAAGGCAGACCATACAGCCTATGGGCATTTTCCCACAACTGCGCGGACGCCTGTTCAATATTTATTCCTTTAATTTCACTGATTTTTTCTATTACATAGCTGATATTTGAGGAATCGTTTCGTTTTCCTCTGTTTGGTACCGGTGTCAGATAAGGACAATCTGTTTCGGTAACCAGCCATTCAAGCGGAACCGCCTCAACTACTTCCACCAGCTTTCTGGCGTTTTTGTAAGTAATAACACCACCAATTCCCAGATAATAACCCAGCTTTATATATTCCTCTGCCATTTCATAACTGCCGCTGTAACAGTGAATAACACCTTTTACTTCTTTCCCCTCATCACGAAGCTTCTCAGCATGTTCTTTCATGATTTGAAATGTATCCGCTGCCGCCTCTCTGCTGTGGATAACAACCGGCATATCAAGTTTTCGTGCCAGTTCAAGCTGTCCCAGGAAAGCTTCCTTCTGAACCTCTTTAGGGAAATCGTTCCAATAATAATCGAGGCCTATTTCACCGATTGCAACTATGCGACGGTTTTCTGCCAGAGTTTCAAGTTCCTGTACTGCTGCCTCGCAATACTCCTCCGCATCGGAGGGATGTATTCCAACAGAGCCATAAAAACCCTCTCTGTTTTGGATAAGTGCAACTGTTTCCCTGCTGCTTTTCATGTTGCATCCAATGTTTACAACTTTCTGAACTCCTGCCACTTTTATCTGTTCAAGCAGTTCTTCTCTGTCTTCATTAAAGCTCTCATCATCATAATGTGCATGGGTATCAAAAATTTTTAGTATCTCTTTCATATTCCTAATCTTTTCCAAACACACAACAGTATTGCCTCGGTTAGTGTGACGTTTTTTAATCTCTGTAAATAACTAATGTGGGTCTGATAGACCTGACACAGATTTACACCAGTCTAATTTATTGTATCACACAAACCACTAAAAGGGGAGAGAAAATTGACGGGATTTTTAACTGTTTTACTTCTTCATACAGAGTTTATCCGTAAATCAATGGAAATAAGTATGGCATTTACACTCTTTTAATGGTATATTAATAACAAAAAAAATTATTATAATGAATATAATATAAAAGTCTACTATGCTTTCGGAGGAGTTTTATGAACGAAAACACTATTAAAAATATTCCTTATAAATACGGTAATATGCCTATTCCGGGCGGCGGTTATGTGACCGGATTTTCCTTCCACCCAAAGGTACCGGGCATTTTGTATTGCCGTACAGACATTGGTGGCTGCTACCGTTACGATTTTGAAAATGACAACTGGATTTCCCTGGTTGAACATGTAACCCACTTTGACAGAAGTGAAACCTTTCCGCTTGCAATCGCCCTTGATAATAACAGTCCTGAGACTCTTTATGTTGTAAGCGGTATTGGTCGCGAAACACTGGGAAAATTTCCAAACGGTTATTTTTCAGTTTCCCATGATTATGGAAAAACCTTTACGGTAAGCGAGCTTCCATGCCATGTTCACGGAAACAATCCGGGACGTGGAACAGGCTACCGTCTGATTGTAGATCCGGCAGACTCCGGGGTGATTTACTTTGCTTCCCAGGAAGCGGGACTTCTTTGTTCCAGAAATCAGGGACAGAGCTGGGAAACTATCCCTGTGTTTGCGGACAGCACAAAAAATCCTGAAAAACATTTATCATTCGTTTGGAAGGCTCCTGAACATGACACTTTGGTTGTGGCTTCCAGCGGCACTTCCAACAAAATAAATGATACCACCAGAGGTCACAGTCTGTTTGTTTCTTACGACGGAGGAAAAACTTTTACCGAACTGGAACAACCCGAACCGGGAGAAAAAAATAATGCCAAATGGGTTGGATATGTAGGCCACAGATACGATTTTGACGGCAAATATCTTTATATCACCATGAATCAGACAGGTCCATACGCATATATGGTTGAACAGGGCTACAGCAGTGACTGCGGAAATGTTACGGAAGGGCGCATCATCCGCTTTGCTTACAACGAGGACGGAACTCTGGGGGAAATGGAAGATATCACTCCTTCAGTTCCTGAACACGGAATCAACCCGGAATTTGTTCCTTTCGGTTTCGGTGGAATATGCTCTACTCCTCAGATTCCGGGTTATCTGCTCACATCTACCATTTGTCATCCTTCCACAGACATGGTGCTGGTTTCACATGACTACGGAATAACATGGAAGGTAATACTCAAAGGTCTTGAAATCGGAAATATGCACTTTAATGCTCCATACATGAAGCCCGAATATAACGGCGGTGCATCTCTGATTCACTGGCTGACAGATATAAAAATTAACCCATTCGATGCCAACATGGCATTCTTTAATACAGGTACAGGTGTTTTTGGTTCCACTAACCTGCAGTCAGATAATCTGTCCTGGTGTGATCACTGTAACGGAATCGAAGAAACCGTACACTTAAATGTATATGCACCTATAAAGGGCAGCATTGTTGCACTTGATATCGTTGGTGACCTGGGTGGCTTTGTATTTACTGACACAGATACTCCTTGTGAGAATTCATTTGCTGATGAAAAAGGTGACCGATATATTACTTCAATCAATGCAGATTATCCGGATGAAATTCCTGATGTCTTCGTTGCAACACCAAGAGGAAACTGGACAGGAAAAACCTGCGGTGGTGTTGTATACAGTAATGATGCAGGGAAAACCCTGAAGCACTGTGGCATGCCTTACGGCTTATCTGAAAAACTTGACAAACTGTTAGATGCAATTTCAAGACCAAATAATAACTCCGGCTGGATTGCAATTTCCCCGGACGGAGAAAAACTTGTCTGGTCTGTTGCTGACGGGATTCTGCTTCCTTCCGACTGCGTAGTATATTCCGACGACAAAGGAGAAAGCTGGAAGCACGCAAAGGTTTACGACCTTAACGGAAATCCCGCCTCCGGTTGTTTAAAGCCTTTCTACGACAGAGTGAATAACCACATTGTCTACGGCTTTGGCGAAAAAGCAAGGCTGTATGTCAGCACAGACAGCGGTGCCACCTTCCATGAGAAACAACGTCCTGACAACATGCCGGTACAGGATTTAAGCGGCATTGATGCCCAGTGTATTGTTGAAATCCGTGGCATTGCAGGAAAGTCCGGTGAATTTATGTTTGCCATGAATGTAGACGGTTTATGGAAAATCAGTTACTGCTCCAAGTGTGATAAATTCTTTGCAGAAAAATTAAGCAGTGGTGATGATGCTGTTTACTGTGTGGGACTTGGTATCCTTCCGGACACTGAAGAATATATCAATAATGACAAAGCACTTTATGTGTGTGCTGTCATCAAAAAAATATTCGGTTTCTATCGCAGCTTTGATTACGGAAAAACTTGGGAAAAGATTAACAACGAAAATCAGATGTTCGGAGAAATTAAAAGTATTGATGCCGATAAGAAAGTATTCGGAAGATATTTTATTGCAACCGGAACAAGAGGATTAAAATACGGAATTGAGAAGTAAATAAAAAACACGACAGTATGAATTCTTCATTCATACTGTCGTGTTTAATTTTTAAAAAAATCATTACAGATGTAATACTCTTTCCTTGATTTCCTGTGTTCTTCCCTGATTCCAGAACTGGGTTCCGATATAACCGCAGGTTCTTCTGGCAACATTCATAGTATCCTGGTCTCTGTTTCCGCAGTTCGGACATTCCCAAACCAGTTTGCCGTGCTTGTCGGTTACAATCTGGATTTCACCGGTATAGCCGCACTTCTGACAGTAATCACTTTTGGTATTCAGCTCCGCATACATAATATTATCATAAATGTACTGCATTACGGAAAGAACCGCTTCTATATTGTTTTCCATGTTCGGCACTTCAACATAACTGATTGCACCGCCGGGAGAAAGTGCCTGGAACTGGGATTCAAATTTCAGTTTTTCAAAAGCATCAATATCTTCGGTTACATGAACATGATAACTGTTTGTAATATAATTCTTATCTGTTACTCCCGGAATAATTCCGAAACGCTTCTGAAGTGCCTTTGAGAATTTGTATGTTGTAGATTCCAGCGGAGTACCATAAATACTGAAATCAATATTTGTTTCTGCCTTCCATTTTGCACAGGCATCATTCAGTCTCTGCATTACTTCAAGTGCAAATGGGGTTGCACTTGGATCTGTATGGGATTTACCGGTCATATATCTTGTACATTCGCACAGTCCGGCATACCCCAGCGAGATGGTGGAATAGCCTCCGTAGAGAAGCTTATCAATAGTTTCACCCTTCTTCAGACGTGCAAGTGCTCCATGCTGCCACAAAATCGGTGCAACATCAGAAGGTGTTCCCTTAAGTCTGTTATGTCTGCACATCAATGCTCTCTTACATAAATCAAGTCTTTCATCCAGGATTTCCCAGAAACGCTTCATATCACGTTCAGAAGAACATGCCACATCTACAAGATTCAGGGTTACTACACCCTGGTTAAAACGTCCATAGAACTTAAATTTATCATTCTCGTCCTTGTAAACAGTCAGGAATGAACGACAACCCATGCAGGTATAACAGTTGCCCTGCTTAAGTTTTTTCATGATTTTTTCAGAGATATAATCAGGTACCATTCTCTTTGCTGTACACTTAGCAGCAAGTTCTGTAAGATACCAGTATTTACTGTCTTTATGTATATTATCCTCTTCAAGAACATAAATCAGTTTAGGGAATGCAGGAGTAATATAAACACCCTTCTCGTTCTTTACGCCAAGAATTCTCTGATTCAGCATTTCTTCGATAATAAGTGCCAGATCATCCTTTGTCTGTCCCTCCGGAACTTCACCGAGATACATGAAAACAGTTACAAAAGGCGCCTGTCCGTTGGTGGTCATTAATGTAATAACCTGATACTGAATCATCTGTACACCACGGTTAATCTCTTCCCTTACGCGGATTTCTGCTACGTCATTGATTTCCTGCTCTGTAAAATGTTTTCCGATTGCTTCCATCTCAGCCCGAACCTGTTTTCTGATTTTTTCACGGCTGATTTGCACAAAAGGTGCAAGATGAGAAAGTGAGATACTCTGTCCGCCATACTGAGAGCTTGCAATCTGGGCAATACTCTGGGTTGCAATATTGCAGGCAGTGGAAAAACTCTTAGGCTTTTCAATCATTGTCTCACTGATAACAGTTCCGTTCTGAAGCATGTCCTCCAGATTAACCAGACAGCAGTTATGCATGTGCTGTGCAAAGTAATCAGCATCATGGAAATGAATGATGCCTTTTTCATGAGCTTCTACAATGTCATTTGGCAAAAGAAATCTTTTGGTAATATCCTTGGACACTTCACCTGCCATATAGTCACGCTGTACACTGTTTACTGTTGGATTTTTATTTGAATTCTCCTGTTTTACTTCCTCATTGTTACATTCGAGCAGACTAAGAATTTGTTCATCAGTAGAATTAGATTTACGAACCAGAGCTCTCTTATAACGATAGGTAATGTAATTTCTGGCAATGGTGTATGCCTGATACTTCATTAACTGGTTCTCAACCATGTCCTGGATTTCTTCCACACTTGCGGAACGGCTCATTTCCTTACAATTTCTCTCTACCTTGTCTGCAATAGCTTCGATTTCCTTTTCCGAAAGTTTTTCGGACTCCTTAACACTATCATTTGCTTTGCGGATTGCTTCGATAATTTTTACCAAATCAAAATTGGTCTCTACACCACTTCTCTTTATTATATTCATACTTCTCCTCCAATTATAAACCTCTTAGGTCGCTATGTACTTTATTATAACACAGTTTTTTATTTTGCCAAGTCCTAATTTCAATATTTAGAAGTTTTTTTTAATCCACACACTAAATCTTGTGGTTGACTCCCCATATTCCTAAAATGTCAATTTGCTCAAAACCTACGATTTTACATGGTTCTACATCTGTACAACGCCAGATTTCTTTTTCACAACACAAAACATTTTTGTATACTTTTTTCCTGGAATATGATATATTGACTTTAGGTGTACAGAATACCTAAAGTTAATAAGCCGAGATAAGAATGGAGAAGAAACATGAGTGTAGCAATAGTTACTGACAGCAACAGTGGCATCAGTCAGAAAGATGCCAATGCCACAGGCATTAATGTTATCCCAATGCCTTTTTATATTAATAATGAACTTTTTTTTGAAGACATAACAATCTCCCAAAAAGAATTCTATGAATATCTTGCCAAAGGTGCAGATGTTCACACCTCCCAGCCTTCACCGGCAGATGTAATGGAACTCTGGGACAAGCTTCTTAAGGATTATGATGAGATCGTACACATTCCAATGTCAAGTAGTTTAAGCAGTTCCTACGACACTGCTGCCATGCTTGCACAGGAAAGCGAATATGACGGACGTGTCTTTGTTGTAAACAACCAGAGAATTTCCGTTACTCAACGTCAGTCTGTTTATGAAGCACAACATTTAGCCGTTGCCGGCTTTGATGGTGCAAAAATCAAAGAAGTTCTGGAAAAAACAAAAGCTGATTCCGGAATCTATATTGCTGTAGAAACAATGGAATACCTGAAAAAAGGTGGAAGAGTTACTCCGGCAGCCGCAGGTATTGCCACAATTTTAAACATAAAACCCGTTCTCCAGATACAGGGAGGAAAACTTGACCAGTACGCAAAGGTACGTGGCATGAAGTCTGCCAAGAAGGAAATGTTCAAAGCCATCCATGACGACTTGAACGGAAGATTCAAATGCTTCGCCGAGCAGAAAAAAATGCGCTTATCTCTTGCCTATACCGGTGATGATACCGCAATGCAGGAGTTTTACAAAGAAGTACAGGAAGAATTTTCTGAGTACTCAGATTTTATTATCAATCCACTCTCTCTTTCCGTTTCATGCCACATCGGTCCCGGAGCGCTTGCAATCACTTGTACCAGAATAGTTGATGAGCAGGATGTAGATTGATGTCAAACCGGTCAACGCTCCGCTTTTTGTCTTCCTTTGTCTCAAAATGTCGAGTTGTTTGCCTTGATAACAAAATATAGATATATTATAATGGCAGATGTAAACTAAATCATTTAGGAAACGGGGAAAAACATGTATAATGCAATTATTGTAGAGGATGACCCGGTAATTGCAAAACTGAATAGTCTTTATCTTGAAAAATATAAAGATATAACCCTGATGGCATCTTTCCGAAATGGTTTTGATGCCATTTCTTTTATTGAAAAAAATCACACAGACCTTATTCTTCTTGACTATCACCTGCCGGGAATAGACGGCTGTGAACTGCTTGCAAGAATAAGAAAAATGAATTTCCGCACAGAAGTTATAGTAATTACAATGGATAATGACACCGATGCCATCCGGGAATTCATGAGCTATGGAATAATTGATTTTATTTTAAAACCATATTCCCATGAACGATTCAATCGGGCAATAGCTACTTTTCTTATCAGGGCATCCTCAATAAAACAATCTTCTTACATTTCACAGGCAGAAATTGATAAATACTTCAGCTATCCTTCACTTCAAAAGAAAACTGCAAATCAACATCACGAAAAAGGTATTCGAAACGAAACACGGGATAAATTAATCCATTACCTTAAAAGCCGGTCAGGCATCCCCCTTACTTTAAATGAAATACTAAATGACATTCCTCTTTCACGGGTAACCCTGAGAAGGTATATGAACCATTTTACAGAAGAAGGCACAGTCTACGTTAACGCGAATTATTCTACGGGAGGCAGACCATCTATGATTTATACATATAATTCTGACACCTCTCAGGAACCGCTGTGAAACTAATCAATCATATCAACTCCGGAAACCCATAGATGCAGCTTTTTCAAACATAGCCTCAGAAATCATCTGTGGATTCTGTAGCTTGAGAAGCCCAAAAAAACCACCAGAACAAAAGCCGGAAATCAGGCTGCTTTTTGAGCAGCTGACTTCCGGCTTTTATTATTTATTGAATAACTCGCTCGAATCCAACATTACAGTAAACGGTCCGTCGTTTACAAGTGACACCTTCATATCCGCACCAAATTCACCATGTTCAACAACCGGTACTTCTTTTTTCAAGGCGCCAAGCATATATTCATAAAGTTCCTTTGCTATATCAGGCTTTCCTGCAAGTACAAAGGATGGTCTGTTTCCTTTTCTGCAATCCGCATATAACGTAAACTGGGAAATAAAAAGTATTTCTCCCCCAACGGCAGCAAGGTTTAAATTGGTTTTTCCTTCACTGTCTTCAAACAGTCTGAGGGATGTAAGTTTTTTCATCATTTTGTCTGCTATATCCCTTGTATCCCCCTCTGCTATTCCGACAAAAACCACGTAGCCTCTGTTGATTTTTCCATTAACCACGCCGTCTATTTTTACCTCAGCCTCCAGAACTCTCTGAACCAAAAATTTCATGGTACCTCCAAACAGAACAGCCCATAAAAACACATAGGGCTGCCCTGATTTTTAAATTCTAATTAAATTGTTCTATATATGAAAGTAATTCCCTTGCTCCCTCTTCATTGATATTAAGCTGCATATCTACATACTTATATTCGTAATCGAAGCCTGCATCGTCCCAATAATTCATGTTGAAATAGCAACTTGGTTTATCAAGATCTGTTTCATGCTCATATTCCATCATGCCAAAATACAAATCAATAAATTTTTCTGCTTCTTCAACACTGAGATCATATACATATATGTTTTTTTCATTTCCACTATAGTAATATTTATCTTCTTCCTCGGTTGCATCTCCGTCTGTAGCAATTTCACTTTCATCGGTTTTGGTTCCCGAGTCATCATTATTTATAATATTAGCATTAAATTCAGCACCGGTTATTGCGCCATCTTCAATATATACATACAAATCGAAGTTTTCAATATAGGTATCATCTAAGCTGATTACACCATACGTGAAAAGATTGAATGCACCTGTGGAAATGTCTTGGTTATTAACAGTTTCCATTATATCCATAAGCCTGCCATACTGCTCTTTGTAAATATATTCATTATACATTTCAACAGTCTTTGGCATCATATCTTTATAGACATAGTAGCCTTTCTGAAAACGAGTGGAGCCATAATAGCCATCTACCTGCAGGAAAACCATTTTTCCTTCTTCATACAGATAGTCATTTTCTTCATAGCCTAAAATATAATTCTTTTCCTGTTCAGTCAGCTTATTATATTCTGCAACAAACTGTTTCCAAAGGTTCACATTGTATTCTTTAGTGGAGAATTCTGTAATACTTGCTTCGTCAGGAATTGCATAAGAAGCCTTGTAATATTCCGGCTGTTCGAGCATTACCGTCTGTAAGCGCGCATTATCTTCGTCCTTCAAATAAAGCACTCTTACTTTACTGCCACCGTTTTTTAAGTTTATCTTAAATTCATTTTCTACATAATCATTGCTATAAGGATTAAATCCTTCATTTTTTACCATATCAGCCATGTCACTATAGCTCTTGGCAACAATACTGTTAATTTCCTTATTTTCAAAAACAATACTGCTCTTAAGCAATTCATTGTAATCCATAGCTTCTCCCCAATAATAATAGCCATTGGATGAGATTATTTCTATGCTTTGGATATCTTCGGCACTTGGCACATTATTTAAAACATTATTGCCTGAAATCTTGATTATCACAGCAAATGCCACACTAAGTATTGCAACAAACGCAAGTCCCGGTATAGCTTTGATGAGAGTCTTAAATTTTTTGGTGGTAATCAGTTCATATCCGAAATAAACCAGAAGACCTATTACCAGGAAAATAATAGCGCTGTCGCTGAAACCTTCAATAAGAATAGAACTTACAGCCAGGAAGAAAAAGAGGATGGAATAAACCACTCTTAATACAATCTGAAGCCTTCTGCCGGGAACTGCATTTTCAGCCGTTTCGGAATGTCTGCGGCAAAACAGAAAGCATCCAGCCACCAGATAAATTATTGCAAAGACAAGACTGCAAACAATACCCGGCAAAAAAGTAAATGCATTTAAATATCCGGAGTAATCAAATGCCGAGCCTATTGTTAATATTAACGGAAGACTGTACTTAACCGACAGGAAAGGTATCTGATTAATATCTATCATCATGGTAATATCGTCTACAGTGGTTAAGGCAATCAAAATCAATACTCTCGGGAGAAAAACAATAAATGCAGCAAGCTCAATGGCAAGTATACTACGTCCTGTAACACTTACCGCAATAAGCAATGCACCCATTACGAACAGCATTATTACCAGTCCTACTACAAAATTGTTTAGCAGAAACTCAGGTTTAAAACTTCTGTGCGTATTTATACCATAAAAAATGGAAGGCATTATCATGCAGACAACCAAAGTAATAAGACACCAGGTTAAAGCCGCTGCAAAATGTGTAATATAAAGACACTGTCTCGTGTATGGAAGTGCATGATAAAAATCAGATGAACTTCTCTTAAACATGAAACTAAAAAGCTTGATAATCAGTAAAAGAGGAACAACAATGGATATAAAACTTAACCCCGACACCAGTTTATCCATGTCTACCAGTGTGACATAGGTATCCGAATCCTTTCTTTCCTGTATGTAGTAAATGAAAGGATAAAATGCTGAAATCAAACCGGATATTACAACACAGATACTGCCTATTGCCCTGGTTTGTCTAAAAGCTTCTTTGTACAGACGTCCACTAAAAAACTTCATAATTCCTTCACCTCCTACATCAATACGTCTTTGAAAGCATAACCAAGTGCTTCCATTTCGTATACAAATACTTCTTCAAGTGAAAGATGAAGTACATCAATAAGCAACGGATTCATTGCCTCTATTTTTGCAACAACCTCTTCCCTGTCCCCACGAACAATAAAGTTTGCTACTCTGCCCTTTTTGCTGAAATTGATAATGTCAATTCCATCGAAGCGACTCTCATCATATTCTTCATCAAAGGCAACCTGAATTTTGAAAAGCGCTGTTTTTAAATTGACAACATCACTTTCGAAAATTACACCGCCCTTATGCAAAAGAGTAAGCTGATCACAAACATCCTCAAGCTCTCGCAAAGAATGGCTGGTGATTACAACAGTAATTTTTCGTTCCTTAACATCCTCCATGATTTCGTCTTTTACCAGCTTTCTCATTACCGGGTCCAAACCGTCAAAAGTCTCATCAAAGAAAAGATACTGTGGCTTACAGGAGAGAGCAAGAATTGTTGATGCCTGTCTCTTCATACCCTTACTGAATGTAGCGATATTGGCTTTGGGATCAAGTCCGAATCTTTCTGTGAGAAGCTTATATCTTTCTTCATCAAAATCCGGATAATATTCTTTATACATTTTCGCCATACGGTTCATATTGGCACCGGAAAGGAAAAATAATTCATCAGGTACATAAAGAAATTTCTTTTTTGCCTTAGGATTATTCCATACCGGTTCTCCATCAATTTCAACTGTACCTCCTTCAGCCTGGTAAATGCCGGTTATAAGTCTAAGGAATGTGGATTTTCCTGCACCATTGCTTCCGATAAGACCATATATACTGCCTTCGGCAATTTCAGCATTCATATTGTTCAGAGCCGTAAAGTCCCCAAAGTGTTTGCTTGCATTGGTTACTTTTATCATGCAAAACCCTCTCTTTCATTTTTAATAATGTGATTCTAGCAAAGGAATTTTCCTTTGTAAATACAGTTAAAAAAGTTTTAAAGATTCAGTTTTAATCTTAATTGTTTCTTAAAAAACAAAGCCGGTTCTTTCGAACCGGCCCTTATACACAATACTTATAACTGTCCACCGCACTTGCTACAGAATTTCTGACCTTCTGCTGCTTCTGCTCCGCACAAAGGGCATACCTTCTTAGCGGAAGCTCCATTACTCTGTTCCCCGGTACGAATAGGAGAACCACAGTTGCTACAGAATTTCTGACCCAAAGGAATTTCAGCATTACAATTTGGACAAATCTCAATACCTTTAAGCACTCTGATCTGATCCTTCATCTCAGCAATCTTAACTTCTGCTTCGCTTATCTGATTAAAAAGTCCTGCATATTCTTCATCCGGAGTTTCCTTTGTGTTTTCATAGTAAAGCTTACCAATTTCCTGATAAAGATTAGTGATAGTTCTGTTTAAGTCATTAACCTGACTGTTTAACTTAGTTGTTTCTGCAAGGTTTTTTGTCTTTTGAGCAGCGCTCTGGCTGGTCTCGGAAATTTTTTTGCTTAAATCATCAAAAAATGCCATAATACCCTCTTTTCTTCTGCCGATTGTCTGTTATTTTATAAAAAACACTAAAGTTCTTTTCTCCGGTTCGGCAGAGCAGTCCCAGAGAAGAATTCTTTTACAGTATAACTCATATAAGCTACGTTTTTCAATACTTTTATAGAATTTATATTTGCTTTATTACTTTACTTAATATTTTTTTGGTGTTATACTGTGTTTATTAAATTGTTATGGAGGTATCAGTATGGATATTCTTAAAATGGTTTTCCCATTTTCCTTTAAGGCAACCGACAATCAGAGCTTCATTACACTTTTGGTACTTTTCGTTATCGGTGAAGTTATCTGTTGTGTTTTAGGCTGGTTACTTGGACAAATTCCTATTTTAGGCATCATTACAAACATAATTTTCTGGCTTGCCGGAATTTATCTTCTTGCCTCACTGGTTATCGGAATACTGGTGTTTCTGGGAATATTGAAAAGTGAGTAAAAAATAGTCCTGCACAACAAATTGTATCCATTAATACACTGTCTTTTACGTATAATACGGATTGACAGTGTATTTTTTTACTCTCATTTTGTAGTAAAATCACGGATAAAACTGACTGCTTACTTTAATCATTTGCAAAAATTATAAAAACCTGCGTATACTATTATCACACAGTAATTTAGGATAATAGGTGTAAATCATCGGTTATTTGGTTTCCGATAAATTTCACTGTTTGTTTTAAGGGGTATTTATGAAAGGCGAATTTAAGAGACTTCTGCTGATGGAATTCGGCAGAAATAATTATAGATTTTTTGTAACTCAGTTACTTAATGAAAAAGCTCAGGACGAAGTATTATGTGTTCCGGTCATTCGTATCATGATGAAGTCTCTGCTGACAAGGAGCAATGAAGAGCTCGAGAAAATGGAAAATCGCTTAAATGAAGCTATGCTGATTTCATATAAAATATGCCGTGGTTTTATTCCCTACCTGCTCTGTTCTTTCTGTACAATCATATTAATCCATATATTTACGTCAAATAATTTTATCACGTTTCTGTCAGCTACACTGATTGCCCTATGTCTGGGAATCAGACTCACACAATATGTTATCAACAAGTACTGCTATATAGATGCCAGACTTATACTGTCATATAAAGTTTCGCTGGATATTGTAAAAAATATTACGGAGAGAAAATAGAACTAAGAGACCGCTTACGGACTCTTGCGCCAAGTGCGGTCACGAAAGCGACATATTCCTTGTACACGCCAGTGTGCATCCTCGCGCAGCGTTTTTATATGGGGAAGTTCGACGAACTTTCCTGCACAAAAAAAGACCCATCCGCATCGGATAGGCCTTTTGAATTTCATAATCAGATTAGATTATGCTCTTTTCTTAGAGCAGATAACTACGCCACCCATAGCTACAACTGCAACAAGTGCAAGTGCTACGATGCTTGTAGCATCACCTGTTTCAGGAGCATCATCAGGAGTCTCAGCTGGTGTGTCATCAGGTGTCTCAGCTGGTGTGTCATCAGGTGTCTCATCAGCAGAAGGTACTTCTGTGTAGAGAGTAACACCAACTAACTTAGCATTTTTTGTACTCCAATCCTGCATCCAGAGCTGAGCATATGTATCAGTATCCTGGAAGAGACCATCTTCGCATACAAGAAGACCTTCATATACGCCATCAGATACCTTTGTAAGTGTGATTTCCTTGATTGGTTCAGGAGTTCCGTCACCGTCAGCATCTACAGGATTTCCATCCTCATCAAAGTCATATGGTTTTGTAGTCCATTCATGTCCATCCCAACCAGAAGACTCAGAGTTACGGCCAAGACCGCCGCCTACCCATGTGCCACCGCCTGTAGCACAGTCATTAGCTTCTGTTTCGTCAAGTTCGATTGTGAACTTAGCAGCTACCCACTTTGTAACATCAGCAGGATTGTCATTAAATGCACCTGCCTCACCCTTAGAAGCATCACCTAAAAGATAGTAGCAACCAGCGTCAGCATTGAAGCTTTCGTCAGGCATAACAAATTCTTCTGCACAAGCAGCACCAAGTACCATTGCAAGAGACATGGTACAAGCTAAAGCTTTAACAAACTTTCTCATGTTTGTATCCTCCTTAAAAAATATATTCACATAATAACACTCAGCATAAAAAAATGCAATAGGGTTTATAAAAATTTGTACAAGATTTTTTCACAAATTTGCAAGAATATTGTAACATTTTTTTCAAAAGATGTTTTATTCTATTGAGAATTTGTAAATAGTTACGGAATCAAATGGTTCCCCTGCTTCATAAACCGAACGCGGGAAACTCGGAACGTTACAGGCATTTGGGAAGTGCTGTGTTTCAAAGCATACTCCCTGCCAGAAATCGTATTTTGCATCTTCCTTTACCGGCATATGAGGGTTAACCCAGTTTCCTGTGTAGAAATGCATGCCCGGCAAATCGGTATAAACCTCCAGTTTTCGTCCGCTTTTTTCACTGCGGCAGGTTGCAACAAGCTCAACCTCATCAACTCCGCAGTCAATGTCCAGCACATAGTTGTGATCATATCCATGCTGCTTTGCAACAGGTTCATAATCACAGTCGTCAAAATTCTTTTTCTCACAGAATTTTTCAATATAATCACCGATTCTCTTTTCCTTTGTAAAATCCATCGGAGTTCCGGCCACAGGAGCAATAACTCCATCAGGAACATTGTTCGGACCTGCAGGTGTAAAGCTCTTAGCCAGAATACGAACCTTGTGATCAAGAATATTTCCTGAACCATGACCATCAAGATTAAAATATGTATGATTTGTCATATTGATAGCCGTTGCTTTATCAGAAACTGCATAATATTCAATTACAATTTCATTATCATCTGTAAGGGTAAAGGTTACGCTCAAATCCAAATTTCCCGGCCACCCCTGCTCTCCATCAGGAGAAAGGCGTGAAAACTCCAGGCTGTCTGCGTCTTCTTCACCAAAAGCTTCAACCTCAAACATCATCTTATTGTAGGATTTTGTACCGGAATGAAGTGTTTTTCCATTATCGTTGTCCTCCAGAATCACTTCTTTCCCGTTAATCACGGTTTTTGCTCCGTCAACACGGTTGCACACACGACCCATGGTGCCGCCAAAATTATCCACTGTGGTTTCATAAGGTTTTACAGTAGGAAATCCCAATGCCACATCATCAATGTTGCCGTCTCTGTCCGGCACACGAATGCTTACGATTGTTGCACCAAAATCTGAAATAGAAACAGACATTCCGTTTTTATTTGTCATGGTATAAAGTGTAGTCTTTACCCCATCTGCTGTTTTTCCGAAATTCTCTTTTCTTATACTCATACCTTACCTCCGTTTTTTGCATTCTAACTGACTTTTATGAACTGAACAATCATCATTGCCGCCATCATAACCTGGAATGCCAGTATTGCCGGCATTCCATATACAAATTTATTATGTTTCGTTTTATGTCTGAAAAGCTTCATGCCCAGAACACAACCGATGCTGCCACCCAAAATAGCAACGAAAAACAATGTTTTTTCAGGAATTCTCCACTTGTTTTTTCTTGCCTTTGACTTATCAATCCCCATCAATGCAAATCCGATTATATTCACCAACAGAAGATAAATTACTCCGCATATGGCAGGATTTTCTCTTAAAAAACTTATCATTAATTTCTCACTTTCCTAACCACAAAAACACTGACAGACATGACAGTCTGAATGTTACTATATTATTTTTCCCCTTTATCCTCCGGAACACACTCAAGGAAAAGCTCCTGAAGCTGTTTCTCGTCTACTACATCAGGTGCATTTGTCATGAGACAGCTTGCATCCTTAACCTTAGGGAAAGCAATAACGTCACGGATAGAATCCATACCTGCCATGAGCATTACAAGACGGTCCAGACCATATGCAAGCCCTGCATGAGGAGGAACTCCGTACTTAAATGCAGTCAGCAGGAATCCGAAACGGTCATGAGCCTGTTCCCTGGTAAAGCCAAGAGCCTCAAACATTTTCTCCTGGATGTCATCCTGATGAATTCTGACAGAACCACCACCAATTTCACAACCGTTTAATACTATGTCATATGCCTTGGCATGAACTTCACCCGGAGCAGAATCAATCTTGCACCAGTCTTCTTCTTTAGGCATAGTAAACGGATGATGCATAGCCATATATCTGTTTTCCTCATCAGACCACTCAAGAAGAGGGAAATCTACAACCCAGAGGAATTTAAAGTCTTTTTTATCGATAAGACCTAACTGCTGTGCAAGTTCACAACGAAGCTGTCCAAGTACATTCCAGACAATTTTATCTCTGTCAGCAGCGAAAAGAAGTAAATCTCCCGGTTCTCCATCCAGTGCTGCCACAATATTTTTAATTTCTTCCTCTGTCATGAACTTAGCAAAAGAGGACTTATAGCTTCCGTCAGGAAGAACAGCAAGATAAGCAAGACCCTTTGCACCGCTGCCCTTTGCCATGTCAACCAGAGCATCAATCTTCTTACGAGGCATTTCTGCCTGTCCTTTTACATTAATACCTCTGACGCTTCCACCTGCTTCAATTGCTCCGGTAAATACTGCAAATCCGCAGTTTCTTACCAATTCGGTAATGTTTTTGAGTTCCATACCAAAACGGATGTCAGGCTTATCGGAACCGAAACGATCCATTGCTTCCTGCCAGCTCATGCGAGGAATCGGAAGCGGAATTTCATAGTCCATACACTCTTTAAAGATTCTGTGTAAAAGTCTTTCATTTACATCAATTACATCGTCTACATCAACAAAGGAAAGCTCCATATCAATCTGTGTAAACTCAGGCTGACGGTCCGCACGAAGGTCTTCATCCCTGAAGCACTTTGCAATCTGGAAGTAACGGTCATAGCCGGAGCACATAAGGAGCTGCTTAAAAAGCTGTGGTGACTGTGGAAGTGCATAGAAATGTCCCGGATGAACACGGCTTGGTACAAGATAATCTCTTGCACCTTCCGGAGTGGACTTCTGAAGAATCGGAGTTTCGATTTCAAGAAAGCCTTCATCGCAAAGGAACTGTCTGGTTACATTTGTAACCTTACTTCTCAACATAAGGTTTCTCTGTAAATCCGGTCTTCTGAGATCCAGATAACGATATTTTAATCTGATTTCTTCTTTTGTCTTTGTATTTTCCTCAATAGGGAACGGAGGTGTCTGTGCTTCACTGAGAATACGACAGGAAGTAGCACGTACTTCAATTTCGCCTGTAGCAAGGTTTGGATTTACAGCACCGGAACGCGCTTCAATAACACCTGTTACAGCAAGTACAAACTCACTTCTAAGTTTTTCTGCCTTTGCAAAGTTTTCTGCACCGCAGTCCTTTTCCTCAAAAATAATCTGTAAAATACCGGAACGGTCTCTAAGATCCACAAAGACGATTCCGCCTTTATTACGGCTCTTCGCTACCCATCCCATTACAGTAACAGTCTCTCCGATGTTACTGCTGTTAACCTCTGCACAACGATAGCTTCTGTGCAGTCCTTGCATTGATTCTGCCATATATTTCCTCCTTAAATATCACTGCTGCAGGGAAATGATTTTCCTCTCTGCAGTTTGGATAAATTTTCAATGTATTACTTTACAATCTCAGGGAGAGCGGTAAGCTTCACCTTCTGCTGTTCTCCGGTTTCCATGTTTTTAACCATTGCCTCTCCTGCTGCCTTTTCATCTTCACCGATGATGGCTACATAAGGGATTCCAAGGCGGTTTGCATATTTCATCTTTGGCTTCATACCTTTATTCTGATAGTAGACATCCACAGGAATACCGGCTGCTCTCATAATTCCTGCTGCTTCCAGTGCACTGTCCATCATGTCAGGATTCATAGGCACTACAAGGCATCTTACAAGGGAGCCTGTTTCACTCTTAATGACACCAACTTCCTTCAACTGGTAGAACAGTCTTGTTAAACCTATGGATATACCAATTCCCGGAAGCTTTTTGTCTGTATAGTATTCTGTCAGATTGTCATAACGTCCGCCGGAGCATACACTTCCCATGCTGGGATAATCATTGAGCATGGTTTCGTAAACAGTTCCTGTATAGTAATCAAGTCCTCTTGCTATAGTCAGGTCGATGGTGAAACAGGATTCTTCCACACCAAAGCCTCTGAGATAACGTACTACCTGTGAAAGCTCATCAACACCGGTAATATATACTTCATCTTCTACTCCACTATTTTTCAGGGCATCCAGAATCTCGTCATTGCTGCCATTAATTGCTATGAACTCAAGGATTTTTCCGGATACTTCATCAGAAATTCCCAGTTCGGAAAGTTCCTTTTTTACATTCTCTTCACCAATTTTTTCCAGCTTGTCGATAATACGAAGGATATCAGCGATATTCTCGCCGCAACCCATGGCTCTGAAAAATCCGTTTAATACCTTACGGTTATTCATACGAATGGTAAATGCACCGAAATCCAGTTCTTTAAACACGTTATAAATTACTGCAGGCATTTCAGCATCATAGATTAAATCCAGTTCATCAACCCCGATAACATCAATGTCGCACTGATAAAACTCTCTGAATCTGCCCTTCTGAGGTCTTTCACCACGGAAAACCTTGCTCATCTGATAACGCTTGAACGGGAAGGTAATATCCGGAAAATGCTGGGATACATATCTTGCAAGGGGCACTGTCAGATCAAATCTAAGGGACAGGTCATTGTCACCCTTAGTAAATCTGTAAATCTGTTTTTCAGTTTCTCCCCCTGCTTTTGCAAGTAAAACATCAGACAGCTCGATTAACGGTGTGTCCAAAGGTAAAAATCCAAACCTTTCATATACATTACGTATTGTGTCATACATTTTATTAAAACTAATCTGATCTGCCGGAAGCAGTTCCATAAACCCCGGCAGAATTCTAGGCTGTACCTTGTCCATTTCTATCCTCCTGTTACTTTTCATGTCTCATAACAAACAAACCGGCTAATCCTTCTTTTTATTCTGTTCCAGATATCTCTCGTTAGCCTGTCTGATAAATTCTTCAATTTCTTCAAATTCTTCGCTGTAAACAATGTCCATGAGAAGCATAAACAGCTTCATATCATAATTGCTGGCTTCAAGTGCCATAAGTGTAAGAGCCGTGTCCTTTTGATATGCGGTTCTGAACGGTCTTTCACTTACCAGTGAAACATATGTGTCGCACACATGCAGTATTTTTGCACCCAATGGGGTTTTTCCCCCTTCCAGTCTTTCCGGATATCCGGTGCCATCATCATTTTCATGATGGTAATAAACATAGGACTGGATTTTATCATTGTATAGTCCTGTTTTACTAACAATATCCCTGCCAAGTACCGGATGCATTCTGGCATATTTGATTTCATCGATATCCATAAAATCATCTTTACGTCCGTAAAGATAAGCAGAAAGCTTCAGTTTGCCTATATCGTGAAGCATAGACGCTTTCGTGATATTTTGGATTTCTTCTTCATCCAGATTAAGCCGTTTTGCCATAAGTTCGGTCAATTTGGCAACTATCATGCCATGATCGAACATTGCAACCATGTCTTCTTTATATTCAGTTTCATCACCCACCTGCTGCAGCAGGGTGATCTCTCTACTCAGTTCCATAACACTCCGCCAAGAAAGCTTTTTTTCTTTCAATCATTTCATCAATGCGGTCAATATAGTCCGTCAGGCTTTTCACATTTTCGATTCTGTCAAGACGTTCCGCATTATATACATATTTTGTGGTAGCCCCTGCACCCAGAGCAAGTATTGTCTGTTTTTCCTCCATAATGAGGATGTTATACAGGCACTCCCTTCCCGGCAGTGAATATCCTGTGTTTTCAAGATTTTCTGCCATGTTTTTCTGCCTGTAAAGGTAATACGGTCTGAGTCCGTGCTTTTCTGTGAAGTCTAAAGTCATTTCCAGCATCTGTCCGATTCCGGTTGCTTCCATACCTCTGTATTTATCGTTCTCTATCTTTAGTCTTGCTGCCCTTTTCAGTGCCAATGTGTGCACTGTCAGGGATTCAGGACGAAGGATTTCAACACCCTTTAGTGTTTCAGCCACATCTTCCGGAGTTTCTCCCGTAAGTCCCACAATCAAATCCATGTTGATGTTATCATGCCCACAGGCACGTGCCATCTCAAAGGCCTTATAAACGGCCTCAACTGAATGCTTTCTGCCTATAAGTTCCAGAGTCCTTGGCACAAGGCTCTGTGGATTAATGGATATTCTGTTTACTCCGTACTGCTTTAAAAGCTCCAGCTTTTTAACGGAAAGACTGTCCGGTCTTCCTGCCTCCACGCAAAACTCCAAAACAGATTCAACCGGGAAATAGCGGTGTACTGCCTGCAAAAGCTTCTCCAGATTTTCTTCATCCAAAGCAGTAGGTGTGCCTCCCCCTATGTATATGGTATTCAGTGTTTTATCTTTAATTGCCGACCGGGCATATTCCATTTCTTTTTCCAGTGCCTTTAAATACGCATCCATGTATCTTCCGAATTTTTCAACAGGATAGGATGTGAATGAACAATAAAGACAGGTGGTGGGACAAAAGGGAATTCCTATATAAAGACTGTAGCCTTTTTCATAGTCAAAGCCGGAAAGGATTTCACGTTCACGACGTGCAATAGACATTGCAATGTCTGTACGTCTTTCGGAAACATACAGCTCATTCATGAAACGGTCCTTGATTTCCTGTTCTTCCATCCCCTTCTCTAAGCCTTCGTAAACCAGCTTTGTAGGTCTGATTCCCACTAATATTCCCCATGGAAGCTCTTTTCCTGTAATAGCATTAAGACATTCATAAACAAATCTGCCTGCCATATAGCGGTATTCACGTATATCTTTGGGAACTGACCGGGACTCTCTGTACCGGGTTCTTGTCCCTCCCTCATACACGCTAATTGTCATGAAAGTATCTCCAAAGTTCATGATACAGGATATATCAAAGCCTTCGGCAGGTGCATCCGAAAATTCTTCTGCATAGTGATATTCATAGGTAATGTTTCCAAAGAAGGAATGAATCAATGGTCTCATGGATTGGGAGATGTCTTTTCCGGAAACAACAATATAAACTGTATTTGCTTTTGTTTCTGTCTGGTTGTTCATACTGTCTACTCCGCCTCTCCGGTATCAATCATCTTTTTCATTCCGCTTTGCTTTTTCTTTCTGCTGAAGGTCGTAGCAGAAATACGGATTGTTTTTTCTTTCATAAGCCAGACTGGTTCCCGGTCCGTGTCCCGGTATAACCGCCGTATCATCCGGCAGTATAAACAATCTGTCAATAATGGATTCAATTAACACTTTCGGATTACCGGTAGGGAAGTCCGTGCGTCCTACAGATTCCATAAACAGAGTATCTCCCGAAAAGAGCAGATGCCATAATGGGAAGAAATAGGATACTCCGCCTTTTGTATGTCCCGGAGTGGCAAGAACTGTAATATACATTCCTCCAAGCTCCAGCATTTCCTCATTTTTTACAGTGATATCAGGCACCAGCTCAATGCTTCCCCAGGTGCTTTCACTTAAATTAAGCGAAGGATCGGCAAGGACATCCACTTCTTCCTCTCCTGCGTATATTTTAATGTTGTAAAATCTTCTCAATTCGTTAGCAGCACCTATATGATCGAAATGACCATGTGTCAGAAGAATTGCCACAGGAGTATAGCCTTCCTTGTGTATGGTCTGCTTAATCAGAGGTGCATCAGTACCCGGATCAATAATGATAAGTTCCTTTGTTTCCGGATTGCCAATCAGGCAGCAGTTGGTGTACATGTCACCAACAGTAAGTGTTTTTAAATAATAGCCCATACTGTTCTCCCATCAGCCTGTGGTTCTTTCCACATCTACCACATTTGGAACCTGTCTTATTTTGTTGATACAGAATTCCAGCTGTTTAAGCCCTTTGATTTCAAAAGAAACAATAATGGTAGATAATCCGTTTTTAGCAGTACGGGTTGTAATGTTATTAATATTTACAAAGTTTTCAGAAAAAATCTTGGTAATATTAAAAAGCACACCCTGTTTGTTTTCTGCATATATACGGATTTCAGCATTGTATATCATGTCATCCTTTTCAGTGGCATCGGCATTCCATGAAGCCTCTACCAGTCTGCCTCTGTCGGATTCGGGCATGTTTATAATGTTGATACAGTCCGTTCTGTGAATGGAAATCCCCCTGCCCCTTGTGACAAAGCCTACAATTTCATCTCCTGGTACCGGAGCACAGCATTTCCCGAAATGAACTGCCACGTCATCCACACCGTTAACCACAATGGCACCCTGATTCTTTGTTTCTTTTCTCGACGGGTCCTGTTCAGAATAGGTTGCAAGAATGGCTTCTGCACTCTGGGCATTTTTTTTATCCTTTTTCTGCTTGCATTCATTTAGTTTCCCGATTACCTGACCCTCTTTTAAAGAACCATGACCTACGCTGGCAAGAAGTGAATCCCAGTCTTTGTAGCCATAACGAATCATGCAGGCATCCATATATTCCGTTTTCAGCAAATCAGAAAGAACAATTCCCTTTACCTTGCAATACATCTGCAGCAGCTCTTTACCACGTACAATATTGTCATCCTTGCACTCGGTTTTAAACCACTGCATGATTTTATTCTTTGCTTTAGAACTTTTTACTGTTTTCAGCCAGTCACGGCTTGGTCCTTTGGAATTCTGGGATGTAAGGATTTCAATGCGGTCTCCGTTCTTCACTTCATACTCAATACCAACAAGTTTTCCGTTAACCTTGCCGCCAACCATATGATTTCCTACCGCACTGTGTATACTGTAGGCAAAATCCACAAGGTTACTGCCCTTTGGAAGCACCTTTACATCACCGGAAGGTGTAAAAGCATAAATATTGTCGGAAAACAGGTTTAAATCACTTTTCAGCAGACCCAGAAATTCCCTGTTGTCGGAGAAGTCCTTCTGCCATTCAAGGATTTCACGGAGCCATGCCAGTTTTTCTTCCTCACTGTTATCGCTCTTCTTTCCATCCTGATTTTCTTTATATTTCCAATGAGCGGCAATACCGAATTCTGCCGTTCTGTGCATTTCCACTGTTCTTATCTGAATTTCAAAAGGAGTACCCTCCGGTCCAATCAGTGTATTATGAAGAGACTGATACATGTTCTGCTTCGGAAGGGCAATATAGTCTTTGATTCGTCCCGGAACAGGCTTATACATTTCAGAAACAGACCCCAGTGCAGCATAACAATCCATAATGTTATCTACAATGATGCGAACTGCAAACAAATCATAAATCTGATCGATGGTTTTATTCTGGTTCACCATTTTTCTGTAAATGGAGAAAAAGTGCTTTGCACGGCCATAAACTTCCGCTTTGATGCCGGTTTTTTCCAGATGTTCTTTTATTTCCTTAACGACCCTCGTAATAAAGGCTTCTCGTTCAAAACGTGTTGCATTAATCTGCTCGGCAATGCTTTTATAAACATCCGGATGCAGATATTTCAGAGCAAGGTCATCAAGCTCGGTTTTAATCATGCTGATACCAAGTCTCTGGGCAATAGGTGAATAAATTTCAAGTGTTTCTCTTGAAATTTCAATCTGCTTTTCAGGCCTCTGATATTTAAGGGTACGCATGTTATGAAGTCTGTCTGCAAGCTTAATAATGATTACCCTTATGTCTTTTGCCATAGCAAGAAACATTTTTCTAAGATTCTCTGCCTGTACCTCCACCTTATCATGGCTGTAATTTAATTTTGTCAGTTTGGTGACACCGTCAACAAGAAGAAATACTTCTTCACCGAAGGTTTCTTTCATTTCATCGTCTGTCACCTTTGTATCTTCAAGCACATCATGAAGGAGCCCCGCCATGATGGTTTCTTTATCCATTTCCAGTTCGGCAAGTATAATTGCTACTGATAAAGGATGATTGATATAGGGTTCGCCCGATTTTCTTTTCTGGTCTCCGTGAGATTTTCTGGCATATTCATAGGCCAGATGAACACGGGACACGTCAGTGGAAGGGTGATATTTGTGAATAACTTCTTCAAGATGTGCCATCATGTCATCCGGTTCCATGAACTCCGGCATGAGTCCGATAACACCATGAGTTTTTCTTACAATATTGTTTGTATCCACTCTGCGTTTCCCTCCTTTTATACAAAATCCTTTCTCAGGTTATTTTTCCGCCTGTACCATTATATTCAAACTATTTTCCCGGGTACTTAACAACGCTTTCCACGGAATATTTTGCAAGCCGTTCCCTGCCCTTGAGTCCTTCCAGTTCCATAAGGAAAATAATTCGTACAACTTCTCCTCCCAGTCTTTCAACCAGTCTGGCAATAGCTTCTACAGTGCCTCCGGTAGCAATCAGGTCATCTACAATTACAACCTTCTGGCCCGGCTTTATTGCGTCCTTGTGAAGTTCAATTTCCGCAGTACCATATTCAAGTTCATAGGTTTCTGTAACGGTCTCTCTTGGAAGCTTACCTTTTTTTCTTGCAAGCACGAAGGATTTATTCATATTATAGGCAATAGGAGCACCAAATATAAATCCACGGCTCTCTGCACCTACCAAAACATCAAAATCTACCCCGTCGGTCAGTCTCTGCAATTCATCAATAGCCAGCTTCAGACCATCAGGGTCCTGAATTACACTGGTAACATCACGAAACATGATTCCTTTCTCCGGAAAATCGGGTATTGTCATTACGTAATCTGCTACGGTTTTCATAATCTTCCTCCATGTGCTGCAATTTTTTGCAAAATTTTCCCCACATTAATTTAACTCTAAAAATGTTACCACAAACGAGGATAATTGACAATATCTTTTTTGTAATAAGAAATCTAAAGTTTCATATGTTTTAATAGTAAAAATTGAGAGTGATTATGCCTGAACAGACTGAAATTCAGCTTACAGCCAATTTAAGCTCCGTAGGAGGTTTGAGCATTTCGGCGGTTTCCTTTACAGGCAACAAGCCAATTGCAGATGCCACAATTGAGGTTGCCTATACCAATGCTCCCGATGTAATCGTAGAAATTCTGAAAACCGACAGTGAGGGCAGGGCAGGAACCGTTGAACTAAAAGCTCCAAACATTGAGTATTCCCTCACTCCCGGCAGCCCACAGCCTTATGCAACCCTTAACCTGCGGATTACAAGATACGGCTATGAAACCACAGAAATCAGAGGGGTACAGCTGTTACCGGAAGTAACGGCAAAACAAAATTTTGTACTTACCCCCGTACCAGAGGCTCCCGGAGAGCAGAATACTGAAATGCTTTTTTACATCGGTCCCAATGTGCTGAACGGAAATTATCCTCCGTCCATCATTGAAGACGAGATTAAGCCTTTGAATGAAACCGGCGAAGTAGTTCTGGATGAGGTGGTCATTCCGGAATACATTATTGTACATGACGGTACTCCACGTTCAGATGCTCCAAACTACTGGGTAAGATACAAGGACTACATTAAAAATGTAGCAAGTTCGGAAATTTATGCAACCTGGCCAACTGCTGCCATATATGCAAATGTACTTGCCATACAGTCTTTTACTCTGAACAGAGTATATACGGAGTGGTACCGGAATAAAGGATATGACTTTACAATAACTTCATCAACTGCCTACGACCACAAATGGATTCCCGAAAGAAACATTTTTGATACCATCGATAAATGTGTAGATGATATTTTCACTAATTATCTGTCAAGGCCCGGTGTGAAACAGCCCATTCTTACCCAGTACTGCGACGGAGTAAGGGTAACCTGCCCAAATCTTATGAGCCAGTGGGGCTCCAAAGACCTTGCAGATCAGGGCTACACCGCATCGGAAATATTAAAATATTTCTATGGTGATACCATTTACATCAACACCTCTGAGCTTGTTTCCGGTGTTCCTTCCTCCTATCCCGGTTATGTACTGGGGCTTGGTTCCAACGGAAGCGAGGTCAGAACCATACAGCAGCAGTTAAACGTAATTTCTACTGCATATCCAAGGATTCCAAAAGTTACAGTGGACGGAATTTACGGCAGAGCAACTGCAGAAAGTGTAAGAACCTTTCAGGATATCTTTGACCTTCCTACAACAGGAGTGGTTGACTTTTCTACATGGTATAAAATCAGCCAGCTTTATGTTGGGGTAAGCCAGATAGCGGAATATCAATGATAGAAAGTATATTCTTCGAACTTTGTGTTACCACGAAAAAAAGACCGTCAAGCCGAATCACGACTTGACGGTCTTTATAGTGTTAATCGTTAATACTGTTTTTCCTTTTGCTGTAAACTACTGTTCCAAGTATACCTGCGCCGGAAACGAACAGCAATGCGAACCAAAGTGCAAGATTGCTGTTATCTCCTGTTTGCGGGCTTGTGGTATCAGTTTTATCTCCTTCTGTTGGTATTGTCTGCTCCGAGGCTGCTTTTTTAACCTCAAAATTCGTGCTACATTCACCGTCTGTATAGACAACAGTGAGTTTATGTGTTCCGACAGGAAGCGTTTTGAGGTATTCGGCTTTCAGCGTGACTACCGTGGAACCCGACACCGCTGTATAATTGCTTGCATCAATCAGCGTATCATCTACCTTGATGCCTGTGAACTTGCTAAAATCACCGTTTGCTCGGAAAGTGAGTGTTTCATCACTGTTTTGCGTCCATGTTCCGTTTGCACCCTCGATGATTTTATAATCGTGCGTTTCGGTTCGTCTTTCAAGACCTGCAATAGCCGCTTCAATTGCCGCAGCCATTGCGTCAACCTCCGCCTGCTCGGTAATGTCCTTGTCACGGACAACAGCGTTTACAGCCGCTTCTACCTTGCTGAAATCCTTGTAATCATCCTTGTTAAGGACGTTTACCTTTGCAATAGCCTCATCCACCTTGCTGTAATCGGCTTTAACTTCCGGTATATCGCTCTGTTCGTAATCACATTCAACTACAATCAGGGTGCCGGAAACCTCACAGGCTGCAAGCAGCATCGCCTTGCCTGTTTTACTCTCTGAAGCCGGTATAAAGCAAAGTCCTTCAGGTGATACATCACCCTTAATCACCTCGTCAAACTCGCGGGAATTGATGTAATTTGCAAACTTAACATTTTCGGGATCAGTGATATCGTAAACCATTATACCACCGATACGCTCAAGTGCGATAAAAGCAAAGGTTTTATTATCGATAACGCCCGTAACTACACTTTCAGGCTCCGGACCTTTTTTGCCCGAACGGTTGTCAATGCTTGTTTTATCATTTGAAGTGTTGAAATAATCGGTAAGCTTTTGGGCGGTTATTTCTTCAAATTCGCTGCCGCTGTCATAGGTGAGCTTCAGTCCGTTATCGGTAACCTCATAGATCGAGAAGGAGCGGCCGCCGAATATATAGGCTTTATCACTGTCAAGACCGTCCCACATATTCGCATTAAACCAAACAACCTTTTTGTCAAGAGTAACATTTCCCGTAGGTGAGGTTACATTTTCATATTCGTTGTCAAGGCCTGCCCAGTCTGCGCGGCTGTCGCCCTCATTGGCGGTAAGCAGGTAGGTTTTTCCCCCGATTTCGGTCACGGATATACCGTCAGGCATCTTTATTCCGTAAACATCAGGATAATTTTTAAGCTCAATTGCATCATTCTTCTGAAGGTCAACCTTTGTTGTACCGTAATCCTGGAAACCGAGAGGATACACGCCAGTAAATTTGCCCGAGGCGATATTAAGTACCGCTATGGCGTTTGCCTCCTGCAAGGAAATATATGCCGTATTGCCGCTTACCGCAATATATTCAGGTTCAAAATCGGTGGATGGCTGTGTATTCTTCTGAATCAGCACACCGACCGCTGTAAGCTCGTCCCGCTTTTCGTCAAAGCTGTCAAAGTATACAACATTTGCCGTGAGGACATTATTTTGTCCGATTTTAACTATGCTTACAGAGCCTTTTGGGTCGGTGCCGTTTACGCCCTCACGCGGCTCACCCTCGTCGGCTGTAAGAATAGTGCTGTTGTCCGCAAAGGTTATCATATCAGGCTGAACGCCGACCTCTACACTGGAAATCAGTGTAAGGGAGCCGTCCTGTGCGCAGGAAAAGAGTGCTGCAACACCCTTATCTGCATAATTCTCCGCCTGAATTGCCACAGCCAACCTTTTTCCGTCGGGGGATATGGCAACTGAGGTTATGTCCCCGTAATTAAATCCGCTTACAAGAGCTTTAATATCATATTCTGTACCTATAAGTTCCTTAACCTTATCACCATCGGTATTCCCGTTTAAATCCACAGCAATTAGTTTTCCCTTCACGCCACTTACGGCATAGGCAAAACCATTTTCGGAATTGTAGGCTACAATTTCAAGACTTCCGCCGTCGGCGTTCATGGCGCCTGAATTGTATCTGCCCGAAAGTACTAACTTAACTGCACTATCCGAATTAAAAAATCCTTCCACACGGACATCTCCTGCCTGAACAGGAGTATAAGCAGGCTCTTGGGCTATGGTGTGAACACGTCCGCACTCTCCCTTGCTGTTGCGTGGAGCATTAGCCTCAACATATGCTTCGTCTACCGTCGCTGTGCCTTTTTCCCATACCACTAAGCCAAAATCGCCGTGATCTGCACGCTTCAGCGACTTTTGCTTTGATATTTTGGTTGATTCAGTGTCTCCTGCGGTCACAGAATCAACCGCCGTTCCGTCTTTTATTAGCTCAATTGTATAGCTCTTGTTGCTGATAGCCCAGTCGCAGACTTGGTCTGCATCCGGCAAATCGCAGGTCAAAAACTCATCGGTGGTGGTCTCTGGCGCACCGACTATAAGATACGAACCGTTTGCGGGAATTACTCCGTTAAGGGCGAGAGTTTTGTCGCCGTACTTAAGAGAGTAAGCCGAAAGGTCGATTTCCTCGTCACACGGATTGTAAAGCTCAATAAAGCTGTTGGAAATAGGAGTATCTCCCTTTCCTCCGCCGCCGTATATCTGCTCGATAATCGGATTTGCCGTCTGTGTTCCGCTGTTTTTCTTGATTGTAAAGGAATCGATTACACTCATATCCGATACACGGTAGGTGGTGACGGTGAAAGCAGAATCGGAAACCGTTATTTTGGAAATATTTGCACTGTTCTCCTGATTCTGAACTGCGGAGAACGGGAAGGTTTCATTTAAAATGCCGTAGGTCTTTGAACCCGAGCCTGAATTGGCTGTAATATAAATGATACCGTCGGGATTATTCACGGCTGTAGGAGCCGCGTCTGTACCGTTTCCGTATTCGTAACCGTCAAATTCGGTTATCGGCTCGGTGCCGTCCATAATGTATGTTCTGCAATAAACATGGTCGTGGCCCGTGAGCACCGCATCAATATCAAACTCTTCTAAAACCGGAATAATCAGATTTTTAAATCCGTTTGCATTATCAATATAACTGTCGTGAGCGTGGGAAGCCACGGTGAACAGAGTGTGATGAAACACAGCTACCTTCCATGTAATGTTTCTGTCCTTTGTTGCTTCAACTGCGGCCTGTATAAACGCCCTGTGACCGTTGACGGCCTCTTCACTCTGAGCATTGCTGTTAAGAACAAGGAACAGCACATTATTATAAACAAAGTAATAGTCGCCGCCCGCTGCGGTCACGCCGTATTCATCGGACTCGTTGGCAATATTGAAATGCTGACCGTATGTATCAGAGGAAGAATCATGATTGCCGATTGCGGTAGCAACGGGTAATCCAAACAATACATTGTGTTCAAGATAACCGTCATACTGTGCTTCGTCCGAAGCGGTGTTTACCTGATCTCCTGCGGAAACAAGGAACGAGATATCGGAGAAAAGGACGCTGCCTGCCGCAGTATTTAAGGTGTTTTCCCAACCTGCGGTGTCGCTTGCGGTATTTCCGGCGCCGATTTGCGGATCACCGACAAAGGCAAAGGAAAACGCGCCGTCTCCGCCCGTGGTGAAGGAATATATTTGTCCTTTCTTTCCGTTATTGCTTAACTGATAATAATAGGTTGTACCGTGCTTGAGACCTGCCGCCGTCGCTTTACAGCTGTACTGCCCGTCATTGGCAATCGAAGAAACCGCAGTAAAGGTATTTCCGCTTGTCATATCCGAGTTTTCGGATACCGTAACCGAAGCGTTTTCAAGGGGCGAATACCAGGTAAAATTTATCCTGCTTTCATCTGCGCCAACCGAAAGACTTATGTTATTTTGGTAAACAACCTCCTCGGTAGAAAGATACAGTCCGCCGAAGGAAAACCATACATCAGAGCTTGTTTTGCGCCCGTTGTGCAGTTCAACGGCAATGGTATTTTCGCCGTTATGAAGCAGGCTTAAATCCAGCAGAGAAATTTGAAGAGTGTCAGGTCCCTGATTAGAGCCGCCGTACTGTAAATTTGCGTCGAAGCCGTGGCCGAGTGAATTGCCGTTTTCATCGCAGGCATTATCGTAACCCGCCGCAACGCGCTGACCGTTAATGTAGACGATTACTCCGTCATCATACTCCAGGCTGCCGATTAGCTTTGTATATCTTTCAAGATTGCTTATGTTAAAGGTCGTGCGGAAAAAATACGCGGGAGTATCGTTGCTTGCATCACAACCCTCAAGGACGGTAGCAGCGGTATGAGTGCTGTCATATGCCGCGCCACCCCTTTTTGAACCGAAAGGACCTGCGGCGGTTTTCCAGCCGGCAGTATCAAAGTCCTCGGCTGTCCAAGCCGTGCGGTTATAACCGGTTGCTGAGGAATCTCCCGCAGGGTCGGTGTTGTTGTCCAGATATTTCCATGTTGCTGTTGAGTCAAGTAATACTGTATCGGTTGAAAAGCTCAGCTCATTCATTTCAAACCATATATCAGAGCTATTGTCGTAATGGTTGTGCACCTCAACCGCAACAACATTCTCGCCGTTTTTAAGAGAGTTAAGTACGGTTGAATCGGTAATCTCAAAGCTGTCGGTACTGTTTGCCTTGTTTGCGGAATAGCTGCTATTTGAGTCACACCCCTCTTCATTAAACGCGGCAGCCTTTACACCGTTAATGTATATGATAACGGCATCATCATAAGAGACGCTTCCCTTAATCGCCGTCACGGCAGATGCCTTATTCACATTAACTTTCGTGCGAAAATAATATGTGGGATAGTTGCTGGCATCACCCGGGCAGCCTGCAAGTGTAACCGCTGCTCCACTGTATGCGCCGCCGTTCTTCGCGCCGAAACCGCCAACACCTGTTTTCCATTGACTGTCGTTAAAATCCTCAGTTGTCCATGACGTTCTGTTATACCCTGCTTCAGAAGGGTTTCCTGCCGGATCACTGTTGTCGTCCAAATAAGACCATACCGTCGTACTGTCGATCTTATCCGGCGACGTTGCCCCTTCTGCTGCAATGACATTGAAATTCAATGACAGCAGAAGAACAACCACCATCAAAATGCTTGTAAATCGTTTCATTTTACTCCTCCAAAATACATAAGTGTGCCCAAATTAAGTCAGGCGTTTTTTGCCTAACAATTAGATAACTGCCTTTATGCAATTCCAAGCCGTCGGTAAATGCGGGATGAGTATATATATTCAGCTATTATATTCTATTAGGCAATTATTATTATAAGGACGCCGTGTTAATTCTTATACCAAAGTTATGTAAAATCTATGTATCACAGAATTTCTGTATTAGATTGATTTAGATTAGTTCTGTCAGTCTTTCTTTTACCCCATCAGCTGTCACAGGTATATGTGGCGGCTGCTCCATGAAGAGCTTTATCTAAAGCATCTGTTATCCCCTGCATAGCCCGGGGAATTAAAAGACTGCTATACAAAGAAAAGAGGTGCAGCACCTGACGGATTCTGCACCTCTTTATTTTATACTTTCCAAAGAACAGTCGTACCGGAAAACATCATTCTGCATCTGACTGCAGGGATTGTCTGTTCTTCAGATACGCCGTCATTTTATTTAAATCGTTATTTTTCGGAATAAAAGGAAACACCCCTTCCGCAAACAGATAAACATTAATCCAAAGTAATGCCCCCACATATAACGGGGAACATTCTTTCAAAATAATGCCTATTAAAATCAGTATCATATTCACTGCCGGTCCGGAAAGAAAAAACAGAACAATCTGTTTTTGGCTTTTTCGTTGCAGTTTACATTGGTCAAAAGATACATGGGAACCAAACAGGCAATTCAGAGAAACCGAAATTTTACCAACCTTTATGGCAAACAGGTCATCTCCGACCTGGAACTTTTCAATCGGCAATCCAATTATTTTTGCCGTGACAGCATGCATCGTTTCGTGCAAAAAAACTGACAAATAAAAGAGCAGATATATTTCGCAAATGTGATTCACTATCATCTCTCATACCACCTGTAATATTTTTTTATCATATGCCCGGTTATGATGGAGCCCATTTTATAGACCAGTGACAGATAAATAATCAAAACAATAAAGAATATAAAATTGGCCTGCGAAAACGGAAGTAAACGATAATAAACAGCATTCCAGATTCCATATGACAATGCCGCTGCAAGTAAAACAATCCGGTTGTTCATTTTATGCTGCGCCGCTGTCTGAACCGCAGAATCGGAAACTCCATAATTTCTAAAAACCATAATTGTCTGTTTTTTCAGGGTCAGGAATAAATATAATGAGCATATCCCACTAACACAAGTTGCAAGTGCCATGAACAGCAGAACTTTTATTTCTTTCCCTATCCTCGATAACAATTTTAGCTGATGTTGATAGGCATAGGTTTCATTGGATGCAACCAAACAGGTATGGGCTGACATTTCATTCATAATTTCAGAATTGAGAAAATCATTTACACTGTAGCCTTCTTTCATGGTTACATAGGCTGCCATCAAAATATAGGAATCCTGCGCCTTAATTTCTTCCACACAATCCAAATACTTTTCCGAATCAAACGTATATACTTTATCCCCGGTTTTCAGAATGTCCGGTTCATCAAAACAGTCATCTGTCCGGATTCCCGCCTCCCCCAGTGATATTTCATGGTACTTCTGTAAATAATAATCCAGAACAAATATTGTTTCTTCTGTTTCAGGATTAAAAAATTCCATAGGGTAAACTGTATAGGTTTCTGATGATTCCAGCGGTATTTCATACAACTCTGCATAAGACTTTTGGAAAAAAGCTTCTATTTCACCCATAATTTTTACCTGGTCAATCATACTGATACTGCTTAATGTACGGACAGCAAATGCCGGCATCCCCTTTCCGGATTCAAGATCCTGCCACCTCGAATAAAAATTATATATGTTAACCTGATTATCGGCAAGACGGGGAACTTCTTCACCGGCAACCGTTTTATATTCCAATGCCTGCAGACAGAGAACCATAACAAACAATACTGTCAGCAAAACCGGAACAAAATTGTAATGAAAAGCTTTTTTTATAAAGGTTGGTTCTTCCGTAAAACAGATCTTTCTTCCGTCTTCACCGGAGCCCGTATCAGACACCGGCTTCTGAGACAATACCGTTTCTGTTTTCCCGACCTGCTGTACTCTGTTATCTGCAATATTATAAAAGACATCTGCCAGTTCATCCATCCGATCATCATGGGTTACAATCAGCATGGTTTTGCTGTCCCGGAGTGTTCTGATTAATGCCACCATCTGTTCTACCATAATATAGTCAAGGTCATTGGTAGGTTCATCAATCAATAAAACATCTGCATCACTCATGGCACAGCGTAATGCATTAACAAGACGGCTTTCGCCACCACTCAACTTTTTAATGTTGCGTAACAAAAGCTGTTCATATCCCATCTTTATCATTGCAGCTTTCACTTCTTCTAAACGCTGACTGTCGTTGGTCATTGCAATATTGTGCAGAACATCCATGCCGGGCAAAAGAAGGGTATTATTCTGATCCATCAACACAATACGATAACCTTCATTCTGTGGATTCATCTGAATATTTTTCAGAAGCAAGGTTTTCCCGCATCCGTTCTTGCCATGAATTACGTGAATCGTATGTTCCCGGAGACAAAAACAACCTTTTTCTATTAATCTCCTGTCATTAATGTCAATATTATCAAAATACAAGTACATTTTATTTATTTGCCTCCTTATATGCCTGCATACAGGACAACAGAATCGGAAGTAAAATAATCACGCTGTCTAGTATGATATACCTGTTAATCCACTCAGGGAAAATTCCCAGAATGGTATTGACAATAAGCATCAGCACTGCCAGCAGCACATACTCCATAACCATAACCCCAATATAGCATAACATAATCTTTTTCCGGTTCATATAATAATTCCCTATGTCCCAAATTAATCTCATGTTATACTTTATTCCGCTCCAGTTCACAATCCACACCACCAGTGCCAAAATACCGGAGAAAGCAAGATTAATGACCAGCCACTGCATAAAGCTTTCCCTCAGTTGTCTGTTTGCAAAGGTCTTTGAGTAGTAATGGGAATAATAACAGCAGCTTGGGAAATTCATAAAGCAGTAGTTCAAAACATCTCTCTCGGATTTTTTATCAAGCTCGACCATAACATTGGTCAGTTTTTCCGACATACCATATTCTTTTAAAAAAGCTGTCAGTCTTGAAGCAAATTGAGAAAATGTTGTATCATTATACAGATAAACTCCATAATTTTCATCCGGCATATACGAAACAAAGGCAAAGTCATAATAGGAGAAACCAACAATGGTATATTCCTGTTCTTTTCCGGATAAATAATTATACAGGGAAATAGAGTCCCCAAGGGCATCCTCCACTGTTTCCTCCGTATATCCGTAGAGTTCTATCAGAAGCTTTTTGGATATGGCAACCTGCCCCGCACCATCCTTTGGCAGTTCTCCCTGTGTATATTGCAGGTACGGATTGAAGTGACTGCATTCCAGATAATTATTCAGCATCCGCTCCGGACAAGACAGCAGAAAAACATCTCCTTCCGGCTGATACTCCTCTCCCGGCACAAACCCTAAATAACAATCCAACTGATATAAATACATATCATCTACAATGTAAATATCTGTGACTCCGTCCAACCCGGCTATTGAACCAATATCCTCAAAAGTAATTCCGCAAGCATAAAGCGATTCATCTACAACCAGCCCCTCTGCCTCTTCATAATAGCTGTTAAGCGAATCATGATAGTCCATATCATATGCAAAAACCGCTCCTTCTTCGGGAAATGAAGAACTGTTCACTGAAGAATAGAACCCAAGATTTGTAATAGTAATAATTGCCGCAAGCAGATATGATATAATGATAAATGTTACTGCATATGCATAATTCCTTGTCAGACCTGTAATCATTTTCCATACACCGGGCAGCCTGTTGCAGCCAAAAGTTCTTCCTTCGGAACATTTCTGCTTTTCCATACTTTCTTCCCGGTCAAAGGATTCTCTTGTATCCGATTGTAGCATGACGGTATTATTACAAAACTTATAAACACAGGCTTCCCGGAATTGTAAACGACTGTCATGGGACACGATTACAATCCGCTTTCTGTGTGCCTCCGCTTCCAAAATCAACATCAGTTCCTTCACCGCAGTATTGTCCAGATAATTTGTAGGCTCGTCCAGAAACAAATATGGTGTATTCTTCAGCAGTCCGCATATAAAAGATATTTTCATCTGCTCGCCGCCTGAAAGAGTATAAAATCGCTGTTCAAGTACATCGGTTGTAAATCCAAAGTCCAGCAGATAAGAGCTCATTTGATCTTCGTCAACACCCCGATTCATTTTGCGAATATATTCTTTTACTTTTAATTCATTTACCACGATTTTCTGGGGACAATAAGTAAACAGATTGAATCTCTCATGTTCATACAGGTATTGTTCTTCCCTGCTCTCGAAACATACGCCATGGTTTCCGAAAAGAATCTGTTCAAGAAGCGTGGTTTTTCCGCATCCGTTTTCACCGGTAATAAAGTATATTCCGTTTTTCTTAAAATCCAGATGGATGTCCTGAACATGAATAAATCTGTTACAGATTGAAAGTCCTGATATGTACATATATAACCTCTTTTCTCAATCACGAAGTACCGTTTTTAAACGTCGAAAAAAGCAAAATGTTAGCGAGCCTTACCCAAATTCAATATATCAAAATAGGATAAACATTGTCAAGATAACCACCTAAGAGGTAGGAGAATTCTTGCTTATATCATGTTAAAATAGATAAAGCCGCACTAAGTGCGGCTTTATCTAATCGAGAGAGAATAATAGAAAAGTTATAGATAATGTCTGTTTTAGTGGTGAACCCCCGGTTGGAGTTCTTTCGTTCATGTTCGCGTTTATACTATAACTTATGGTAGGAAACAGGTCAATTAGTCTTTTTTCATTTTTCCAAGCATTTTTTCTCCCTCCTTAAAATGACAAAAATTTTGTCACTATTTGTAGAAAAATTCTTCGCGTTCATCCAAGCTTCCAAATTTATAGCCATATTCGGTTAATCTTTCCAATATTTGAGGCAGCAAATCCGCAGTCAGACCGTTACAAACACCATCATGCATAAGTATTATTGCATTCTCCTGATTGTATACCTCCGGAAAAATATTTTTCATAATACTTTCTGCAGTAGGCACTCCCACGCTGTCTTCAGCACTTACCGTCCAATCGAATATTTTTAAACCTTCAGAATGCAGTGTTTCCACAACACTGTCCTTATTCTTTATATAGCGATTGGTACTTCCTCCCGGAAGACGGCATATGCTGCTTTCAATTCCAAACTGATTTCGCAGATATTCCCTCTCAGATAATATGCTTTCAACGCAGGAGGATGTATCTTCATATACCTTATTATAATTGTGGCAGCTGCAATGCAGTCCCACCGCATGCCCCTCCTCTATCATTCTTTTAATTACGTCGCTATAATCTTCAGTTGCACTGTCCCCTATAAGAAAGAAGGTAGCAACAGCATCATATTCCTTTAAGATGTCCAGAACTCGTTCGGTATTTTCACTGGGACCGTCATCAAAGGTCAGATAAACTGTTCCCGCACTTTCCTTTTCTGTCATCTGACTGCCGTCTGACAAAACCGTGTCTTTTACGTTCAAATTTACCCCCAGATAAATTAAGAGGCATACTAACAATAATAGCATGCCTCTGATAAGTCTTTCATGATTTTGATTCATATTCGACGTCTTTCAGGTATTCTGGTAAAGGATATGAAAAGACGGGGTTTAATATGACTATTTTATTCTGTAAATCCAGCCTTCAGGAGCTTCTATGGTTCCCATCTGAATTCCGGTCAGTGTTTCACGAAGCTTTGTACAAACAGGTCCCATTTCCTCCATTCCGCTTGGGAAGAAAATATCCTTGCCGTGGTCATTAATTCTGCCTACAGGAGAAATTACTGCTGCAGTACCGCAAAGACCACACTCAGCAAAATCTTTTACTTCATCGAAGTAAACTTCACGTTCCTCAACTTCAAGTCCGAGATACTTTTCTGCAACAACAAGAAGAGAACGACGGGTAATTGAAGGAAGAATGGAATTGGACTTTGGTGTAACAATCTTGTTGTCCTTTGTTACGAACAGGAAGTTTGCTCCACCGGTTTCTTCAACCTTGGTTCTGGTTGCAGCATCAAGATACATGTTTTCATCAAAGCCCTGTTCATGAGCTTCAACAATAGCATAAAGGCTCATTGCATAGTTAAGTCCTGCCTTAATGTTACCTGTTCCGTGAGGAGCTGCTCTGTCGTAGTCACATACTCTGATAGAAATAGGCTTTGCACCGCCCTTGAAGTATGGACCAACAGGTGTTGTGAAAATACGGAACTGATATTCATCAGCCGGCTTAACACCGATAACAGGGTTTGTACCCATCATATATGGACGAATGTAAAGTGTTGCACCGCTACCGTAAGGAGGAACGAAATCCTCGTTTGCAAGTACTACCTGTTTTACAGCCTCAATAAATTTTTCTTCATCATATGGAGGAATGCAAAGTCTTTCTGCTGATGCTTTCAGACGTGCCGCATTCAGATCGGGTCTGAATGTTACAATGTGTCCATCCACTGTAGTGTAGGCTTTTAATCCTTCAAAAATGGTCTGTGCATACTGGAATACACCTGCACACTCATTCAGAACGATATTAGAATCGGTAATAATTCCGCCTTCATCCCATGCTCCGTTCTTATAGTTTGAAACAAATCTGTAGTCTGTCGGTACATAACCGAATCCAAGACTTGACCAATCAATATTTTTATCTGCCATGTTTTCCTCCATCCCGGGCCGATAGTCTGCAACGGTGAAAACCACCGTAAATTCCTGCAACCACCCAATCCGCTTTTTATTGTATTATTCATGAAACTTTATTCATGAAACAAAACACCAATTTCCAACAATTATAAACCTATTAAAAATGAAAATCAATAGATATAGAAAAAAAGTCCGGATTTTGTCCGGACTTTTTATACAATACTCTTTTTTAAAAGCTATTTCTTTTTAACTACTGCAACTCCCACCACAGCCACAGCCACAACAACTGCCAGAATAATTACATATGAAACAGTATTATTTGTTGTGTCATCTGCAGGTGCATCAGTTCCTGTAACGCCTGCGGCCTGTGTAGGTGTTGTTCCCTCTGTATCGTCAGAGTCTGCAGGAGTATCGGAAATATTTTCCTGCACTGCCTCCAGTTCTTCCATGGTAGGAATATCCGTTCCCAGCTCCTCTGCCAATTTGAGGATTACTGCAGCATCTGAATCTGATTTAATCTTAGCATCTGTACGGGAATAGAAATTATTATTTGTATCCCACAAAACAGGAATAAATCCATAGCTCTTAATCAGTCTGAGCATATAATCCAGAGTTTTGGAAGAATCTTTTTCAGTAGCACTTGCCGAATAACGGTCAGAAGTATATATGGATGTACATTCACCTACAAATACCGGAATTCCCTTGTCTGAAAATGCTTCTTTCAGTTTTTCACACTGATCTATGCTGTACTCTTCCCATTCAGAAGAACCGATTTTGTTGGTCCAGTACATTGCATTATCAACATAGTGTACTGATACCATGATTTTTCCTTCTGCACTGTCCTCAGGAACAATGAATTTATCAGAAGTAGTATTATCAATGTTTGTCCAGTAACCGGAAGCAATAAGAATTCTGTCTGCATTGTTGCCGCCTGTTGCTCTTACTGCATCAACAAAAGCCTGATTTAATGTATTGGTCCAAAGATAAGCTTCTGAATCCGTGAGATTATTTACTTTTTTATTACCCCACTGATCCTTCACAACATTACCATCAGCATCACGTTCATACGCTCCGCCTCCAAGATATTCATTGTAGCCTTCAAACACCAAATAGTCGGAGTAGTCCTTGAAATACTCAGCAATCTGTGTCCAGAGGCATGTAAAGGTCTCCGCACATTCTGCAAGTGTGCCTGACTCTACATAACGTCTGATAAGAAATTCATCATAGTGGTGAATGTTGATAACCACGTACATACCTGCATTACGTGCATAATCAACAACCTCTTTCACTCTTGCAATATACTCCGGATTAATGGTAAAGGTTCCATCATTTTCCATCATATTACCCCAGTAAACAGGGATTCTTATTGTATTAAAGCCTGCAGCCTTCATGCCGTTTACTGCCTGTTGAGTTGTATAAACCGCACCCCAGCAGGTCTCATAGTTGTACGGTGTATCCCCGCCTATAGTCTGTGCTCCACTGTCAATTCTTCCTTCGGTAAGCCAGTTTCCTGTTTCAATGGCTCCGTCCAGCCAATAAGCTTCCAAAGTGTTACCCAGATTAATGCCAACTCCCATTTCTTCAGAAACCTGCATTGCAGTCAGTCCGTCTCTCATAACACCGTCATCCGGGGTTTTGCTTCCGGTTCCTTCGGAATCAGCAAAAGCGTAGCCAACTGTAGAAATGCAGAGAACAAGCATTAAGAGAAAACACATTAGTTTCTTGCTAAAATTATTTTTCATAAACCTTCTCCTGATTATGTATTTTTCTGTTATCTTATCATTTCCAAATGCATTTAACAATTAATTGTACGGACATCTGTTAGCATTATTAAGCCAAACACATTACTTTTAAAATAGTTAAAATCAGATATCAAATTCTTTTTTTAACAACCGGTACAGGGTAGGCTCAAACCCAAATTCTTTACACAGCATGTCTACCTCTTCCAGAGCTTTTGTTTTAACTGCGGCAGGAACCATTGGTCTCCATACTCCCCGGATTAAAATGTTTTTCGGTGTATGTTCAAAATCTACAAATTCCAGAAGATTAATTTTATATCCACAGTATTCTAACAGCTTTCCTCTGATTGCATCCGTTGCCAGTGCAGAGAAACGTTCTTTGATAATACCATAATCAGACAGGATGTTCAGATTTTGTGGCTTTATCTGGCTGTTCAATTCATGCTGACAGCAAGGCACAGAAAAAATCATCTTTGCCTTCCACAATACAGCATTAAAAAGAGCATAATCCGTAGCAGTATCACAGGCATGAAGTGTAATCACCATATCCACATCAAAGTCTGCCTTATATCCGTTAATATCACCAAGTTCAAAAGAAAGTCCCGTGTAACCATATCTGACTGCGGCCTCATTGCACTTCTTAATTACATCTGCCTTCAAATCCAAACCCAGAATTCTTGCATCGAAGCCTTTGATTTCCGTGAGATAATAATACACCACAAAGGTAAGATATGACTTTCCGCATCCAAAATCTATAACGTTCAGCTTCTTTGTTTTCAGGTTTTTAACAGAATCATCAATTATTTCCAGAAAACGGTTAATCTGCTTGAACTTGTCATACATGGAGCTGACAATTTTGCCTTCTGCAGTAAAAACGCCCATGTCCACCAAGGGAGGAATCATGGTGCCCTCTTCCAATATATAATTTTTCTTCCGGTTATGGGTTGCCGTAGCAGGAGCCACTGTTCCGCCTTTTCTTATGGCTGTTTTTCTGAAAGCCGGACTGCCTTTTTTAGAAATCAGAATGGCATATTCATAAACCTCAGACCATGCATTGACCCTTAAATAGTGACCGCACACCAGTTCCGCAAGTCTATCTGTGAGCTGCTCCATTTTTACGTTTTCATGGAACACCTGCTTTTCCGTGTACTTTGCTACCTGATAAAAATCTTTTTTCTTTTCTACAGTGATTTTTTTATATTCTTCCAGACGACTGCCGGGCTTGCTTATGGTAAATTTATATGCATTATCCTCGAGCATTTCCGCAAAATATGATTTTAATTCATCCATCAGTTAGTGCTCCGTCTTTTATATGTGCAGAATCTGAAGGTAATTCCCTCATACTCTTTTTCTTCAGACTGCTCTGCCAGTTCCCATTCAGGGTCTGCTTCCAAATCAGGAAAAAAGGTGTCTGCTTCAGGGCAGACATCAATTCTTGTAACAAAAGCCGTATTTATATATGGAAGCATCTGTGTATATATACTTGCTCCTCCGATTACAAAAACATCCTCTTCCGGAACATCCGCAACTGCCTTTACTGCCTCCTCAACGGACGGAACAATAACCGCACCTTCTTTTTCATAATCCGGATTGGTTGTAATCACAATATTGGTCCTGTTTTTAAGCGGTCTTCCGCCCGGGAAGCTTTCCAGTGTTTTACGTCCCATAATAACAGTTTTTCCACTTGTGGTGGTTCTGAAGAATTTCATATCCTCAGGAATGCTTACAAGCAAATCGTTATCTTTTCCTATTCCCCAGTTTTTTGTTACTGCAACAATCAAATTCATTGTGTGTTCCCACTTTCCTATTTGCCGTCTGCATAAGTCCATTTATGTCTGCGGCTATGAAAAAGCCCGTTGTTTATCACAGACGGGCCCAAGTCTTTGTCAAATCGGCAAACGCTCCGCTTAATATTAAATAGCCACCGGAATTTTATCAATTGCCGGTCCGTACTGATAGTTATCCAGTCTGAAATCATCCTTGGTAAACTTGTAAAAATCAGTAATCTCAGGATTCATCCAGAAATCAGGTGCTGGATAAACAGGTCTCTCTATCAGTTCTTTTATCACAGGAATATGCCTGTCATATATATGAGCATCTGCAATCACATGAACAAACTGTCCTGCCACCATATTACAGCACTGTGCCATCATATGGGTAAGTGCTGCATACTGTGCCACATTCCACGCATTGGCAGCCAGAATATCCTGTGAACGCTGGTTCAGAATTGTGTTAAGCACCAGCTTGTCTCCATCCTTTGGCTTGGTAACATTAAAGGTCATGCTGTACGCACATGGATAAAGATTCATTTCATGTAAATCCTGATGAACGTAAATATTTGTCATAATACGTCTACTGTAAGGATTATTTTTCAAGTCGTAGATTACTCTGTCAACCTGGTCCATCATTCCTTCTTTATACTGATGCTTCACGCCCATCTGATAGCCGTAGGCTTTTCCGATGGAGCCATCTTCATCTGCCCAGGAATCCCAGATATGCTGACCAAAATCGTTAACATTGTTAGACTTTTTCTGCCATATCCACAACAGTTCATCCACGCAGGACTTAAGAGGAGTACGTCTCAGAGTCAGTGCCGGGAACTCCTTTCTTAAATCGTAACGGTTTACTACTCCGAACTGCTTAATGGTATATGCCGGAGTGCCGTCCTCCCATTTTGGTCTTACTTTTTCTCCCTCTGTGCTGGTTCCGTTTTCAAGTATATCCCTGCACATGTTAATAAACACTTTATCCGCTGCACTCATTTTTTGCTCCTCCAATTATCTGCTCTTATTCATATCGTTTTGGTACATAGGCCTGAACAAAGACACCTTCCGCACGGTAATCTTCGGTTACCACCTGCCCGTACTTTCTAATCTGGTTCAAATAACCGCCCTCTGAATAAGGAATTATCTTTTCAATATAAACTTTCTGCTCTTTCAACACTGTTTCAATTACATTTTTCAACTCATCAAGACCCTGTCCTGTCTTTGCCGAAATCTTTACCACCTGGTCAGCTTTCAAATCCTTTACCGGTTCCCCGCCAACCTTGTCCTGCTTGTTCAGAGCAGTAATTACAGGTTTTCCGTCAGCTCCCAGCTTGCCCAGAGTTTCATATACTACTGCCATCTGTGAAAAAGCATTGGGATTGGAAGCATCTACCACATGGAGTATTACATCTGCAAAGGAAGCCTCTTCCAAAGTAGAGCGGAATGCTTCAATCAGATGATGTGGCAGCTTGTTAATAAATCCTACCGTATCTGTTAATAGTATTTCCTGACCGCTTTCCAGCTTAAGCTTTCTTGTGGTCGCATCCAGTGTTGCAAACAGCATGTCTGCCGCCAGTATATCTGAGCTTGTAAGTTTGTTCAGCAATGTGGACTTTCCGGCATTTGTATAACCAACTATGGCTATAACCGGAACTGCATTTCTTTCCCTCTGCTTTCTTAAAAGCTTACGGTTTTCCACAATTTCCCTGAGTTCTTCCTTCAGTCTGGAAATTCTGTCACGGATAAGACGTCTGTCCTGCTCCAGCTTTTTCTCTCCGGGACCTCTTGTACCGATGCCGCCGCCCAGTCGGCTCATTGCGATACCCTTGCCTGTCAGTCTCTGCAGACTATATTTTAACTGTGCCAGTTCAACCTGGATTTTACCCTCGCGGGTAACTGCATGCTTTGCAAAAATATCAAGTATCAGCATGGTTCTGTCACAAATCTTTACATCCAGTTCATCTTCCAGATTTCTCATCTGTGCAGGAGTAAGTTCATCATCAGTTACAATGGCATCTGCCTCAAGCTCTGCTATAAGTGCCTTTAATTCTTCAATTTTTCCTTTTCCGATGTAGGTTCCGTTGTGTATCTTTTCACGGTTCTGTATGAGTCTTCCAACAGTAACCGCACCGGCTGTATCCACCAGCTCTGCAAGCTCATCCAGAGAGGTTTCTGTATCAACTTTGTTTTCAACACCATAATCATCACAGGAAACTGCTACAAGTATAACCTTTTCTTTTTCCTGCTCTGTTTTTATAAAATCTTCCATTAAGTCCTCCCTGCAACATGCAACACTATAAAATACATTCCCTCAGAGCTTTTGCGTGTTTGACCATCTCCAGATTTAAGCAACATTTAACATCTGAATCTGTACATCGGATAAATCCTTAACTTACTCTGTCCTTCAAAAATTCATATTCCGTTTTAGCTCCCTCATCATCAGGATATTCCGCTATGTATGCCGACAGCTTTGCAAAAGCACCGGATAAATCCCCTTGTCCCTCAAGACAGGCAATTTCATTACGTTTAAGTTCACGCAGCACATTGGAATTTGCAAATCCAAGACCTTTCTGTAGCCATTCATCTGCAGCATCATAATTTTCCGCATAAATATAACATACTGCTATATCATTACATACCGTAGGTGAAAGTGTAACAGTGCTGTCAACGTACTGTTCGTAATATCCAAGTGCAGCTTCATAATCCTTCTGAAACATGCAGATTTCTCCCAGATAAAAATAAGCTTCAGTAAAACCGTTTTTCAAGGCATATTCCATTTCTGCCTTAGCGGAATCATATTCCTGCTCGTAATAGTGGATTACACCCAGATAATATTTATCTTCATCGGTTTTGATATCCAAAAGAGAAGCCAGGAAAAGTGCTTCCTCTGCCTCCTCCTGATGTCCTGTTTCCATGTAGCAGGCAGCAAGTCCGATATAAAGTTCAAATCCGCCCTCACAGTACAACAATGCGGAATTATAGTCAGCCAGAGCAGCTGCATAATCCCCTTTGTCACGATACACATTGGCTCTTGCCTGATACACCAGAAAATTTTCGGAATCCTCTTCAAGAAGTTCATTATACAACTCTAATGCACCTTCTGTATCCCCTCCAAGGAGCATAGCGTTGGCCTTATAGTATCTGATATCAGTATCCCAGTCTTTTTCCTTATCGATTTCCAGAGCCTTATCAAAATATTCAACAGCCTTGTCATATTCCTGCTTCTGGATATATGCCATGCCGATTCCACGGTAAGCATACTTATTATTCTTAAGGGCAGATGAAGAGGTCTTATCAGAAATTGTTGCTTCAAACTGCTCTATTGCCTCATCCTGCTTGCCCTGCTGAATTAAAATCATTGCATAATTCTGCTTATATTCTGTATTATCGGAATCAGCCTCCAATGCTTTTGCAAGATAGTCTTCCGCATGGTCATAATCATGGTTGTTATAATATTCCATTCCTTCTTTATTATAATCCGATGCACTTTTGCCTCCGCAGGCAGTAAGACAAAGGGAAAGTGCTATCATAGATATTATTGTTCCAAACTTTTTCATTTTAATCCTCCATACCGCGCCAAAAACACGCCTGACTGTGCTGTACTTTATTTAACATACAGTGTCAGACCGGCGATACATTGTCTTTTATTATATAACGTAGCAAGATTCAAGGCAAGGATATTTTGCACAATTCAAGCTTCCTTCCAAACCGGAAAAATCGCTTTTTACTCCCCTCGCAGTTCCTTGCGTACCTGTCGAAACTCTTCCGGAAGCTCCTCCGAAGTCATTTCCCTTGGCACCTGTGTTGTTCCTGCCTCTCTGGCTGTTTCATAGTACCACTGTTTGAACTCAAGGGTTTTAAGCGTTTTATTAAGACATTCAATCTGACGAAGCACAGATTCCTTCCGACGGATAATCATTTCCAGACGGCTTTCTATGGTTTCATCACCCTGCATAGCCATTTCAATAAACTTTTTAATATCAGTCAGCTGCATGCCTGTGTTTTTCAAACATTCAATTATCTGCAGCCACTCAAAATCCTCATCTTTGAAAACACGTATGCCGCTCTCAGAACGTTCCACAAAGGGCAGCAGGCCTTCCTTATCATAATATCTTAATGTAGAAGGTGCCACTTCCAGCCGTTTTGCCATTTCTCCTATTGTGTAAGTCATATGAGCCTCCGCCAAAATATAGATTGTTTATCTTAAGTAAAAATTACCTCTTGACTTAAAGTTGACTTTAACTTGTATACTTAATCCATACTGAAAGTATATATGGCAGCGTTGCCATAGTCAAGAAGGAGTGTAATTAATTATGATGTATGTTCAATTATCAAACGGGGTAAAAATGCCGCAGCTTGGCTACGGTGTATATCAGGTAGCAAAAGAGGAATGTGAGCAGTGCGTTCTGGATGCATTAAGTGCAGGCTAT
>JBJEJI010000069.1:0-112058 GCA_051877895.1 Lachnospiraceae bacterium | reverse complement strand
AACAAAGGCTTATAGCCGCAGAGCAAACCACCCGTTAGACGGGTGGTGCTGATTTGCATTTTACGAAGGTACTTTGAAAATGTCACCATTTTGAAATATAGATAAGATATATTAATAATTTTGAATAAAGTAAAAATTTCCTGTACCGGATAAAAAACAGAAGTATTAGTTGACATTTATGGAAAATTAATAGAAAATAAGATAGTATCAGATTATATACGGGGGATAAAATGGAAGACTTGGATGTTTTAATAAAAAATGACCGGGCTGAAAAAGCAATGCAGCTATTTCGGGACGGTTATAACTGTGCACAGGCCGTTTTTCTTTCTTTTTCGGATTTATATAATATGGACGAAAAAGATGCACTGCGGCTCAGTTCTTCCTTTGGAGGAGGAATGGGAAGATTAAGAGAGGTGTGCGGTGCCGTAAGCGGTATGTTTATGGCAGCAGGAATGCTTTACGGTTATTATGATCCGGCGGATTATGAAGGCAAGAAGCAGCATTATGCAAGGATACAGGAATTGGCTCATTCCTTTGAAGAAATAAATGGATCCATTATTTGTCGTGTCCTTCTGGGGCTTGAACAAGGAAAGGATGTACCTGTACCGGAAAAAAGGACGGAAGAATATTACAAAAAACGTCCCTGCGTTCAACTGGTAGGCATTGCGGCATCTTTGTTGGATGAGTATGTTAATAATCATCCTGTTGAATAATATGCTTTGAAAAAATATCTATAAAAGTAGATATGCAGCATCAGTTAATAAACAAAAGGGTAAATAGCAGAAATACAGCATTTGCTAATAAACATGAAAAAAATGTTGAAATATAACATTTAAATAAAATCAGGATAAATCCCATGAATAAACATTAGGATAAACTTGGAACGGAGGATTACCATGAATACAATTCTACAGGTGACTATTGGTCTTTCACCATTGTTACTGGTATCAATCATTTTCTTAATTAGAAGAAAATTGATTGCCCTGCCTTTGATTACCACTCTGGCATGTCTGGGCATACTTGTCTTCGGAATATTTGCCTGGAGAGATACAGAAACAGCAGTAGAAAAAGAAAAGGCAGTGATTTCGGCGGGTGATTATTTATATCTTGCAGAAAACTGTATTTTAATTGGAGACTTTGATGGTGCTGATTTATATCTTGAAAAAATGTACCTGAAGACAGGAGATTCCATTGAAGGAATTTTATGTAGTGCAAGAATAACGGCACTTAAGGGGGATATAGTAGGCGCCGGCGTATTGTATGCCAAGCTTGAAAAGCAGGATGGCGGCACTGAACTTATGACAGCTGCTGATAAAGAAATCTATAATGCTTACCAAAATGGTGAGGCAATGGATCCTGTTACTGCTGCAGGTGAACTGGCAGCACTTGATTATCTTGAGGAGAGCGGAGCAGATTTAACTGACTATGGCTATACAGAAGATGACATCAGGAAACTGGAAAAGGCGGCAGAAGGTTTATCAGGTTATAAGGATGAACTGATTCAGGCTGTAGAGGATGACATGGATGATCAGGCTTCCGAAAATGAAGACAGATATGATGCACTTGAGGATGCAATGTACAGTGCGGACATCATTGAGGAAGAGTATGACAAATACAAGAATAACAATGGTTATTCGGAAGATGAATTAAAAAAGGCTTACAAGGATCTTGAAGAAATATTCAAAGAAATGCCGGATATATTCATTATTGCAGAAATTGATGATGCTTATGTAAAAGCACTTGTTGTTCTTGGAAAAGAAAAGGAACTGGCAATTTATGCTGATACCACTGATTCTCAGAAGGCTTTGGTTGCTGTTGCACAGCTTGTAATCAACGGGGAAATTAAAGAAAAAGATTTTCCTGAGGGCTTTGTAACTCTTTCCCGAGAGGAATTGGCCCTGATTATTGAACAGTGTAATGAAACACTTACTTACCTTAAAGAAGAAAAGAATCTGGATGGTGCAGATTATAAAGAACTTAAAGATAAAGCAGATACCGTAAAAGATTTAAAAGATAACATGCTTCTTGCTGAGCTGGATTCCAGAATTGATGGTAGTTCTGTGCCTATTGATCAGCAGAGTCAGATTTATCTTGGAAACAGTACCATTAACTATGCAACAGGTAATACGGATGCCGGAGACAGAAATTTCGGACTCAGTATGGATACATATCAGTACAGTGATGATGCTGCTTACATTGATGCTTTTAATCAGATTTCCAAAGTCGTAAATGACATGGGAGATGATAATGATGTTGTTAATGTGGGAGATTATATTGAAGATGCATATTCCCATGGCATCATCTCAAAAAATGAGAATGATTATGATGAAGATAATAGCACTTCTGCATTGGAAATCATACAGCAGCAGGGAACTACCTATGTCAGCAAGATAATGGCAATGATTAATATCAGTGGTATTGACATTTCTAATTTCCCTGAGGTTGCTATTGATATTCAGACTGCCGAAAAGCTGGATCTTAATAATCTTCAGCTGATACTTAATGACTGCAATGTTAATATTGATGATTTTACAATTACAAAGAATAATTACAATTCAGCTAAACTTTATGTAGTATGTGATAAATCCGGAAGTATGGAGGGCAGCACTGATTTGCTTCAGGCAGCTGTACGCAGCCTTGCTGAAAGCATGTCAAGTAAAGAGAAAATCGCATTAGTGGCATTTTCTGATTCTGTTGAGTTTGCATCTGATTTGACAGATAATCCGGAAGATTTAGAGGAATATATTGTAAAGCTGGTTGCAAATGGCGGAACCAATATTGCTTCCGGTGCTTTCTATGCACTTGAGCAGCTTAAAGATTCAAAGGATTCCTTTAATGTTATTATCCTTATGACAGATGGCGAAGACAGCTCCTTCTATGATTCAAGATTGGAAGAACTGGCTTCCATGTGTCTTGAAACAAATACAATTGTTTATACCATAGGACTTGGTAGTTATGTATCACCGGAGTATCTTGAAAGAATTGCAGACTACGGCGGCGGAAAGTTTGTATACTGCTATAATGCTGCAGAACTTGAATCCCTGTATGCTTTCATTCATTCCCAGATGGAAAACAGTTATCATATTACTTTTACTGCAAAGGATACTGTCACTAATTACAGAACACTTACAATTACAAATAATGCAGATGGAACAACTGCGACCAAGAACTACACACTTGGACTGGATAACGGTAATACAGATGAAAATGGCGAGTTTGTTGTGGGAGACGGGAAAATCAGCATTGACGGATTTATAAATAAGAAGATTTATAAATCTGATTCAGATGTTAAGGCTACAATTATGGGTAGCGGATTTGCCGAAGACATGACCTGTTCCGTAAGCATCAAGGGTGATGCTTATAAAGGTTCTTTGTCGGCAACCTATGTTTCAGAAAGCAGATTTGAAGTGGTTGTACCGGCTCAGATTCCTGCGGGACAGTATGAGGTTACAATTATTATAGGTGGCTGTGCTGTTTCTGATAAGATTGAAATACTGATACCGGGAAAATTTTCAACCATAGAGTTTGGTGCGTATACATTTTCAGCTCTCAGCATTACCGAAAAAGATGGCGTGGTAACTCTGTCCGGTGATGTATCCATGAATGATTTCCTTCATTTCTATGGAGATGTTACACTGAGTGGTGACGTTGAAAAGGATTTGCAGATTACTTTAAATGATATAAATGGTTATTACATTTCATTCACAAAGAAATTGCCCGGATTACTTGGAAAAATGTGTGGAAATAATCTTTCCCTGCCTAGTCTTGGAAACCTGGTACTTTATAATGATAAAGCTCATATGGATGACCTGGATGAATATATGGTAGAAGAGTATTCTGTTCCTGTTATCAAGTTTGCTGCATTGAATTATGCAGGAGTAACGCTTGGGCTTTATCCGCACAAATTAAGTATGTCAATTGAAAATATGACTTTTGATTTTCCGTTACAGGAACAGATTTTTAAATATAACGGATGGGAGAATCCATTTGAGCTGCCTGTAGAAGTAGAAGGTCTTATTAATGCGTCCGGTCTTTATGTTAAAGGAGAAGCTAAGGCTTCGGATTTATTTGACAGCTTTGACTTTACCGTCCTTACATTAGGGCTTGATGAACTGGCCTTGGAATTTGATACCTTTAATCATGATTATAAGCTTACTATGAAGGTTAAAACAGAGGAATTGATTCCAAAAATTGCTGATGATACAGATGATGCATCCTATGGCTTTGATATATCTTTTAAAGGCGGAAGATGGGATGGATTTAATATCTATGCCGATTTCCCTATTCTGTTGTGCGCAGAACCTCCTGTAAGCATAAGCGGGTTCTTTGCAGGAGTAGAGGACCTTGCATCACAGGAACAGGGCTCCGGATTTGCAAAGGTTCTGGCAAATGCAACTTATCATGGCGGTTGTGACATTTCATTGTTTAAGATTGCGGATATTATTCCGGCCTTAAAGCCAATCTTTAATGATCTGTCAATTATTACATTGTCAGAAACAACAGTAAGTCTCCGTCCCGCAAACTTTAAGCTTGCAATTTCAAGTACTGCAAAACTCTTTGGTGAGATAGAATGTGCAAATGCGGAAATCCAGATTGGACATTATGATTATTCTGATTATCTCCTGGGAATCGATCAGGAAGTTCGTGGATTATCAGTTGAACTGAGTCAGGGTCCCGTAATTGATACTTCCCTTATTGATATTACTGTACAGGGAACAAGCTGTGTTGATATAAGTGATAAACTTACTGCCTTTGCTTCAAAGGGTAACATTGATTATGACATTAATCTGATTAAACATTTAAAGAATCAGATTGAAGGTACCTTTGAACTGGCATTTGTAGATTATGAGCAGTGTACATTAATTATTCACTGCAGTAATATTGCTGAAAATTCAGAAGCAGGCGTTAAGCTTGTAATTGACGGCTTGGATTCTTATGTTGAATTGTACTAGGAGGTAAACATTCCATGAAGAAAAGATATCCGGTACTGTTATTTGTTTTGCTGCTTATGATGTTTTCATTTGCTGCAGCAAAGGAAGCAGATATTATTTATATTTCAGAGCCTCAGAGCTTTGTGGTTTCTGTTTTATATGAAAATAATGATGTCAGTATCAGTTTTATAGATCCTGACGGAAAAATTGTTACTCTTGAGGATGACAATGTTGAGGTTGTTTCTTCTGATACAGCAATGTTTATTATTGTAAATAATGCAAAAGAAGGTCAGTGGAAAATCAATTACGACAAGGGTTCTAATGAAAGCATTAAGGTATCGGCACAGGTTTATGAAGAACCGATTTGGATTGACCGGTTGTCAGTAAGCAACATAACTGATAGCAGCATTGATGTCAGCTTTAATGTAACTGACAGTGAGAACAGATATTTATATTATGAAATCTACCTTGGTGTAGATGAATATATGTCGTCAAGCAGACTACTCTGCAATGGTGGTGCTTATTTTGACGAAGTATTCACCAAAACTATCGATTTTACTGATGTAAACAGCTATAATGATTACTATATCATGGTTTATGTTTACTACACTGATTCCGGAATCACATACTTTGATAAGGCTGTAAGTGATTCTTTTAGCTTCGAAAATGGTGAAAGTATCGATAGACTTGATGATTATTATGTAGAGCTTAATGAAACCCTGGGTATCGTATATGTTTCTTTGGACAATTACCTTCCATATGGAACAGATGGCGCTTATGTTATCATTAAAGAAGATGGCAATGAAGTTTACGAAGAATTTCTGACAGATGATTATGAAATGCAATATAGTTTTTCAGAAGGTGTTTCGGAAATTGAAATTGCAGCTTCTGTTATGAATTGGGATGGAAGAATTTCAGATAATACTATCAAGAAAATCAGCCTTGGAAGTAATCAGGGATTTTCTTTGATTCTGCCTGAAGCTGATGTGCAGTCAAATTTCAGATATAACTTTTCTTATACTAATGAAGAAGGAAAAGAGCAGGAAGTATTTTTCACCATAAACGATGAAGAAACATCTTCCATTATACTCAAAGATTCCGGTTCATACTATTTAATGCTTCCGGAGTATCAGAATACTATTAAGATTGAATATACTGATGAAAATGGTATTAAACATCTTATCAATGATACTATGGGAATTGATAATGTTCCTCCGGTACTTACTGTTTACGAACAACTTGATGGTATGACAACTGATAAGGACAAGGTAATTATTACAGGAAAAACCGACAGTGACAGTAATCTTACCATTAATGGTAATAAAGTTGAACTGGGTGCAGGGGGCAGCTTCAGCTATGAAGCAGTTCTTGAAGAAGGTGTAAATACCATTGAAATCAATTCTGCGGATGAAATTGGAAATACTACCTCTTATGCAATGAAAATTTACCGTAGTACCGGTAACAGTGTTGTTGGTAATGTGGTAACAGGAGAGAAGAGCAGCAAAATACTTAGGTTCTGGCCTTTGGCGGTGGCTCTTTTTGCGTCATTATTCGGAATCCTGGAGCTTGCAATGGTAGCTTACGGCAAGAAGAAAAATCTGCTTAAACGGGTTATATTAAAGAGAACAATGATTGTACTTTTAGTATTTTCTGCTTTGTCCTCAGTAGGATGTGGAATTATCTATTTCCTTAGAAGACGTTATGAACGTTCAGAGGAATATATTGATTTAGCACTGGATTTTCCTAAGGAAGCATATAATTACCTTGAAACAACCGGGCTGATTTGGATTCTTTTGCTGGTATTCATTGCCATTACATTCCTTGCAGTTCTGATTCTTATTGTTCTCTTTTTAATAAAGAAGTACGGTGGTAATAAAAAACCAAAACCTGCTAAAGTAAAAAAAGAAGCAAAAGAAGTAAAAGAAGCAAAAGAAGTAAAAGAAGTAAAAGAAGCAAAAGAAGCAAAAGAAGTGTCGGTGCAGAATGCGAAAACTTCTGATACACAGAAAAAAGAGGAAGTTAAGCCTGAAATAAGTGAGCAGAAAGTAGAGACGGAAAAAACAGCAGATGCAGCCGGACAACAGGAGGAAGTGGTTTTTTGCGGATTCTGTGGAGCTCCTATAAAGGGAGACTCACAATTTTGCGGCCAGTGCGGCAAAAAGAGAGTTGATTTAAAATGACAGGATCTAATGAACATCAGCTTAAGGTAATTGCTCATATAGAAACCGATTTTTCCGGCAAGTTCGGAATACCGCGTCAAAGCGGTATTTCCTGGGAACTTGAAGGCAGAATTGTTTTTGAAGAAGAATTCAGAAATCCGGAAGCAGTGAGGGGTCTGGAGGATTTTTCACACATATGGCTTTTATGGCAGTTTTCTGAAAATATAAGGGACGGCTGGTCCCCTACGGTAAGACCTCCTAAGCTTGGAGGTAACACCAGAATGGGTGTGTTTGCCACCAGGTCTCCATATCGCCCCAATCCTATCGGTTTATCCTGTGTAATGCTGACAGCGGTACAGCTTACGGAAGAATTTGGGCCTGTTCTTTACGTGCGGGGAGCTGATTTGATGAATGGAACTCCCATTTATGATATAAAACCATATCTTCCGTATACCGATTCACAGCCGGGCGCGTCCGGGGGATTTACTGATGATTTGATGATAAGACCATTAGAGGTATATATTCCTGAGAAACTAAGAAATAAAGTGGCAGCGGAGAAACTTAAGCCACTTACTGTTGTACTGTCTCAGGATCCCAGACCGGCGTATCATCACGACCCTGAAAGAATTTACGGATTTGAATTTGCAGGAATGGAAGTAAAGTTTGTGGTGCAGGGTGCACTTTTAAAAGTAACAGATATTCAATTTCTGCAAAATAAGTAATAAAATAAAAAGAACACTTAATATAGAATATGGGATAATCATGTCTGTATGCAATTTAAAGGAGTATTTATGATTTATAAGAACGTTCTGGAAGCAATGGGGCATACCCCGATGATTGAACTTACAAAAATGGCAGATCCGGACGGCGCAAGAGTACTTGTAAAGTTTGAAGGTCTGAATGTGGGCGGTTCCATTAAAACAAGGACTGCTTACAACATGATTCAAAAGGCTGAAGAAGATGGACTTGTGGGACCGGACACGATTATTGTGGAGCCTACAAGCGGAAATCAGGGCATCGGTCTTGCACTGGTAGGTGCGGTAAAGGGGTATGAAACAGTAATTATTATGCCGGACTCAGTAAGTAAAGAAAGAAGACTTCTGGTAGAGCATTATGGTGCGAAAGTAATTCTTATCCATGATGAAGGCAATATCGGTGATGCAATCGATAAATGCTTAAAAACGGCTGAAAAGATGAAAAAAGATAATCCAAGAGTCTTTGTACCACAACAGTTTGATAATCCTGCAAATCCTATGGCACACAGACATCACACCGGACTTGAGATATTGGAACAGGTTGCGGGTCCCATTGACGGATTCTGTTCGGGTATTGGAACCGGAGGAACCATTACCGGAATAGGAGAAACTCTCAAGGCGTTAAATCCGGACATTACCATATGGGCTGTTGAGCCTGAAAATGCTGCAATTCTTGCAGGTGGGACAGTAGGGGACCACATTCAGATGGGCATTGGTGACGGCGTTATTCCGGAAGTATTGAACCGTGACATTTATGATGATATTGTAATTGTAACAGATGAAGAAGCTTTACAGACTGCAAAGGATTTGGCAAGAATAGAGGGACTTATGTGTGGGATTTCAAGTGGCACCAATGTGGTTGCTGCACTTAAACTGGCTAAAAAGCTGGGGAAAGGAAAAACTGTGGTGACCATACTCCCGGATACAGCGGAAAGATATTTTTCAACACCGCTTTTTGAGTAAAAGCTAAAATTAATCGAGGTCTGCAGGACAGAACTTCGGATTGGAGGAAACAATGAAACAAAATAAGGCTACACGGGTGGTGCTGTTTTTATTGCTCGCAACCATATTTACAGGACTGTTTACCGGTTGTAACGAAAAAAGGAATACCTTTACGGTTGGATTCGATGCGGAATTTCCACCTTATGGTTATAAAGATGATAATGGTGAATATGTAGGATTTGACCTTGACCTCGCTGAAAAGGTATGTGAAATTAACGGATGGGAATTGGTAAAGCAGCCTATTGACTGGGATTCAAAGGATATGGAGTTAAACTCAGGTACTATTGACTGTATCTGGAATGGTTTTACAATTAACGGACGTGAAAACGGTTATACCTGGTCAAAGGCATATGTTGATAACTCTCAGGTTGTAATTGTTAAGTCTGATTCGGAGATTGAAACTTTAAGCGACCTGGAAGGAAAGGTTGTTATTGTTCAGGCGGATTCATCAGCACTTGCTGCATTTACAGGGGATGATGCTACTACCGAAAACAAGGAACTGTGCAGTAAATTCAAAGAATTACAGCAGGTTGCCGATTACAACAGTGCATTTATGAATCTGGAAGCAGGTTCTGCAGATGCAGTATGTATGGATATCGGTGTTGCAAATTATCAGATAGAAAAGCGCGGAAGTGCTTTTAAGATGCTTGAAGAGAGGGTTTCCTCCGAACAGTACGGTATCGGATTTAAACTTGGAAATACTGAACTTAGAGATGAAGTACAGGTTGCTCTTGATCAAATGCTGGCAGACGGAACTTTTGCGGAGATTGCAGAAGAATGGGGACTTTCTGATTGTGTATGTTTAGGAGAAGCAGGAACAGATGCGGCATATAAACAGGACGCTGCTGTAGAGGATGACGGTTCATTTGTTGAAAAGACAATTGATATTGTTAAACAGCTTTCAAAAGGTATGCTTGCTACTCTTACAATCTTTGTACTTACCCTGGTATTTTCTGTACCATTAGGTCTTGGTGTATGTATGGTCCGTATGTCAAGGTTTAGATTACTTCAATGGATTGCAAGAATTTATATATCAATTATGCGTGGTACGCCATTGATGCTTCAGCTTCTGGTTGTATTTTTCGGACCACACTACATATTCGGAATTTCAGTTTCATCAGCGTACCGCTTTTATGCGGTAATTATAGGTTTTGCACTTAATTACGCTGCATATTTTGCTGAAATTTATCGTGCAGGTATTGAAAGCATTCCGGCAGGGCAGTATGAAGCATCTTCAGTACTGGGTTATTCCAAAAACCAGACCTTCTGGAAGATTATTTTTCCTCAGATGGTTAAAAGAGTGATTCCACCGGTAACTAATGAAGTAATTACTCTTGTAAAAGATACTTCTCTTGCATTTGCGTTGGCATATACTGAAATGTTTACCCTTGCAAAGCAGGTAGCTACATCCAATGCAAGCATCATGCCATTGTTTATTGCAGGTATTTTCTATTATGTATTTAACTTTGTTATTGCTATTGTAATGGAACGTATTGAGAAAAAGTTACAGTATTACAAATAAACCGCAGGTGAATTGGAGGTAAACATGAGCTTATTAGAAGTAAACAGAATCAGTAAAAGTTTTGACAAACTTGAGGTTTTGAAAGACATTTCCATGAGTGTTTCAGAGGGAGAAGTTGTTGCTATTATTGGACCATCCGGTTCAGGCAAATCCACATTCCTGCGTTGTCTTACATTATTAGAGACTATGGATTCCGGCAGCCTTTCATATGATGATGAATATGTTGCAAAAGATGCAGACGGAAAGGCTGTATATGCATCTAAGCAGAAATTACAGAGCATTAAGAGTAAATTCGGATTGGTATTTCAGAATTTCAATCTGTTTCCGCATTATTCAGTTTTGAAAAACATTACAGATGCGCCTATAAACGTTCAGAAAAGAGACAAGGGAGAAGTAATAGCTGAAGCAAAAGAGCTTTTGAAGCTTGTAGGTCTTGAGGATAAGGAAGATGCTTATCCTTACCAGCTTTCCGGTGGTCAGCAGCAGAGAGTTGCCATTGCAAGAGCCATGGCAATGAATCCACGTATTCTTTTCTTTGATGAGCCTACATCTGCTCTTGATCCGGAGATTACAGCAGGAATATTAAAGCTGCTTCGTGAACTGGCAGAAAAGAAAATGACCATGGTTATTGTGACACATGAGATTGATTTTGCAAGAAAGGTTGCAGACAGAGTTGTTTTCATGGATGGCGGTGTCATTGTGGAGCAGGGCAGACCTGAGGATGTAATTGATAATCCTAAGAATGATAGAACAAAGGCATTCCTTCAGAAAATGGAAGGGTAGTAATCTGAAAATAACATTTTCCATGAAGGAAAGCAATCAAAATCAGAAATAAAGCTTCATTAAAAGCACTGGAAAGAAGGTATTTGGGGATGAAAATAATTCACTGTGCGGATTTACATCTGGATTCAAGGCTTACTTCAAATCTTGGTACAGAAAAAGCAGCATTAAGAAAGAATGAGCTTTTGGAATCCTTCAGAAAAATGGTGAATTATGCGGTAAATGAAGAGGTTAATGCAATAATTATTGCAGGGGATCTGTTTGATACAAAAAGCATTTCGGCAACTGCCTGTAATGTGGTAAAAGATGCAATCGTTAATAATCCACAGATTGAATTTTATTATTTACAGGGGAATCATGATGCTAACAGCTTTTTGTCACGTCTGGATGTTACTCCGTCTAATTTAAAGCTTTTCGGAAGTAACTGGACCCATTATAATATCTGCGGAAACAGTATAATCAATCTCTGGGGAATTGAGCTTGACGGTAATCAGTCCCCGGATTGGTTTAATACTTTTGTGGCGGATGCAGATGCGGTCAATATTGTTGTACTTCACGGTCAGGAAAGCGCGGGGACTTCGTCGAACAAAGCCGAAGTAATTCCTTTTGGTCACCTTAAAAACAAAAATATTAATTATCTTGCATTGGGACATATTCACTCCTATAAAATAGAAAAACTTGACAACCGCGGTTACTATTGTTATCCGGGATGTCTTGAACCAAGGGGTTTCGATGAACCCGGTGAGCATGGTTTTGTTTGCATGGAATTCGATGATACAACAGGACGTTGTCTGTCACATAAGTTTGTAAAAAACGCATTAAGAACCTTAAATGATTTATTGGTTGATATTACCGGATGCATGACAACTACAGAAATTTCTACAAGAGTAGAACAAGAACTGGCCTTGAATCAGTATCCGTCTAAGGATATGCTTCGAATAATCCTTAAGGGAGAAGTAGATGTTACCGGAGAAAAGGATGTAAAGTTGCTTACGTCAATGTTTGCTGACCGTTTTTTTGTGGTAAAGGTGTATGATGAAACCAGACGAAGTGTTAAGGCAGAAGATTATCAATATGATGAATCTTTAAAGGGAGAATTTGTTAGAACAGTGCTTGCGGCTGATGGAATTTCTTCTGACGATAAAATGGAAATCATTTCTTACGGAATCCGTGCACTTGCGGGGGAGGCCATGGAATGAAATTATTGAGTTGTAAAATAGAAGGTTTTGGAAAAATAAGCAATAAAACTTTTGACTTTACAGATGGAATTAATGTGTTCTGTGAAGACAACGGATGGGGAAAATCTACTCTTGCGGCATTTATTCTCACCATGTTTTATGGTTTTGATGGCGAAAGCAAACGTGATGATTATTCTAATGAGAGAAAACGATATAAACCATGGCAGAAAGGAAACTATGGTGGCAGTCTTACTTTTAAAGCAGGAGATAAAACTTATACCATAACCAGAATTTTTGGCAATAAATCTGCAGATGACACAATGCAAATCAGAGATGTTGCTACTAATCTTCCTGTTACTCTTACATCGGCACAGCCCGGAGAAGAATTTTTTGGCATAGACAGAAATTCTTTCTGCCGTACTGCATTTATTACTCAGAATGATTGCAATACACAGACAACCGATAGTATTAATGCAAAGCTGGGTAATCTTGCAGATAATACCGATGATATTAATAATTATGAAAAGGTTGCCGAAAGGTTGGGGGCTTTGCTGACTTCAATGAGTCCGAGAAGATCAACAGGTAGTTTATCAAAAGCTAAATCTGAGATTCTTAATCTTGAAACAGAAATAAGACAGGGTGCAGGGATTGATTCTGCCATAACATCAATTAAGGATAAGATACAGTACAATCAGGACAGAATTAAATGTCTTGAAAGTGAAAGGTCTGAACTTGCTGCAAAAAGAACAGAAGTTACTATGTACAGCAAAATCAAAAATCTCAGAGAACAGGCAGATGTTCTCCGTAATGAGACTTTTAGACGTAATGAAAAGTTAACTGAGGCAGAGAAGGCTTTCCCACTGCATAAGCCAACAAAGCAGCAGATTCAGGAAACGATTGATATTTGTCGTAATTATCTTTCAGCTCAGGAAAAAAGTAAAATGGTGGAACTTAACGGACCGGAAGAAGCTGTTTTGGAAAACTATACAAGGCATTTTTATGCTTCGGTTCCATCGGAAGAAGATATTGCGTTAAATATTGACAGAGCAAAAAAAGTAAAAAAATTATCTGAGCAGCTTACAGCCCTCAAACCTGACAAAGAAGAAGAAAAACAGCTTCAGGACTATTATACTCTTTTTGGAAACGGAATACCTGAAGAAGATGATTTTAAATGTGTTCGTGCTGCTCTTTATGAAAAAGAAGAACGTAAAAAGTCATTGGATATAAAAAAAGACAGAAAGAATATGATTGAAAATCAGCCGGTGGAAAAGCATAAAGATAATTCTTTTGTAATAATGCTTGCCGGCATTATTTTAACAATTGCCGGAATTGCAGGATTTTTTATAAATCATATTTTGGGAATAGGGGGAATTGTTCTTGGTGTGGTTACTTTGGCAGCAGGAATTGTTACAAAGCACAAGGCAGCTCAGATTGTCCATGAAGAACAGATGGACAAGGAAGAAAAAATCGGAATTCTTGTGCAGGGAATAACAGAGGATGAACAATGTATTTCCAATGCAGAAGTGACAATAAAAAATTTCTTTGGCGGATATGGAATTGAAACAAACGGCTTTGATGAAAATATTCGTTTGTATGAACTTGAAAAGGAAGCGAAAAATTATAAGCGAATGCTGTTAAAGAGTAATGATGAATGTATTTTTGATTATGAGAAGCAGATTAGATTATTGAAAGGTGACATTCTTTCATTTCTTAACAGTTATGAAGAACCTGTACAAAATGGTGAAGATTACGAAAGCAGCATTTTTATTCTCGATAAGAAGGCCAGAGAATATGAGCGCCTGAAAAACAAGGATGATGAACATTCAAAATTTCATGAAATGGCCCGTATAAACAAAAGCAGGTTAGATGAATTTTTTACCTATACAGGAATAATTCCTGATGAGAATGATTTGTTAGCCCAGCTTATTGAAATCGGTAAGAAGCTTGAAAATTATGAGGGCTTAAATGGTGAATATAAGGATGCTGTTATTCGCTATAATCAGTTTATGAAAGAAAATGAAAATAATTTTCATAGAGAAATAACAATTCCGGATAATGAAATCTCTCCGGAAGAGATTGATAAACGCTTAAATGAAATCGACGAGGAAACCAATAGTATCAAGGATATGATCCGTGATTATCTCAGGCAGGAAGAGGAAATGGCGGAGAAAAGAGATGCTCTGACAGAAACTGAGAATAGTCTGCGTGAAAAAAAGGCATTATATGATGAGAGTAAAAAGAAATTTGATTTGTTAACTCAGACCTTGGATTTGCTAAACAAAGCTAAAACTTCATTTACTACACGTTATATGGAGCCAATTATGAAAGGCTATAAAAAATATTATTCCATGATATCAGGAACAGAAGCGGAGCATTTCTTAATAGATGCCAATACTAAGCTGACAGTTGAAGAACAGGGTGCCCAGAGAGAAACAAAATTTTTAAGTGCCGGAAACAGGGACCTGGTAGGAATATGCATGAGAATGGCACTTATTGAGGCAATGTATGAAGGTGAAAAACCTTTTGTTGTTTTTGATGATCCTTTTGTTAATCAGGATGAGGGAAGAACCGAAAAAGGAAAAGGCTTTCTTAGAAATATTGCCAAGGAATATCAGGTAATCTATTTTACCTGCAACAGTGACAGAGTGTGAGCAAAAAGCGGAGAGTTTGCAAATTTGATTCGGGATATGGCTTATGGTAAAGTATAAAAGAATATTTTTAATTGTTGTTGATTCCCTGGGTGTTGGAGAAACTGAAGATGCAGCAGCCTATGGAGATGTAGGGGTAAATACATTGAAGTCAGTTTCTGAAAGCAGGGAAAGTTTTGCAATTCCTAATCTGGCAAAACTTGGAATCGGTAATCTTACTGAATTAAAACAAGTACAGCCTGTGGAAAATCCCATGGCTGTGGTGACAAAACTCAGTGAAAAAAGTCTGGGAAAGGATACCATGACAGGTCATTGGGAAATGATGGGACTTTATGTTACTCATCCATTTAAAACATTTACGGAAAAAGGATTTCCACCGGAATTAATAGAAGAACTGGAAAAACAGACCGGAAGAAAAATAATAGGCAACAAAAGCGCAAGTGGCACTGAAATACTGGAAGAACTGGGAGAAAGAGAGATTAATAACGGAGAACTCATAGTATATACCTCTGCAGATTCGGTTTTACAAATTTGTGGCAATGAAGAAACCATGGGACTTGAAACGCTGTATCATTATTGTGAAATCGCCAGAAAACTTACAATGAAGGATGAGTGGAAGGTGGGCAGAGTTATTGCAAGACCATATGTGGGAAAGAAGAAAGGGGAGTTTGTAAGAACCTCCAACCGTCATGATTATGCACTGAAGCCATTTGGAAAGACTGTATTAAATGTATTAAAAGACAATGGGTTTGATGTTATATCTGTTGGAAAAATTCACGACATATTTGCCGGTGAGGGAATTACCAGGGCTTGCAAATCAAAAAGTTCAGTTCATGGCATGGAACAGACTATTGAAATTTGTCATGAGGATTTTACGGGATTATGTTTCGTTAATCTGGTAGATTTTGATGCTTTATGGGGACACAGACGTAACCCTCTTGGCTATGGGGATGAAATGGAGAGATTTGACAGCAATTTAGGAACTCTGTTGAATAAATTACATGAAGATGATTTGTTGATTATTACTGCAGATCATGGAAACGATCCTGCATACAAAGGAACCGATCACACCAGGGAGAAGGTGCCGTTTATGGCATTTTCACCATCCATGTCCTCAGGCAAAATGTTAGGGGAACAATCTACTTTTGCGGTGGTGGGAGCAACAGTAGCAGATAATTTCGGGCTGATAATGCCTGAGAACACAATCGGTGACTCTTTACTGGAATATTTATAATGTTATTTTGATGGTGTCATAGTTGCTATTCAAGCACTTCTCTGTCTGCACAAAATGTCACATATTCTGCCTGATTGTCAAGTCTTCTGTTTCTGATGTAAACAAGAACATTCAGGGATACGATTGCAAGGTTAAGCAGGTAAACAATCAGTACATAGTTTACCTGACCGGAAATGATTTTTGCAGTGATGCCTGCAATATATCCGCTTATAATTAAAATGATAAATGGAAGACTTGTGCTTTTGGCAGTTCTTGCCCTATAGGCCTTAATTACATTCATAGGCCATGAAATACCAAAACAAATCAACATAATTGTTTCAAAAATAGAACTCATAATTACCTCCAAGTTTAAAGTTAATACTGTATCATTGAATCAAGTACTGCTTTTGCAGCTAAATCCGAAAAATTGGTTGTAGCATCATAAAGGCTTGTTTTAATGCTTTTAAAAAATGCAAAAGTATGTTCTTCAAAAGTCTCTGAATTTTGTATTGTCAGAAATTCACATCCAAGTTCTCTTGCCAGTTTTTTTAATTGATGGTTAAAAGCCACAGCATTATCTGAAGTAGTATCAATTGAAGTTATTATTAATACCGTATTCGGCAGAAGGGTATGAACCTTGTAGAGCAGCCAGCGATATTCTTCTATAAGTTCCGGAATACTGACATCAGAATTTATATCCTCATCGCCAAGATTGATAATCATTTTTGCAGGCTGCAAAGCAAGAATACAATCTTCAAAATACTGTTCAGCTTCTTTTATTTTTAATCCGGGAATACTTCTGTTATAAATTTTCTTGGAAACGCTGTAATTTTGAATTAGTTCATTAAGTGGGAAATCATAAGCGAAAGTGGAACCTAAAAGAACGATGCCTCTTTTCTGGGCAAAATTGTTTAAATAAGTGTAGGTAGCTATGGTATTCATAATTTTCCTCCGTTTTGTTTTAATCGCCCGGTACGTTTTATCTGCTATTATCATATAACAAATAATTCAAAATGTATAATATATAATTTGAACTAAAACAATAACTGTAAAATTATTAATTGTGCTATATGAGAAAAAATGATGAAGTTTTTAGTTGAAAAATCATAATTTTAATGTTATTAATATTAAGTAAAGTATAACATTGCTTTGCTGATGTTGAAATTTAATAAGTAAAAGTAAAAAAGGAACAAGGTTTATTTGTTCCGGACAGGATAAACAAATGGAAATTCTCCAATTAAAATATTTTTATGCTTTGGCTCAGACCCAGCATGTTACTAAAACGGCTCAGCAGCTTCATATTGCACAGCCGGCACTTACCCAGACAATTCATAGGTTGGAAAAGGAACTTGGAGTAAAATTATTTAAATCAAGCGGAAGAAATATTGTGCTTACGGAATATGGCTTATATCTTCAGAAAAAAATCGGACCGGTACTGAAAGCACTGGATGAGATTCCGGATGAATTAAGAGAACTTTCCGGTTCAAGAAAAAAGCTAATAAGGCTGAATGTTCTGGCAGCTTCCAATATGATTACGGAAACAGTTATTGAATTTAAGAAAACTCATGAGGATGTAAACTTTATTTTTGTTCAGAATAATGAAGAGAAAAATGCAGACATGACCATTTTTACCAGGGAGTTTTTTCAGAGGCCTAAAAGTGAAGAAGAAAATTACTACGTATTTACAGAGAAAATTTTCCTTGCTGTTCCTAAAAATTCTGAATATGCAAAACGAGATCAGATTGATTTGTCGGAGATGGCAGGAAAACCTTTTATTTCATTGGCAGGCTCACGTGGACTCAGGACTATCTGTGACCGATTCTGCATGCATGCAGGTTTTCGGCCGAATGTTGTGTTTGAAAGTGACAGCCCTTCTGCAGTACAGAACCTGATTGGAGCCAGTCAGGGAGTCGGCTTCTGGCCTCATTATTCATGGGGAAAAAGAGATGAAAGTCATATGGCACTTATTCCGATTTCCTATCCCGTATGTCAGAGAGACATTGTTATCCAGCTTCAGAATAATGAGGAAGATGCTGATCTTGTCAAAGAATATTTTTACTTTCTGGCAGATTATTTCAAAAAAGCACTTAATTGTGAGTGAGAAAAAACCGGAGCGTTTGCGAGTTTGATTGGAAGTGAGAACTTAGAGAAATTACATCTGTTTGCGCACTACCAGATATTCATCACCGTTACGGTAATAAGGACAGTGGTAATGGGAATCTCCGGCAATGCGAGCGTATTCATCTTCATCCATGTCTATATCGCAGCAGTAGCATTCATAATCATCGTCATAAGCGTAATACGTACAAGTATCACATGTGCCGTGTGTTTCTTTTTTTACATTATTATTTTTCATAGGTTCTCCATTTCAAAATGACTGTTAAAAAAAACTATACAGAAGCAATTATTAATAGTTTTTCAATAGAATGATATAAATTATAGCACATATAATCTGATATTCAATACATAACTTTTAGAGATTACCGGGTATAATAATTTGTTCCTTAAAAACATGCAGGATATTTACGTGATTTAATGCGGGGGTGAATTGATTTTCGTGTTAATAAAATTATTATAATTTATTTTACCATGGGGATTAAAGATGTGATATTATTAGCTTTGAAGCGGTGCAGGGTGTAAGCCCTGTACCGTATAAGGCACGAAAGGGAGAATTAACATGAATTTTTTTCTTATACTGGCGTTTTTGTTTTTTGCCGGCAGCTTAATAGGTTGGGGACTTGAAGTAATTTACAGAAGGTTTTTTTCTGATTGTAATCCGGAGAAAAAATGGATTAATCCGGGATTTCTTGTAGGTCCTTATCTGCCACTTTATGGTTTCAGCCTTGTTTCATTGTTTCTGCTTTCATACATACCTGTTGACTTCATACACAATCGTATATGGCAGAAGATTATCCTGTTTATAATAATGGCAGTAGTTGTTACCATAATTGAATATGTTGCAGGATTAATATTTATAAAAGGAATGAACATCAAGCTTTGGGACTATTCAAATGAATGGTTAAATATAAAAGGAATTATCTGCCCTAAGTATTCCTGCTTCTGGATGATACTTAGTGCGATTTATTATTTCCTTATTCATCCGTATATACTTAATGCGCTTACCTGGCTTGCAGGGCACCTGGCTTTCTCCTTTGTAATAGGCTTTTTCTATGGTGTATTTGTTATAGACTTATGTTATTCTATGCAGATTGCAACTAAAATTCGTAAATTCGCAAAGGACAACCAGATTGAAGTACGCATTGAAGAACTTAAGAGAAATATCAGAAAAATCAATGATGAGTATAAAATTAAGGCCAGTTTCATATTTGCAATCAAGTCGGAAGAAAGACAGCTCATTGACAGTCTTAAGGATTATATGAAACGTGAGCAGGAAAAATATTCTGTTCTGAAAGACACCATAGATAATGTGAAAAAAGAATATGTGAAAAACAAGTCTACAAAAGTAGAACATGGTGATAAAACCGAAAATCAGTAATTGTTTTAAAACTGAAGGAGAATAAAGGTGGAGCTTTTTATTATGCTTGCGGCAGCGGCAGGCTGTCTGATTTATTACAGTATTATCATATCCTATGCCGGAATACACTCGTCTATGGCAGGGTTATGGCTGTTTGCCGGCTGCGCATTATTATTGGCCGCCATGATTCTGGTTTTAGACAAAAAATATGATTTTCTTAAAGTAATACCTAAATGGATATTGCTGGTAATAGCAACCTGTATATTGACAGTTGGACTACTGGTATTGATTCTATTTGGTTGTGTTATGAGCAAAATGAATGCCAGTCCGGATAAAAATGCTGACTACGTTATTGTGTTGGGAGCACAGATTAGGGGAGAAAACATAACCCGCTCTCTTAAATACCGTTTGGATAAAGCAATAGAATATTTTGAAACAAATGCTGACTGTATGATAATTGTTTCCGGAGGCCGGGGGGAAGGTGAAGCAGTGTCCGAAGCTTCGGCCATGAAGAAGTATTTGTGTCAGCATGGTATCCCGGAAGAAAAAATAATAATGGAAGAAAAATCTACAACAACCAATGAAAATTTACGTTTCAGCCATGAAATAATTAAAAGCAGGGGAGATGAAAACGCAAATATAGTAATATGCTCCAATAATTTCCATATTTTCAGGGCACTGAAGCTTGCGGAAAAAATAGGTATTGAAAATGCCATGGGACTTGCTGCAAAGAGTGACAGCATACTTCAGTTCAACTATATGATCAGGGATTCCCTGGCTATTTTTAAAGAATTTTTATTAGGGAATATTTAGTAATAATCTCTTCAGATTAAGACATTGTCAATGCTATTTGGACTTGTGTACCGGCAGCAATTATGTTGCCGGTATTTTGTTGACAAATATAGGAAAATGAAGAAATTGTATTGAAATTGTATGGACTTTGTGAAAGGGCTATGCTATACTTTAGAAGTTGCTGTCGCAGTAATTAGCTTTTATGGGTAGTTTCTTTTGCGAACGGTTTATAATCTGAATCTTTTAGGATTCATAAAAATCTATTTTACAGAAAGGAATTCAGAACAATGAATGAAAATAATGAATTCAAACCATATGTTCCGGCAGACAAAATCACTCCGGAGTTTACGGTAGCATCCATTATTATGGGTATTATTCTTGCTGTTGTTTTCGGTGCTGCAAATGCATACCTTGGACTTAGAGTTGGTATGACAGTTTCCGCATCCATTCCTGCAGCAGTTATTGCCATGGGCGTTATTCGCGTTATTATGCGTAAAAATTCAATTCTTGAAAGCAATATTGTTCAGACCATTGGCTCTGCAGGTGAATCTCTTGCCGCAGGTGCAATTTTCACTCTTCCTGCACTTTTCCTTTGGGCAGCTGAAGGCAAAATGGACAAGCCTTCCGTTATTGAAATTACACTTATTGCTTTAATTGGTGGTCTTCTTGGCGTACTTTTCATGGTACCGTTAAGAAATGCACTTATTGTAAAAGAGCATGGAGTTCTTCCTTATCCTGAAGGAACTGCATGTGCAGAGGTTCTTCTTGCAGGTGAAGAGGGAGGCGCAAACGCTTCCACAGTATTTGCAGGTATGGGCTTTGGTGCTGCTTTCAAATTTATTATTGATGGTATTAAAGCAGTACCCGGTGAAATCGGTTTTGCAGTTAAAGGCTTTGCCGGTGAAATCGGAACACAGATTTATCCTGCAGTAATGAGTGTAGGTTATATCTGCGGACCTAGAATTTCGTCTTACATGTTTGCCGGTGGTATTGTAAGCTGGCTTGTTTTCATCCCACTTATTGTTCTGTTCGGTGAAAATATTGTACTTTATCCCGGCACAGCGCCAATTGGTGAACTGTATGCAGCAGGTGGAGCAGGAGCAATCTGGAGCAGCTACATCCGTTATATCGGTGCCGGAGCACTTGCAGCAGGTGGTATTATCAGTCTTTGCAAATCACTTCCTCTGATAATTCGTACCTTCCGCGATGCTTTAAGGAGCATGAAAGCAGGTGGTGCCAAGGATAACTCCCGTACTTCCCGGGATTTAAGCATGAAGATTATTCTTGTTGCAATCCTTGTTCTTACTCTTTGTGTATGGTTGATTCCAACAATTCCTGTATCACTTGTAGGTGCAATTATCGTTGTTATTTTCGGTTTCTTCTTTGCAACCGTATCTTCCAGAATGGTTGGTCTTGTAGGAAGTTCCAATAACCCTGTGTCCGGTATGGCAATTGCAACACTTCTTATTGCAACACTTATTTTAAAGATTACAGGCGACACAGGTGCTCATGGTATGCAGGGTGCAATTGCAATCGGTTCCATTATTTGTATCGTAGCAGCAATTGCCGGTGATACATCACAGGATTTAAAGACAGGTTACCTTTTAGGTTCTACACCTAAGAAACAGCAGATTGGTGAGTTAATCGGTGTAACAGCCTCCGCATTTGCAATTGGTGGAGTTTTATATCTCCTTGATACAGCATGGGGCTTCGGTTCTGAAGAGCTTGCTGCTCCACAGGCAACACTTATGAAGATGATTATCGAGGGCGTTATGGAAAACAACCTTCCTTGGGCTCTTGTATTCACAGGTGTATTCCTTGCAATTGCAGTTGAGGTTGTAGGAATTCCCGTACTTCCGTTTGCAATCGGTGTATATCTTCCTGTTCATTTAAATGCATGTATTATGGTAGGTGGTATTGTAAGACTTGTATTTGACAAGATGAAGAGAAAAGAAGAAGAAAAAGAAGCTATCATTTCCGATGGTATTTTATACTGCTCCGGTATGATTGCCGGTGAAGGACTTGTAGGTATTCTTCTTGCGATTCTTGCAGTTTTCGGAGTAGATAAGGTACTGGATATTTCCGGAATGCTTGGCTTTAATGATATAGTATCTAAGATTCTCAGCCTTGTGGTATTTGCACTTGTAATTCTTTCTCTTCTTAAATTTTCTGTTTGGAAGAAAAGAGATAAAAAGGAAACTGAGGCAGCTTAAATCATGAAAAAAAAGAAAGAATCTCAGATTTCTGCAAATTATTTGGAAAATATTCCTGTCAGAAATGAAAAACTGAAATGGACAACAGATGATGATGGAATAGTCACACTTCATGTTCATAATACCGGATTCTTTAACAGAGCTTGTCAGAAGCTTTTTAAGAAGCCTGAATATACACATGTTCATCTGGACCAAAATGGCAGCTTTATCTGGCCACTTATTGATGGAGAAAAACAGATAATGGATTACGGCGAACCGGTTAAGGAACGCTTTGGCGAAAGTGCTGAACCCCTTTATCCACGTCTTGCTAAATTCTTCCAGATACTTCAAAGCTACGGATTTATTTCATATAAGGAGAATTAATAAAAACCTTCCCGCGACAAAAGTCGTTGGGAAGGTTTTTGGTTATTTATTTACATCCGCAGTTTTTATCAAAGGAAGGATTGCACATATAGAAGTTGCAGCTGTCAAGGTTATCCTGAACAATTCTCAGACCTTCACCAAAACGCTGGAAGTGAATTACCTCTCTTTGACGAAGAAATTTAATAGGATCACAGACATCAGGATGGTCTTTGCACATACGGATAATATTGTCGTAGGTGGTTCGTGCTTTCTGTTCTGCAGCCATGTCTTCAAACAAATCTGTAATTGGGTCGCCCTTACTCTGGAAGGTTTCTACAGAGTAAGGAATTCCCCCTGCGGAAACAGGATAAAGTCCCAAAGTGTGATCAATATAGTACTTATCAAAACCGCTGGCTTTAATTTCTTCAGGTGACAGGTTTCTTGTCAGCTGGTAAACAATGGCACATATAATCTCCAGGTGTGCCAGTTCTTCAGTTCCGATATCAGTTAACAGCCCTGATACTTCTTTATAGGGCATGGTATATCGCTGGCTTAAGTATCTCATAGATGCACCCAGTTCTCCGTCGGGACCTCCGAACTGTGTAATAATCATCTGAGCCAGTTTCGGGTTACATTCCTTGATATTTACAGGATATTGAAGCGCCTTTTTATAAATCCACATTATTTACCGTCCCCCTCCCAAGGCATTGGAAAATCATTCCATACCCACATATTGTCATCATGGTTGCGGCAGTATGAAGTGAAGCCGGCATAATTATCTGTATACTCATGCTTTAAGGTTTCATACGTCTTCGCATACTCGTTAAACAGCTCAATGGCTCTGGTGTCACCGGGATGAGTATCAAGGAAAAGCCTGATATCATCCATGGCAAAACCAATCATGCTGAGCTGAAGTATTAAATCACATCTTGATTGCATGTTTTCGCCCGGAAAATCTTATTCTTTACATCCTATGCTGCTTTATCATAAAGGTTACATATGTTATGGTATCCGTCATGTAGAGAAATATTTTTGGATATTTTTATTATCACTCAGGAACTATTTTGAAAATCTGAGCAATATTGCTTGAAAACATGGTGGGAATATTTTATTATATAAAAAACCAAAGATAATCCACTGCCTTTAGGCGGTGGAATTAGCTTTAAAGCGGTACAGGGTATAAGCCATGTACCGCATATGTCACGAAGTGCAGTTTTTTAACGAGCAAAAAGTGTAGCGTTTGCCAGTTTGACAAACAGTTTATAACGGGCAAAAAGCGGAGCGTTTGCGAGTATGACCCGAGCAGCACTATGATTTACGGAGGTATATAAAATGGAGTTTATACGCGAGAAAAACAGACTCGTTGTTTTAAACGGAACAGAAACCCTTTGGATTGAACCATGGGGCAGGGATTCATTCCGTGTAAGAATGACAAAGGAAGCACATATGGATCCAAATGACTGGGCGTTGACTGAAAAAGTTGAAGAATGTATCCCTGAAATTACTTTTACCGAGATTGATGTTACAGATCCCTGGTATAAGGGAGATGAGTGGGCACAGTACCACCAGACTGCAACAGTTGCTTCCATAAAAAATGGGAAAATTACAGCCCATGTAAATGCAGAAGGCTGGATTTCCTATACAAATGATAAAGGTGAGATATTAACAGAAGAGTACTGGAGAACCAGAGACAGAATCAATCGTTACTGCGTTCCTTTAAGAATAACCGGAAGGGAATTAAAACCAATAAAGGGTTCCTCAGATTATTCTCTTGCAGTGCGTTTTGAAGCCTATGACGATGAAAAAATCTTCGGTATGGGTCAGTATCAGGAAAAGAATCTGAATAAAAAAGGTGCTACTCTTGAGCTTTGCCATCGTAATTCACAGGCAAGTGTACCTTTTATGATTTCAAGCAGAGGATATGGCTTCTTCTGGAACAATCCTGCAATCGGTACTGCAACCTTTGCTGTAAACAAAACAGAATGGATTGCCGGCAGCACAAAGAAAATGGATTACTTTATTACTGCAGGTGACACTCCGGCAGATTTGGAAGCTAATTATTCTGCGGCAACAGGACGTACTCCTATGATGCCGGAATACGGTCTTGGTTACTGGCAGTGTAAGCTTCGTTATCGTACACAGGAGGAACTTCTTGCAGTGGCAAGAGAGCACAAGCGCAGGGGGCTTCCTATGGATGCAATCGTTGTTGACTTCTTCCATTGGACAAGACAGGGTGATTTTAAGTTTGAGCCGAGAGACTGGCCTGATCCACAGGCAATGGTGGATGAACTAAAGTCCATGGGAATTGAAACCGTAGTTTCAGTGTGGCCTACAATTGACGAACGAAGTGAAAACTTCGGAAAGATGGCTTCACAGGGCTATCTTGTAAGTGCCGATAGAGGTAATTCTAACCATATGACCTGGATGGGCAATACAGTATTTTATGATGCTACACATCCGGGTGCACAGAAATTTGTATGGGATCGTTGCAAAGAGAACTACTATAAATATGGTATCAGATGTTTCTGGCTTGATGAGGCAGAGCCGGAATATGGACCATATGATTTTGATAATTATCGTTACTATGCAGGACCTGCAATGCAGTGCTCCAACATTTATCCGGTTGGCTATGCAAAAGGCTTTTATGACGGATTAAAGGCAGAGGGTGAAAAGGATATACTCAGTCTTGTAAGATGTGCCTGGGCGGGAAGTCAGAAATATGGTGTTCTGACCTGGTCGGGTGATGTTCATTCATCTTTCCGTTCCATGAGAGAACAACTTCAGGCAGGCCTTAACATGTGTCTTGCCGGAATTCCATGGTGGACTTCAGATATTGGTGGCTTCCTTGGTGGCGTAATTACAGATGAGAAGTTCAGAGAACTGCTGATTCGCTGGTTTGAATGGGGCTGTTTCTGTCCGGTATTTCGTATGCATGGAGAACGTTCTCCATGGTATGAAAGAGAGGAAGAATTCATAAACGGAGTACGTCAGCTTACCAGCGGCCAGGATAATGAAGTATGGAGCTTCGGAGAAGAAAATTATGAAATCATGAAGAAGTATCTGTTTATCAGGGAAAACCTTCGTGACTATATCCGTGATGGAATGAAAACTGCCAGTGAAAATGGTACACCTATAATGCGTCCTTTATTTTATGATTTCTATAATGACAGTGAAAGCTGGAATGTGGAGGATGAGTACATGTTCGGACCGGATATTCTTGTAGCACCTGTAATGGAGGAAGGAGCAGTCGAAAGAGAACTGTATCTTCCTGCAGGAGCACAGTGGACAGATGCTTATACCGGTGAAGTATATGAAGGCGGAAGAAGGGTGACAGTACCTGCACCTATCCATATCATTCCTGTAATGATAAAAAATGGTAAAGAAATTAAAATATATTAGATATATTAAATTGACAAAGCATGTTATTGCATGATATATTGCACCTTGTAGAAATACAGGGTGCAATTTTAATGTTCGGGAGAGTTGAACTTAAAATTCAGAAAAATGGATGCGGCTTATGCTGCGGATAGGAGAAAAAAATGAAAGCTTTGAAAAGGATATTATGCCTCTTTTTGGTAATGGTCATGCTTTTTACCATGACTGCCTGCGGAAAGGACAAAAAGGAGGAAACGGCAGGAGCCAGTGCGGAGGAAATTGAAAATGTAAAGGATATATATGATGCTGTTCAACTGGCGGAAAGTTATAAAAAAGGGTATTATTTGGTAGATATAGCATATGATGTCAATACCGGACGCACTGCGGAAGAGGGAGAACTTACACTGAACGGCAAGACAGACGGTAAAAATGTAAATGTAGGCTTCAGTATTTCGGTGGAAGATATATACCTGTCTGCGACAAATCTTTTTTCCGTTGTGGACGATAAAGCTTATTTTTCACTTGATTCCTTTTGGAAGTGTATGGTAGATGTTGAAACATCATTCGGCTCTCTGCCCTTCCCTATGCCTGAAATTGATGAAAAGGCACAGGCTGACATGCAGGCTCAGTTTAAAGAATTATGCTACGGATTGTTGAAAGCAGCTTTTTCCGGTGTAGAAGCAGTGAAAGAGGGAGATACTTATGTTATAGAGTTAAAAACAGCAGAGGAATATACTGCCGTGGCAAAGGCTGTTGTAGATTATCTGATTGAAAATCAGGATGAAATCAATGCCTGCTTTAATTCAGGTTCCCTTTTTGATTTAAAAGAATATCTTGTTGATGTGGTAGAGTATTACAGGGAGGATCTGAAAAAATCAGGCCAGATTATGGGAAGTGAAGTTTCGGATGACGTTATTGACTTCTATATTGAAACGATTCGGAATATGGAACTTCAGAAATCAGAAAACATAGATATTATGGAACAGTATGACCTGGAAGCACTGAAGGCTGAAATTGAAGCAACAGATTTGGAGGAATTTCAGGCAGATATTGATGCAAACAATCTGGCTTGCAGACTTAGCGTAAAGGCAACCACAGATTTCTATTCCATAGAATTGTGCTATAGTGCAGACGGTGAGGAAGTGGGCAGCCTTAATGTAACAGCTAAGTACGAGTTCCGTGTGGATGCAGATGCAGAAGTTAAGGCTCCCCTTAAAGAAACAACTCTTGCGGAGATGACGGAAATTCTGAAAGAAGATAAAGAACTCTTTAATAAAATTTACAGTGGCCTCGCAGAAAAGATAACGGAACTGAATGGCTACCGGTAAGCCGGCAACTAAAAATATATTGTAAGAAACCATTTGAAAAAATTACATATATTTTCATTTTTTAATGTTTGATTGACAAAAGAATACATATATGATACTTTTAAGAGCATGATTATTCTCATATTTTTGAGAATGCTTTTAGTTGGAAATACATTTTCCACGAGAAATGGAGGTAATTATGGTAAAGTTTAAACGTTTTCTTGCCGTACTTTTGTCTTCAGCACTTATTTTTTCCATGACAGCATGCGGAAAAGATGATGACGATGATAAAAGCAAGGATGCAGGAACAAACACAGAATCAAGTGATGACAAGGATGGTTCCGACAAGGATGATCTTTCTGCTGCCGATATTTATGAGGCAATAGAAAAAGGCTTTGCTCTTAACAAGGGAACATATGATTGTGAAATTATTGTAGAGAGCGATGTTAACGATGCTCAGGGAGATTTGACTCTTGGTATGAGTGGTGACGTTAATGGAGCAGATTCATCCGTTAGTATGAATTTTGACATGGATATTAATGGCATAGCATTAAAAATGGATTTTTCTGATTTGTTAGTAAGTGCAGATGGAATGGCATATATCAACGCTGATTCCCTGGTAAAAGCCCTTTCAGGTGTTGAAACAGAAGCAGGATACTATGGCTTCCCTCTTCCTGATGCTGCTGATGTTGATGCGGGCAAAATTCAGGCTATCAGTGTAGAAATGATTAAGGCTTTGTTTACTAATGTAGAAGCAGAGAAGGATGGCGACACTTATACACTTACTCTTGAAACTGCAGAAGATTATGAAAAAGGTGTTACTGCATTTGTAAACTATGTTAATGACAATCAGGATGAAATTGAAGAAGCTTTATTGGATTCAATGAACAGTGTGGATTCCAAAGAGTATTTGAAAGACCTTGTTGAATATGTGTCTGATGACCTCATCAGCATGATGGAGCTTCTTGGTTCTCCGATTACACAGGATGATATTGATGAAATTGTTGATTCCATTGATGAAATGGAAATTGATGATGCCCAGGTTGAAATTTTTGAAGATCTTGAAGATGTTGTTGAAGAAATCAACGGAATGACTTCTGAAGATTGGGAAAAGGCTTTTGAAAATGTAGAAATGAAAGTTTCTCTTTCTGCAACACTTGATAAAGACGGATTTGATTTTGAGTTATTACTCGACATGTCAAAGGCGGATGAGACTGTTTCTGCATCCTGCACATATAACTTCAAGATTGATGATTCTCTCAGTGTAGAGGCACCAAAGAATGTAAAAACACTTACGGAAATGGTGCAGTATGTAATGGATAATCCTGAACTTATGCAGGAGGTAATGACTGCTGTTACAGAGCTTGTTGGTGAACTTAACGGTTCAACCGGTGGTTCGGTAATTGAATATCCGGATGATGAGGATGATGAAAAGCTTGAAGGACCTTTGAACTTTATACTTGAAAACGGTGATACTGTAATCATTGATCATGATGAAGATATTCTGAAAATTCATAATGCTGAACTGATGTGGCTTTATGCCGGCTACGTAACCACAGATGGCACTAATTCATGTGTAAATATTAATTTCTATGACTATTATACTGCTGAAGAACTCTATAATAATACTATTAATGATCCTTATGAGGGTGATGAGGTTCTTGAAACAGGAACAATGGTTATTAACGGAAAAGACGCATACTATCTTCTGGTTTCAACACAATATGATACATATGAGGCTGGTTATTACATCGCTCTTTCCGATGAATATGCATTAGAAATCAGAATGGTTCTTTATGATGATTGTGAGTTTTCAGTGGATGAAGTATTTAATGCTCTTTCTTTTGAATTTTAATAATTGTTTTAGGGGTCTCAGGTCTTACCTGAGGCCCTTTGTTATTGACAAACAACTATAATTGTGTTACGTTTAGGTTGTAATAAAATATTCTTCGTGAGAAGAGAATGCTTAAATGGGAAAGCATGAATTTCCCGTTGGAATGGAGGTAATTATGATAAAGTTTAAACGTTTTCTTGCCGTTCTTTTGTCTTCAGCACTTATTTTTTCCATGACAGCATGCGGAAAAGATAATGAAGAAGATAAAAGCAAGGAGGCAGGAACAAAAACAGAATCAAATGATAACAAGGAAGATTCTGACAAGGATGAGCTTTCTGCAGCAGATATTTATGAGGCAATGGAAAAAGGCTTTGCTCTTAACAAAGGAACCTATGATTGTGAAATTGTTGTAGAAGGTGGTTTAACAGATTCGGAAGGAAATGTGACTATCGGCATTAACGGTACAGTTGATGGTACAGCAGGAACCATGGGCATGAAGCTTGGCATGGATGTTGAAGGTGTGGCTCTGACTTTTGATTTTTCCGATTTGCTGACTTATGTTGACGGAAAAGCTTATATCAGCATTGATTCACTGGTAAAAGCAGTTTCAGATGTTGACACAACAGCCGGAAGTTATGGCTTTCCGCTTCCTGAGGTGGCTGATGTGGATTCTGATAAAATGATGGGATTCACAATGGAAATGATGAAAGCTCTGTTTACCAACGCAGAGGCAGAGCAGGATGGAGACACCTTTACAATCACTCTTGAAACTGCAGAGGATTATGAAAAGGGCGTAACAGCACTTGTGAATTATCTTGATGAAAATCAGGATGAAATTGAAGCAGCAATGAAGGATTCAATGAACAGTGTAGACGTACAGCAGTATCTTAAAGATCTGATTGAGTATGCATCCGATGATGTTATCAGCGTGTTTGAACTGCTTGGTTCTCCTATTACACAGGCTGATATTGATGAAATTGTTGATTCCATTGATGAAATGGAAATTGATGATGCCCAGGTTGAAATTTTTGAAGATCTTGAAGATGTTGTTGAAGAAATCAACGGAATGACTTCTGAAGATTGGGAAAAGGCTATGGACGGAGAAATGGTAACAAGCCTTTCTGTAACCCTTAATAAGGATGGATTCAAGCTTGATTTTTCACTTGAAGCTGTAAAAGGCGAAGAGTCAGTTTCTGCATCATGTACTTATAACTTCACAATTGATGATTCTGTCAGTGTAAAGGCACCGGAAGATGCCACAACTCTTACAGCAATTGTACAGTATGTAATGGATAATCCTCAGATTATTCAGGAAATAGGTGAAGCAATTAATGAACTTGCGGATAAACTGGGTGATTTAATTGATAAGACTTCTGTTGAACAGAGTGTGATTGAATATCCGGGTATTGATGTTCCTGATATCGATGATGATCCATACGACGGAGTTCAGACTTTTGATCTTGAAAGCGGCGGAAGTGTAACCGTTGACTATGATACTGACGTTTATGAATGTGATGAGGCTGATAAGGATTATCGTCTGATGTATTTATCTACCATTGACGGCTCATATTCATCATTAGATATAATGATTAATGATTATTCTGATGCAAAATCTCTTTATGATTATTGTATTGAACTTTTTGCAGATTATACCTATGAGGGAGACGGAGTTGAAATCCTTGATAATGGTACTACCACAGTTAACGGAATAACCGCTTACTATATGGAATTAGAATCAGGTTATGAAGATATGACAAAATTTTATTATTTTATTGATCTTTCAGATAATTATTCTGCAGAATTAGATGTTTACCGTTTCAGTGATTGTGATTTCACCGTTGAAGAGATGGTTGAAGCAGTATATTTTAACTAAATGTTTTTCAGCCTCCGGTCATTTGACCGGAGGCTTTTTCGTTGTGTCCGTTTATTTAAATTCTTTATTTGAATTCTGTTATAGAAAATAATCAGCCACAGAATCTCAGATTCAGTTCTTTGAAAATGGTTCCCTGGTACATGGCATCGCAGGTATCATAAAGGTTGCCCCAGGTCTGCCATGGAACATAGGCCATGGCAATAGGAAATTCCTTATTTTCGTTCATATGAGGTTTTTCCGGCATTCTCTGCTGATGGGGCATCATACGATTCTGAGTGCTGTAATTGTGGTAATTTCCCCCATAACGATTTCCGTAGTTTCTCTGATAATACATAACTGCTCCTGATAAAGATACTCTATTTATCATATGCTGATTAAGAAATTATGACACTTTCCCGTAATGAACGGAGAAGGTTCACAGATACATCATAAAGCCTGTCTGAAGTTGTATTGACAAGCTATTCTAAATATGTTATTTTGAATGTTGCAGAAATTCAAAAACTTGTTGCAAATGATTGCTTTCAATTATGAAAAATCAGGGTACAAAAAACACATGTGGATGACTGTTGAATTTTTGCAATGATTAATTGTATGATTTTGGAATGGAGGATTTACATGAATTATTTTAAAAGAATAACTGCACTTCTTCTGGTGCTGGTTATGTGTCTGGGGATTACAGCCTGCGGCAAAAATAATGAGCAGGGAACTGTAGCTAATGTAACACCTACAGTTACTCCGGGAGAAAATGACGGAGAAGATACCGGTGTAGACAAAGGAACCTGGGATGAGCTTAATGCAGACCAGATAGTAGAGGCAATGGGTGCAGGCTACAATGTAGGCAACCAGCTTGAAGGAAACCGTAACGGTACTCCTTATGAAACTGCATGGAACAGCACACCAATTACGCCACAGCTTATTGCGGCAATTAAAGAAGCCGGATTTAGCTCCGTACGTATTCCTGTATCCTATTTAAGCAAGATTGATGATGCAAACAACTTTACAATTGATGAAAAATGGCTCGACAGAGTTCAGCAGGTTGTTGATTACTGTATTGCTGAAGATTTATTCGTTATTATCAATGTTCACGGTGACGGATATGATACCATTACAGGCGGATGGCTTCTGCCTGATGCTGTTGACCAGGATTTTGTTAATGAAAAATATGCAGCAGTATGGAAACAGATTTCTGAAAAATTCAAGGATTATGATGAACGTGTTATTTTCGAATCCATGAATGAAATCGGTGCAAATAATGCATGTACTGCAGAACTTTATAAAAACATCAACCGTTTTAACCAGACTTTCCTCGACACTATTCGTCAGACAGGTGGAAATAACGATAAGCGTTGGGTTCTGGTTCCGGGCTATAATACAAACATTGACCAGACTGCAACAAACAAAGATTTTGTAATTCCTTTTGACACATATCTCAGTGAAGATATTCCTGAAGGTGAGCACAGAATTATGATTTCAGTCCACTACTATGATCCTTGGAGCTTCTGTGGCGGTGAAACTGATGATGCTACCCAGTGGGGTGTTGATGCTGAACAGTCCAAAACAGCTAACTGGGGAGATGAGGCTTATCTTGAAGCCCAGTTTAAAAAGCTGTATGACAGTTTTACTTCACAGGGTTATCCTGTCATTATCGGTGAATATGGTGCAATTGATAAGAGTAGGGCTGATGAAAGCAGTACATATTATCGTGCATATTTCTGTAAATCGGTATGTGAGACTGCTAAAAAGTATGGCTGCGTTCCTGTTTACTGGGATAACGGTTACAATGGCAACTATGGTTTTGGTCTTTTTGACCGTAAGACCTTTGAAATGACTCAGCCGGAAATTATTGCTGCAATTGTTGGTGTATATAGTGATAATACACAGACTGAGGGAGGTGCAACTTCCGTAACAATTTCGGAAACAGAAATTACTCTTGAAGCAGGAACAGCAGAATATGCACTTACTGCAACAACAGATACAGGTGAAGCTGTAACATGGACATCCGATGATTTCTCTGTTGCTACTGTTTCCAAAGATGGTTTCGTTACTCCGCAGCTTGCAGGTACATGTACAATTACTGCATCCTGCGGTAGTGCAAAGGCAGAGTGTACCGTAACAGTAGTGGATGCCACCTCTACAGTAGTTAAATTATACATTCTTGAAACAGCCGGATGGCAGACATGTGCAAGTGAAGAGTCTGTAGAGCTTACGGGTCCCGGTCAGTATACTCTTACAATGACTGCATCCAAAGAAAATCTTGAAAGAATCGGCTCATTCTATATTAAAGACTCACAGTGTCAGAACGGAGTCCTTTCAAAGAGTCTGGCTACAAAGGCAAAAGCTACAATCCAGAGCATAACTGTTAATGGAGTAGAGCTTACTCTTCAGGGCAGCTATGCAAATGTTAACATGGTTAATAATCAGGGTACACTTGATTTCTGTATTCTTAATGAGTGGGTTCTTGGAACAGAGCTTATTCAGGAATTTGAAATGAATGGTTCTGATTACAAACTGAATGTTGAACTTGCTGATACAAATGAAATTTCAGTTACATTTGTTGTTTCTGAATTAACATACTAGTTTTTGTAAACTATTTTATCTGTGGTTTTATAACGAGAAAAAAGCGTAAAAATATTACTCCGTGTATGAATGCGAGTCATTTCAGACTGCACTTGTACACGGAGCTTTTTATTGTATAAGAGACTCTGTTTCTATACAATAAAAACGCTTCCCGGGGATGTGCACTCTTTGTTCCTGCACACAAAATGCCGAAAATAGTTGAAACGCATAATTATTAGTGCTATACTGTTAAATACTGGTGGGATAAAACCGGAATTACGGCGTGTAAGCTGCGATAGAGTCTACAGCTTATGCATTAAGCCGTCAGACTGAGCATAGAAATGTATGTAGCAGTCAAAAACATCGATATAGTCTAGGAGGTAGAAAAATGGCAAGAGTTTGGAACTTTTCAGCCGGTCCGGCAGTATTACCGGAAGAAGTATTAAAGGAAGCAGCAGAAGAAATGCTGGATTACAAGGGAACAGGAATGTCCGTAATGGAAATGAGTCACCGTTCTAAGGCCTTTGATACAATCATTAAGGAAGCAGAGGCAGACCTGAGAGATTTGCTTAATATTCCTGATAACTACAAGGTACTCTTTTTACAGGGCGGAGCTCATATGATGTTTGCCCAGGTGCCTTTGAACTTAATGAAGAATAAGAAAGCAGCTTACATCGTTACAGGACAGTGGGCTAAGAAAGCCTATTCAGAAGCACAGCTTTACGGAAATGCAGTAAAGGTTGCATCTTCAGAAGACAAAACCTTTTCTTATATTCCTGATTGCAGTGATCTTCAGATTGATGATGATGTAGATTATGTTTATATTTGCGAAAACAATACTATTTATGGAACAAAGTTTAAAGAACTTCCAAATACAAAGGGCAAGGATCTGGTATCGGATGTTTCTTCCTGCTTCCTCAGTGAGCCGGTGGATATTACCAAATATGCTGTAATGTATGGCGGAGCACAGAAAAATATTGGGCCTGCAGGTGTTGTAATTGCAATTATCCGCGAGGATTTGATTACTGATGATGTGCTTCCGGGAACACCAACCATGCTGAAGTGGAAAACACAGGCGGATGCAAATTCTCTTTATAACACACCTCCTTGTTATGGTATCTATATTTGCGGAAAGGTATTCAAGTGGCTGAAAAAGCAGGGTGGACTTGAAGTAATGAAGGAAAGAAATGAGAAAAAGGCTAAAATCCTTTACGATTTTCTTGATTCTTCGAAATTGTTCCATGGCACTGTAGAACCGGGTTCACGTTCTCTTATGAATGTACCTTTTGTAACAGGAAATGCAGAGTTAGATGCTAAATTCATTGCTGAGGCAACTGCAGCAGGTCTTGTTAACCTCAAAGGACACAGAAGTGTTGGCGGAATGCGTGCAAGTATTTACAATGCTATGCCTATTGAAGGTGTTCAGGCACTGGTTGACTTCATGGCTAAGTTCGAGGAGGAAAATGCGTAATGGTTAAATATAATTGCTTAAATGCCATTGCTCAGGTTGGACTTAATGTACTGAGTAATGATAACTATGAAAAAACAGAAAATGTAAATGAAGCAGAAGTAGTTCTGGTAAGAAGTGCAGCGATGCACGACATGGAGCTTTCCAATAACCTTCTTGCGGTAGCCAGAGCAGGTGCCGGAGTAAACAATATTCCTCTTGATAAATGTGCAGAAAAAGGTATTGTTGTATTTAATACACCGGGTGCAAATGCCAATGCAGTTAAAGAACTTGTTATTGCAGGGATTCTTATGGCATCCAGAGACATTTACGGAGGAATTACCTGGGGTCTTAACAATAAAGATGATGAAAACATTGCAAAGACAGCCGAGAAGATTAAAAAGCAGTTTGCAGGAAATGAAATTCTTGGTAAAAAGCTTGGTGTAATCGGTCTTGGTGCAATTGGTGTACTCGTGGCCAATGCTGCAGCTGCACTTGGAATGGAAGTATACGGCTGTGATCCGTTTATCAGCGTAGAAAATGCCTGGAAACTCAGCAGAAAAGTAACTCACGTAAATACAAGGGAAGAAATTTTTAAAGAATGTGACTATATCACAGTACATGTGCCTCTTCTTGATGATACAAGAAAAATGATAAATACAGAAACAATTTCAATGATGAAGGACGGAGTTGTAATTTTAAACTATGCCCGTGATCTTCTGGTTGATGAAGAAGCTATGGCAGAGGCCTTAAAATCCGGCAAAGTTAAGAGATACATGACTGATTTTACAAATCCAAATACAGTCAGAATGACAAATGCTATTGCAACACCTCATCTTGGAGCATCTACTGCTGAGTCTGAGGATAACTGTGCAATAATGGCAGCAAATGAAATAAAGGAATATATTGAAAATGGAAATATTATCAATTCTGTTAATTACCCTGCACTTGATGCAGGTGTTTGTCGTATGCCGGCAAGAGTATGCATACTTCACAGAAATATTCCAAACATGCTTAGTCAGTTTACAACAAAGTTTGCTGCATTAAATGTGAACATTGATAATATGTACAACAAAAGCAGGGGAGACTATGCTTATTCGGTTCTTGATGTCAGTGCAAAAGTAGATGAAGATACTAAATCTGCCATTGAATGCATTGAAGGAGTTCTTAAGGTAAGAGTACTTCAATAATCTTAGAGGAAAAATAGGGTATGAAAAAAAATCTGTACGAAATGCTTGAAATGTGCGAAAAAGTCTGCACAGAAATTACAAAAGTGAATGTAGGCAGTGTTACAGCTTTTAGTACTCCGTTGGTTGATATTATGCACCGCGAACTGTTACAGTTCGCGGCGTATATTTCTCTGGCCGACGGAGTGGTTAGCGATGAAGAATATAATATAATACGTAAGGCTTTAAATTATAAAAAATTGTCCGTTTCAGAACTTAAAACTGAAGTGGACAAGATTCGTTTTACGGATACTTATACAACATCAAGACCTGTTTCAATGAAATATTTCGTGCTGGCAGATGCCGGTCACAAAATTCCAAACGATCCAAACAGAAATCAGAATGCACAGATTCTTTATGATACCTATAAATTATTGGGACAGACAATTATTGCCTGTCACAGTGAAAATCATGAACGGGAAACTAAAAGGTTAACGGATTACACCAGAATGCTGGAGGATTTTCTCAAGGAATATGGTGTATTTTATGTAGGAAACAGAAAGAGGGTCACACCGGTGACCGATATAAATAACAATAGTGATTCCTCATCTGTTTCAAAGCAGAAAAAGCCTGTGGATGAAATTGATGTTGACAGTCTCCTGAGTGAATTAAATTCGTATGTGGGATTGAACAGTGTAAAAAGGGAAGTGGAAAGCCTTGTTAATCTGATTAAGGTTCAGCGTATGCGCGAGCAGATGGGACTAAAAAGCACAGATATTTCCAAACACATGGTTTTCATGGGGAATCCCGGAACGGGCAAAACCACTGTTGCCAGAATTCTTTCCAAAATATATCAGGGACTTGGGGTTCTGGATAATGATAATTATGTAGAAGTAGACCGTTCGGGGCTGGTATGTGGATATGTAGGGCAGACTGCAATTAAAACACAGGAAGTGGTTGACGAGGCAATGGGAGGAATACTCTTCATTGACGAAGCATATTCTTTGACAGTAGCAAAGGGGGAAAATGATTTCGGACAGGAAGCGGTGGATACCCTTTTAAAAGCAATGGAGGATCACAGAGATGAACTTGTGGTCATAGTTGCAGGTTATGAAAAACCGATGGAAGAGTTCCTGAATTCTAATCCGGGACTGCGTTCAAGGTTTAACAAGTATCTTTATTTTGAAGATTATACTCCTGAAGAACTTGTACAGATTACCGAGAACATGTGTAAAGGTAAACAGTATGAATTGTCAGCAGAAGCAAAAAAAGAGGCACTGAATTTTTTTGAAAAAAAGATTGCCTCCAATCAGGAAAATTTTGCAAATGCTAGAGAAGCCAGAAACTATCTTGAAGCAGCTATTACAAGGCATGCTACACGTGTAGTAAAACTTAAAAACCCTGACAGGCAGGCGTTGATTACTCTTGAAAAGGAAGATTTGACCGATACAAATGAATAATTTTGCATAAAAGCACTTGAAAAATGACGATTTCTGTCGTAATATGAAATCAGATGTTTTGCCATTTTTTATTTAAAATGGTCTGAGTATAAAAAAGGAAAGGAGTTTCACTTTTTAAAAGTGAAGAAAACCAAATATGTTTTGTAAAAATTGTGGAGCACAGTTTGATGACAGCCAGGCATTCTGCCCTAGCTGTGGAACACCGGTAGCACCAAGTGCACCGGCAGGAGCAGCATCCCAGCCGTTTACACCTTCCAAAAATGGAAATTCAAAGCTTCCGCTTGTTATCGTTGCAGCAGCAGTAATTGTAGTTCTTGTAATTATCGTTGCCGTACTTACATCCGGTGGACAGAAAAAGGCAGTTAAAAACATGTTCAAGTACCTTGAAGACGGTAATACTGCCAAGTTATTGACACTTGAAGCACCAAAAGCAGTTGCTGAGGAAATGATCGAAGAAGCGTATGATAATTATAACGTAGATTTTGAAGAATTTGTAGAAGTCTATGATTCAGCTTTTGAAACTTTCTGGGCAGGTCTTAAGGATGAAGGAAAAGTAAAAGTATCCTATGAAATCAAGAATTGTGAAAACCTTAATAAGCTTGATAAACTGAAAAAAGATATGAAAGACTGGGACATTAAAGATCTTGAGGATTTCGTTGACAATATGGATGATATGTATGGTGACTATGATTTCGATGCAGATAAGATTAAGTCAGCATACGCAATCGAGTATAAATACACCATTGAAGTTGATAAAGATAAAGCCATCAAGGGCTCAGATCTTACTATTGCTTACAAGTACAAGGGTGACTGGTATCTTTTGAGCACAGTTGATTTAAACACTCTTGTAGGCAGTCTTGACGATGAAGATTATGAAGAAGTAATTGAAGATACCCGTGATGAAATCAAAGAACTGTTTAAAACTTCAAAGAACAGTGCAGAGGAAGAGGATTAATTGATTTTCTGAGCTCACTGGTGATTACTGAATGTATTTAATTGAATTATAAAAGAACCCGGTATAAACCGGGTTCTTTTTTTAGTGAGCTTTGAGAAGACTACTGAACACTTTCAGATGAATTTATTTAACTACAATTCGTTTAAAATTCTTTTTTCCTCTCTTTACAAGAACACCATCTGTGAAAGCATCCTTTGTAAAGGTTGTTTTTATGTCTGTTACTTTCTCATTGTTTGCGGTTACTCCACCCTGTTCTACATTTCGTCTGGCTTCTGAACGGGTCGGTGCCAGGCCGGATTTGGTTAAAAGGGAAAGAATGTCAATGGTATTATCTACAAAATCATCGTCACTTAATGCATATTCCGGTGCAGATTCTGCGGAACCGGCGGAGAAGAGGGCTTTGGCAGCTGTCTGAGCCTTAACTGCTTCTTCTTCTCCATGAACCAGCTTGGTAAGCTCGTATGCAAGAATCTCTTTAGCAGTATTTAACTGGCTGCCTTCCCAGCTCTCCATTTTCTTGATTTCTTCGATTGGAAGGAAAGTAAGCATGCGGATGCATTTAAGAACGTCTGCGTCGGCAACGTTTCTCCAATACTGGTAGAAATCAAATGGAGAGGTTTTCTCCGGATCAAGCCATATTGCACCTTTTTCTGTTTTACCCATTTTCTTGCCTTCGGAGTTAAGAAGAAGAGTAATTGTCATAGCACTTGCATCCTTGCCAAGCTTACGACGGATAAGCTCTGTGCCTCCCAGCATGTTACTCCACTGATCATCCCCACCGAACTGAAGATTGCATCCATAATCGGTGTAGAGCTTGTAAAAATCGTAGCTCTGCATAATCATGTAGTTAAATTCAAGGAAGCTTAAGCCTCTTTCCATACGCTGCTTATAGCATTCGGCAGTAAGCATGCGGTTAACAGAGAAATGAGGACCGATATCTCGTAATACATCGATATAGTTTAAATCCAGAAGCCAGTCTGCATTGTTTACAAGCAGTGCTTTTCCTTCTGAAAAGTCAATGAATTTGGACATCTGCTTTTTAAAACATTCAACATTATGATCAATAGTTTCCTTGGTCATCATTTTTCTCATGTCGGTTTTGCCGGTAGGATCACCAATCATTGCAGTACCGCCGCCGATAAGGGCGATAGGCTTGTTTCCTGCCATCTGTAATCTTTTCATCAGACAAAGTGCCATGAAGTGTCCGACATGAAGACTGTCGGCTGTTGGGTCAAAGCCGATATAGAAGGTTGCTTTGCCTTCGTTAATTAAGTTCTTTACAAGTTCTTCATCTGTAATTTGTGCTATGAGACCTCTTTCGCACAATTCTTCATATAAAGTCATTGCGTTTTCCGGACTTTTACCGTCTGGTAAAGTCATTTTCCTTTCATTTTTTTGATTTCTGCCGGTTGCAGAGTAAAATATACCATAATACGGTTATTACTTTGTAATTCCGCTCAGGTAAAGAGTTTGCAATCAAACTCCTTTTAAAAAGGACGAAAAAAAACGCCCTTTATAAATAATAAAGGACGAGTTACCCCGTGTTACCACCTTTTTTTATGCATGACTCACATCATACACCTTAGCAGGTACATTAAAAATCCTGTATGAATGTTTACACATCTTAAGGAATGAGATAATATACCCCGACACTGTAACGAGTGCCGCCCGGCACAGCCTACTGTTATTTCGGTGTGCGGCTCGCGGAGGTATTCAAAACAGTTTCCCGGCGCGCCTCTCACCAAACGGCAACTCTCTGTGCTTTTTCACTGTTTCTACTTGTTCCGGTCCCAGCCATTAAAAAATCAGTAATATTTTTACATATTATTAAGATTTTGTCAATAACAGTTTTCAACTTGTAATGAATTTTGTTTCATGCTATCATTAAATCGTATCAGACGATACAAAAGATAAGTAACAAAGGAGCAGCACATGAGAGATAAATTAGAGAATACTTATGATAATAGTGAAAAACAAACAGGATATAATGATGAAAAACAGGTTGTTTTTGAAGATAAACAAATGGAGAAAAAAGAAAAACCGGTTAATTATCAGGATATAGAAGAAAGTGACGATTACCAGGATTATGATGCCGGCAGAGACTTAAAATATGATTATAGGGATAATAAAGAGAAAAAGCTTGCACGAAGACTGAGAAACAGCAGGATTGTTAACGTTATCCTTGCACTTCTTCTGGTTGTAGTAGCAAGTTTTCTTATTTATGTTATTAATAACGAAAAGAATACAAAAGAGGCTTTTTTTAATAAAATATATATTTCAAAGAATACCTATTACTTAACCGAAGATTTGAAAGGAATAGTTGAAAGGTTCAATGAAGAGGGGTATACAGCATCCGTTGAAACAATTAACGGCTATGAATATCTGGCTTTAAGCACACAGGTGGGAAACAAAACCGTAAAAATATGTTACCAGAATGAATTTCCTGATGAAAAAATGCAGGACAGTACCATGAAAGCCTTTATTTCTTCAGGTAGTGAAACTGTAAATTTGTCCGGAAGCTATGATATATCCCATCCTGAAGCAAATCTTCCGTACAAGGTTGCTTTTACAGACGGCACAATGGGACTTTTGTTTATGGAAACGGAAGGAGATATGCCTGCCGACTTAAACCTTTATGATATTAATACAATGAAAAGAACCGGTGCAATTAATATGACTTCTACCATCAGATATTATTTTTCTGTAGAAGCCTACGGCACTGAGGGTGATATGATAAAAGTTGTACAGAATGGAATTCCGTATACCTTTAAAGTCGATAATACACTTTATGCCGAAGCTATAGAAAAGGAAGAGGATATTCTCAAATTCAAAAAGGATTTTATCTATAGCATAGGAGAAGACAGAATTACATTTACTGCTTATATTTCATTGGAAGATAATTCATATATAGGACAATATGACGGCATAATAACCTTTGACACCGACGGATTTGATATGTCTTATCAAAGATTTGCAGCCTATGTAACTCCGGATTATGAAGACCCGGGAAATGACAGGATCCTGACCGCAAAAGAAGAATATCCGGAAGAAAATATTATTATTGCAGGTAAAAATGGCGGATATTATGCATTGGAGTATTATAAAAATGTTCCTTTGAGTGACTATGATTATGAAAGAGTGGCTGAAAATGAACAGGAAATAAGATACTATACCGATGTAAACGGACAAACTGTTTCAAAAGCCGGGGTAGATGTTTCTTACTATCAGGGGAAAATTGACTGGGGGCAGGTTGCGGAGCAGGAAATTGAATTTGTCATTCCGCGTATTGCTTACAGAGGATATTCAAAAGGTGCCATTGTTAAAGATGAGTGCTTTGATGACAATGTAAAGTATGCAAAGGAAGCCGGTCTGGATGTGGGAGTTTATATTTTTTCTCAGGCTGTTACAGTTGAGGAAGGAATTGAAGAGGCTGAATTTATTCTTGAAGAAATAAGGGATATGGATATTAACGGACCTATTGTTTTTGATACGGAATATTATGATGAACCGGCAGATGCAAGAGCGAATTTAATTACCCGTGAAGAACGTACAGCCATTGCAAAGGCTTTTTGTGAAACCATTGAGGAGGCAGGCTATAAACCTATGATTTATGCCAACACCCGCTGGCTTTTACTGGGGATAGACTGGGATCAGCTGGCAGAATATGATGTGTGGTATGCATATTACGGAGAGGATCCGATACTGCCTTATGATTTTGCAATCTGGCAGTACAGCAGCCAGGGCAGTGTCAATGGAATTGAAGGTCCTGTTGATATGAATATTATGTTCAAAGATGTGTTTGAGTGATTAGCATACTTGTAATCCGTAATAATTTATAGCTTGAATAAAATGTTAATATGGAGGAAACTATGGAAAATAAGGACGAGAACAGAATGCAGAAACAGTTTGCTTTTGCACTTGAACTTGATAAGGAAAAATTTATCGGACGGCAGACCTATCTTTCAGGGGCCGTCCGCAAAGAAAATGATGCGGAGCATGCGTGGCACATGGCAGTCATGGCAATTCTTCTCAGTGAATATGCAAACGAAGAAATAGACATATTGAAAACTGTAACAATGATTCTTATGCATGATGTTGTAGAAATTGATGCGGGTGATACTTATGCATACGATGAAGAGGGCAGGAAAACCCAGGCAGAGAGGGAAGAAGCTGCTGCAAAACGAATTTACGGAATATTGCCGGATGACCAGGCTGAAAAATTCTATGGACTTTGGAGAGAATTTGAAGAAAGAAGTACACCCGAGGCCCGATTTGCAAGAGCTATGGACAATGTACAACCTTTAATGCTTAACAATGCCACGGATGGAAAGGCATGGGCTGAGAGAGCTATTGATGTTTCTCAGGTTTTGAACAGAAATGCTTATACCGGACAAGGTTCTAAAGCACTGTGGGAATATGTCAGGGATAATTATATTTTTCCTAATGTAAAAAAAGGCAGACTTACAGATAAAAATTCGGAGCTGAATTCGGAGCATTAATTTATAACGAGCAAAAAGTGGAGCCTTTGCGAGTTCGACTTGCTTAAAATACCTAAATATGGTATACTACAAAAGATTGTGACACAAAATATTAGATTTTATTTTTTGGCGGAGGAGAATATGGCTGAGTACGATGGAAGTCAGATAGTAGTTCTGGAAGGTCTGGAAGCAGTGCGTAAACGTCCCGGTATGTATATCGGAAGCACGGGAACCAGAGGTCTTCATCACCTTATCTGGGAGATACTTGATAACGGTATTGATGAACATCTGGCAGGCTACTGTAATAAAATCGAAATAACACTGCTTAATGATGGTGGAATTACCATTCAGGATCACGGGCGTGGTGTGCCGGTTGATATTCATCCGACAAAAAAAATTCCTACAGAAAGAGTAGTATATACAATTCTTCATGCGGGAGGCAAGTTTGGAAATTCTGTTTACAAGGTTTCCGGTGGTTTGCACGGTGTAGGTGCATCTGTTGTAAATGCACTGTCGAAAAAAATGTATGTGGAAATAAAGAGAGGCGGGTTTATTTATAAAGATGAATACCAAAACGGTGGCAAACCTGTTTTAAAGCTTGACGAAAAAGGAAATCTTCCTGCAGTTGGTAAATGTCAGAAATCTGATACAGGAACAAAGGTAACCTTTTATCCCGATCCCGAAATTTTTGAAACCGTTGAATTCAAAGCCGAAACCATCTGTAAACGATTAAAAGAAATTGCATACTTGAATAAAGGTCTGACAATTGAGTTTGAAGACAGGAATACAGGGGTCAAAAAGACTTATTACGAAGAGGATGGAATTAAAAGCTTTGTTTCATATCTTAACAGAGAAGCAACGCTGCTTCATCCGGAACCAATATATATTGAAGGTACCAGCGGCGACATTGAAGTGGAAGTGGCTTTCCAGTACACCAATTCCTATGCAGAACAGATTAATGCCTACTGTAACAGAATCAATGTGGTTGATGGCGGTACCCTTGTAACCGGTTTTAAAACTGCACTTACAAGAGTAATGAATCTGTATGCGCGTGAACTTGGGATTTTAAAAGACAAAGATGAAAATTTTGATGGAAAAGATATTCGTAACGGTTTGGTTGCAATTATTTCCATTAAACATCCTGACCCTCAGTTTGAAGGTCAGACCAAAACAAAACTTGGAAATACGGATGCAAAATTTGCTGTAGATGAAATTTTTTCAAGGGAAGTAACCCATTACTTTGACCGAAATGTGGAAATATTAAAAAAGATTCTTGAAAACTCATTAAAGTCTTATCAGGCCAGAAAGGCAGGAGACAAGGCCAGAAATGCAGTATTAAAGCAGTTGAATGATGTGGATACAAAATCCAAACTGGCTGCATGTTCTTCCAAAAAGCCGTCTGAGTGCGAAGTATATATTGTTGAGGGTGATTCCGCCGGCGGCACTGTAAAAACAGCAAGAAACAGAAGAACACAGGCGGTGCTTCCGTTGAGAGGAAAAATACTTAATGTAGAAAAAGCAACCCTTGAGAAGATTCTTACAAACAATGAAATAAAAACAATGATTGCATCCTTTGGCTGCGGAATCGGAGATGATTTTGACATAAATAAATTACGTTATGATAAAATCATTATACTTACGGATGCAGATGTAGACGGTGCACATATCAGCACACTGCTTCTTACATTTTTCTACCGCTTCATGCCGGAGCTTATACTTGAAGGCAAGGTTTACCGTGGGCTTCCACCACTGTACAAGGTGGATTATGAAATCAGCACCGGTAAAAAGAAGAAAAAAGAAAGCCGCTATATTATGGACGATTTTGAACTTGAAAGGTTCAGAAAAGAAAACAGTGGCAAGGCAAAAATACTGAATATGCAACGCTACAAAGGTCTGGGTGAAATGGATGCCAACCAGCTCTGGGAGACAACCCTTGACCCTGAAACCAGAACCCTTGCAAGAGTTACAATCAGTGATGTGGTTGAGGCAGATGAAATCACAGGCCTGTTAATGGGCAGTGCAGTTCCGCCACGTCGTGAATTTATTATGGAAGAAGCAAAGTATGCCAATATAGACATCTGATCTATATAGATAATTCACAGAAATTTGCCCTTTTATAGAGTATGTCAAGAACACTCCTGACTTAGTGCCGGGAGGTTTGTGGAGGAGAAAACATGCCTGATTTGGAGGATACAATTATACAACGTGACTTTGTGGAGGAAATGAGAACCTCTTACAGAGATTATGCCATGAGCGTTATTATAGCCAGAGCACTTCCGGATGTTCGTGATGGTTTAAAGCCTGTTCAAAGAAGAGTTTTGTATGCAATGATAGAACTTGGACTTCAGCCGGATAAACCACACAGAAAATGTGCCCGTATAGTCGGTGATACAATGGGTAAATATCATCCTCACGGTGATTCATCCATTTATGACGCCTTGGTTCACATGTCCGAGGATTACAGTCTTGCAATTCCTTTAGTTGACGGACATGGTAACTTCGGTTCCATAGATGGTGACAGTGCAGCTGCCATGCGATACACAGAAGCACGTTTAAGCGAAGGAGCCATGACTCTTCTGGATCACCTGGAAAAAGGACTGGTAGAATTTGATCCGAACTTTGATGAAAGCGAAAAAGAGCCTCGTGTGCTGCCGGCAATGCTGCCAAACCTTTTGATTAATGGAACAACCGGTATTGCAGTTGGTATGGCTACCAATATTCCTCCCCATAATCCGGGAGAAGTAATTGACGGTGTAATTGCCTGTCTGGAAAATCCGGATATTACCACAGAAGGATTGATGGAATATATTCCGGGACCTGATTTCCCTACCGGTGGCATCATTACCAATGCTGATGAATTAAAAAATCTGTATGAGACCGGAGAAGGTAAAATCAGAGTTCGTGCAAGAACAGAAATCGAAAACGGTGATTACGGAAGAAAGAACATTGTAATTACTGAAATTCCATACACAGTTGCAGGAAGTAAGACAAGACTGGTTGAAAACCTGGTTAACCTGATGAAGGATAAAGTCTTTGATGAGATACATGATGTCAGGGATGAGTCCAGCAAGGAAGGTATTCGTATTGTAATTGAGGTAAAAAAAGACAGAGATGCAGAAAATCTTCTTAATGGTCTTTTCAAGAAATCCTCCCTGGAAGATACTTATGGTGCATGCTTCCTTGCAGTTAAGGACAAGCAGCCATATCAGTTCAGTCTGAAACGTCTGATTGAAGAGTTTATAACCTTCCAGGAAGAACTTTATACAAAAGAATATCAATACCTTCTGGAGAAGGCCAATAAAAGGCTGGAAATAGTACAAGGTCTCATTCGTGCGGTAGATGTAATTGACATTATCATAGAAGTTTTAAGAGGCTCCGATTCTATAAAACAGGCAAAAGAATGCCTGATAAACGGTGTTATTGAGGGTATTCGTTTCAAAACCGAAACAGCGAGAGCAACAGCATCCACCTTTGACTTTACGGAAAAGCAGGCAGATGCCATTCTTTCAATGCAGCTTTCCAAATTAATCGGTTTGGAAATTTTGAAACTGCATGAAGAACAGGAACAGTTAATGAAAGACATCAGAAGCTATGAAAAAATTCTTGGAAGTAAAGGAGAGCTTCACAAGGTAATCAAAAACCAGCTTCTGGAATTTAAAAATAAATTTGCAAGGGAAAGACGCACTACTATCATGGTAAGCGAGAGTACAAATTACGTGGTGGAAGAGCGTGTGGAAGAACTCTTTGTTCTGATAGACCGTTTTGGTTACACTAAATCGGTAGATGCTGCTACTTACCAGAGAGCAGGTGAAGAAGCTCTGACGGAGTTTGTTCACAGAATTCCTATTAAAAGCAATGACAGGCTTTGCATTTTTACTGCAGAAGGAAATATGTATCAGCTGAAAGTTTCTGCAGTTCCAAAATGCAGAATAAAGGAAAAAGGCGGTCTGATTCAGGTCCTTACAAAAATGGGACAGGAAACTCCAATACAGGTTATGGCTTATGAAACCATGTTTGATTCACAACTTCTGTTTATGACGGAAGGCGGGCTTGTAAAACGGGTTTCAGGAGTTGAATTTGATACAAGACGTCAGGTTATTGCAGCAACAAAGCTGGCAGACGGGGATAAAGTAAATGCTGTAATTGGTCTTACTGCATCTGAAGTTCTTTCGGACAAGGTTAAGGTTACAGTGCTTACTTCCAAAAAGGCAGCACTTATGTTTGCACTTGAAGAAGTGCCTGAACAGAAGAAAACAGGCAAGGGTGTGAAAGGAATTTCTCTTGGTAAAGGAGAAACAGTTGTTAAGGTTGCGGTTCATGATGGTAAAACAGATTTTATTGATTTTGAAGGCAAAAAGCTCAATCTTAAAAAGATGAGAACCAGAAAAAGAGGTCTGCCGGGAATAAAGGCACCGTTAGAATAGAAAAATCTTGACATTTTTTTACATGAGTGTTATTGTTTCAAAAGCACATTATGTTTGTGCCAGTAACAAAAGGAGGATTCGAGATAAATGAAGAATACATTTCTGACAAAGGAAATGGTTGAGAATATTGTAAAAGATTATCCTACACCATTCCATATTTATGATGAAAGCGGTATCAGAGCTAATGCAAGAAAATTAAAGGAGGCTTTTTCGTGGAATAAAGGTTTCAAAGAATTTTTTGCAGTAAAAGCGACTCCGAATCCATACCTTTTACAGATTTTAAAGGAGGAAGGATGCGGTGCTGACTGCTCATCTATGTCAGAACTGTTACTTTCTGAGGCTGTAGGTCTTGGCGAAGGGGATATTATGTTCTCATCCAATGAGACACCTTCCGGAGAGTTTACCAAGGCAAAGGCTATGGGAGCCTACATTAATCTGGACGATATTACCCATATCGAGTTTTTAGACAATGAATGCGGTGTGCCGGAAACTGTATGCATGAGATACAATCCGGGTGGAATCTATGAACTTGAAAACGGTATTATGGATAATCCCGGAGATGCAAAATACGGAAATACCAAAGAACAGATGATTGAAGGTTACAAGAAGCTTTTGAGCTTAGGTGTGAAGCATTTTGGTATTCACTCATTCCTTGTAAGCAATACTACAGCAGATGATTATTATCCGACACTTGCCAGAACTCTTTTTACACTTGCAGTAGAGTTGAAAGAGAAGACCGGTGCACATATTAAATTTATAAATCTTTCCGGCGGAATCGGTATACCATACCGTCCGGAGGACAAGCCGGTTGATATTATGAAAGTTGGCGAAGGCGTTCGCAAAGTTTATGAAGAAATTCTTGTGCCTGCAGGCATGGGAGACGTTGCTATCTTCACAGAACTTGGACGTTTTATGATGGGACCTTACGGCGCACTGGTCGTTAAGGCAATTCATGAGAAACATATTTACAAAGAGTATATAGGTGTAGACGCATGTGCAGTAAATTTAATGCGTCCGGCCATGTACAGAGCTTATCACCACATTACCGTACTTGGTAAAGAAAATGAGCCTTGCGACCATAAATATGATGTTGTAGGTTCATTATGTGAAAATAATGATAAATTTGCCATAGACCGTATGCTTCCGAAGATTGACAAGGGAGACTATCTCTACATTCATGATACCGGAGCACATGGCTTTGCTATGGGTTACAATTATAATGGAAAACTTAAGTCAGCAGAACTCCTGCTCAAAGAAGATGGAAGTGTTAAAATGATTCGTCGTGCTGAAACTACAGCAGATTACTTCCGTACATTTGATTTCGATGATTTAATGAAGCCATACTTATAATTGTTCCTGTTATTCTTCCGTGCCAATGATTGGGAAGATGCAAGAGATTGTTGTTTTCTGTTGCCCTGTAGGTTAATGCCTGCAGGGCTTTTTGTGTTATCAGAAGTTTTCTTCTAAATGCATTTAAAACACTTTGTGGTTGATAGAATTAAAAGGTTACAATTTAAGAATTTTGTGGGAGGTTATTTTGAATAACAGTAATTTAAATAGCACAGTCAGGGTATATGCAGGTCAGAAGCTTCCCGGTGATTTTATACAGTGCTTAAAGGACATAGGGTATAAACCGGAAGATTTTATGTATATTATTCCGGTAGACCTTGATGCCGGGTGCCGCTTTACAACAGGATTTATTTGTCTGGGAAGTGAAACTATAGTGACGGCAGTGGCAGCTTCAGAACCCGGTGAAATAAGATACTTTAAAGGATCCGATAATGTTAACAGGAAACTTGCCCATATTTCCCGTGATTATGAAACATCCGAAATAAAAGTAAAAGACATTGATAAAATTAAAATTGAAAGAACTGTGGGCGGAGGAGTCATCTCCGGTATTACGGAAAACAATGAAAAAGACACTGTAATAGGTGTATTTTCAAACAGAAAGATGGGTGCGGCATTGAAATTGGAACGTATATTCAATGCTTACAAGGAAAAGGGGGAAATCCCTGAGGAACTTCTTCAGGAAGAAAAAAGTGATGAATACTGTCCGAAGTGCGGAACTATGTATCCTGAAAAAGAGCGTAAGCTTTGCCCAAAGTGCATGAATCAGAAATCTATATTCATGCGTACTCTTGGATACTTAAAGCCTCACCGGAAAAAAATTCTGGTACAGTTTTTATGCTTCCTGGTTACAGCAGTTTTAAATCTTATCTGGCCGTACCTTAGCGGAACAATTCTGTATGATAAGGTTTTAAAAAAAGATGACGGACTTGTCAGTGCTTTGGGACTGAGTGCCGGAGATTATTTAACAGCACTCCTTCTTATTGTACTTACCATGATACTTACTAAACTGACCATGCAGCTGGTGGGTATTCTTCAGGGTGTGATTACAGCCGGTATTTCACCGGTCCTGGTAAGAGATTTGAAAAACGATGTTTTTAAGTCTATGGGACGCTTATCTATTAGTTTCTACAACAGTAGACAAACGGGTTCTCTCATGACCAGAGTATTAGATGATGCAGATGAAGTAATGGGATTTTTCACTGATGGTCTTCCGTATTTCATTATCAATGTTTTCACAATTATTGCAACAGCAGTGATTATGTTTAAAATGAATGTATGGCTTGCGGTAATGGCTCTTATATTCATGCCGATTTCATTTTTAATAAGCTGGTTTATGCTGCCAAGACTCTGGCATCGTTATGGAAGAAAACACAGAGCTTCCAGAACGTTGAAGTCCAGGGTTAATGATAATCTGATGGGAGCAAGAGTAGTAAAGGCTTTCGGTCAGGAAGAAAATGAAGTAAACAGGTTTAAAAAAGCTAACCAGCACTTTATGGATGCAGAAATGGCTATTGTAAATTATGAGAGTAAGTTTTATCAGATTTATCATGCAGCTGAAAATCTTGCCGGACTGCTGGTATGGATTATCGGAGCATACTTCATTTTAATCAGACAAGAGTTCTCTCTTGGTATGTTGATTACATTTACAGGTTACGTTAATCAGCTTAACGGTCCGATGGATTTCTTCTCTCATTTCTTCAGGTGGTTTACCAACTGTATGAATTCGGCAGAAAGAATGTTTGAAATTATTGATGCCCTTCCGGAAGTATCGGAATGCAGTAATCCTGTCAGAATAGAAAAGCTAAAAGGTGATGTAGAACTAAAGAATGTTACCTTTGGATATGAGGAGCATAAGCCGGTATTAAAGGATGTCAGTTTCAAGGTAAAAGGCGGAGAAATGCTTGGAATAGTAGGCAGAAGCGGTGCCGGTAAAACGACCATTGTCAATTTAATAAGCAGACTTTACGATCCTAATGAGGGTACAGTTCTAATTGATGGGGTTGATGTTAAAAATCTTTCCTTTGATACATTAAGGGGAAATGTTGCCATGGTCTCTCAGGAATCCTATATTTTCATAGGTACAGTGGCAGAAAACATACGTTATGCCAGAAAGGATGCCACTAATGAAGAGGTAATCAGGGCTGCCGTGCTGGCGAGTGCCCATGATTTCATCTGCAAAATGCCTGATGGGTACGATACCATTATTGGTTCTACAGGTCGTATGCTTTCCGGTGGTGAAAAACAGAGAATATCTATCGCGAGAGCCATACTTGCCGATCCGAAAATTCTGATTCTGGATGAAGCCACAGCTTCTGTAGATACAGAAACCGAAACAGCAATACAGCAGTCAATTAACGTGCTTGTAAAGGGAAGAACCACAATTTCTATTGCACACAGGCTTTCAACTCTCAGGGATGCGGACAGGCTGGTAGTTATTGATGACGGTAAGGTCACAGAGGAAGGTACCCATGACGAACTACTTGTAAAGAAGGGAACTTACTATAAGCTCCGTGAACTTCAAACCAAGGCACTTGCACTGAGAGATTAGTTACTTATTTTGACGTAACATAAAGGAGAAATTATGCACGAAGATAATAAAAATGAAGAGTTTAATCTTGAACAGATGGAAGAGGAAACAGCACAAATGCTGAGACTTCGTTATCTGGACAGAAATAATAGCGAATTTAAACGTACAGAAGGAGGCTTTGTTTCCCTTCGCATTGGAGATGAGTTTTATGGCAGAGTAGGTGTGTATGCCAGTTTTCCGTTTGCAGATCCGGATAAATACATATCCATCAGAGAAGCTGATGAAAAAGCCGGAGAAATTGGAATTATTATGGATATGAACCGGGATGTGGATGAAGATACTCGTGCCATGTTAAAGGAACAGATGGATATCCGGTACTTTACTCCGGTGATAAGCAAAATAAACAATATAAAAGATGAATATGGTTTTGCTTACTGGGATGTAGAAACTTCAAGGGGAAGATGTAAATTCACAACCCGGATGAACTCCAGCAGTGTAGTATATTTAACTGATACGAGACTTCTTATTACTGATTTGGATGAGAACAGATTTGAAATACCGGACTATACTACACTGTCAGCCAGAGAACTGAAAAAGCTGGATTTGTTCCTTTAATCAGCTTTGAAGCGGTGCAGGGTGCACGCCATGTTTTTTCAGGGATGGCGTATGCCAAATTTGTTATGTTGTTTTATGTGTTGATTTACTGTTAATGTACGAATTGTACATGATAGGAGGAATATGGAACTAAATTTGAAACTTCCTGCACAGATAAGCGGGAAGCTTAGTCTAAAAGAAAATGAAACAATATGCTACTGCTCCCTATACGACATTAGTAGTACAGGAGAAAAACAGGAGTTTTGCTATCTTGCAGTAACTAATGAAAGACTATTGAAAATTGGTTCAATGGGTATTGTGGAAGAGGTGGCTGTAAAGGACATTGAAACTTTAAAATGTGAACCTCAGGTGGGGCAGGGCATACTTGTTTTAAAAAGAAAAGGTCGGGATTACGAAGAACTGTTTGCACGCTTTTCAATGAAGCATGTAAACAGAATTGCATACCTGGCACGAGGGGCAGTTAATTTCCGTGATGGGATTACAAAGAAAATCATCAGCACTGAAGTGGAAAAAACCTGCCCTGTTTGCGGAACCCCCATGCGTGGAAGAAGTGAGTGCCCCAAATGTAACGGAAGTCATGGGGTTGTCAGAAAATTTATCCGTATGTGTGCTGCATATAAACTTCAGCTTTTCTTTATTGCCGTATGCATGCTGATGGTATCTGCTACTTCATTAATAAGACCAAAAATTCAGCAGGTGTTTATCGATAAATATATTATTACCGGTGAAGGCGGAATGAAAGAGATTTTGATATTTGCCGCTGTAATGATATTAATTACAACCCTGTTAATGATTTTTGATATGACTAATTACTGGCTGTGTAACCGTATGGGAACAAGTCTGTCCAGGGATTATCGTATAAAGATTTATGATAAAATACAGCAGCTTTCCATGTCCTACATTACAGACAGAAAGCCGGGTGCTCTCATGAACCGTTTGAGTCGTGATACAAATGAAATAAGCGGATTTATGAATGAGGCATTTTCCGGAATGTTTTCCTGCATTATCACCATGATTGCAGCAGTAATAGTAATGCTTAGTATCAGTGTTAAACTAACCATTATTTCTGTAGTATTCATGCCGGTTGCACTTGGAATTTCCATTCTGTTTTATAAAAATATCCACCGCAGATTCCATATGCAGTGGGTCAAGATGGACAAAACCAACTCGGGTCTTCAGGATGTGCTCAGTGGAATGCGTATTGTTAAAAGCTTTGGTACTGAGGAAAAGGAAGCGGAAAACTTTGAAAGGATGACCGGAGAATTCTGTGTGATTCAGAAAAGAAATGAAAGGTTCTGGGCTTCACTCTATCCAATGCTGACTTTTATTATGAGCATGGGTGTGTATGCCATAACCTATTTCGGTGGGGGTAAGGTGTTTGAAGATGAACTTACCATAGGCCAGCTGAATCAGCTTATCAGCTATGCATGGATTCTGTATGGACCTTTGGAATGGATGACCTTCCTTCCAAGAAGGATTACCCAGTTAATTACCAGCCTGGAAAGAATTTATGATACTCTGGATGAGGAACCTGCCATTGTAGATGATACAGAACCTGTTGTACATAAAATTGAAGGAAGTGTAGAGCTTAGAAATGTTCGTTTCGGCTATCATTCCTACAGTCCGGTGCTTGAGAATATTAATCTGACGGTAAAACCGGGAGAGATGATTGGTCTGGTAGGTGCCAGCGGAACAGGAAAATCCACACTGATAAATCTTCTCATGCGTCTTTATGAGGTGGATGACGGGGCTATATATATTGATGGAATAAATTTAAACAAGCTGAAAATTTCAGATTATCACTCACAGCTTGGTATTGTATTGCAGGAAAACTTCCTGTTTGCCGGAACTATATATAATAACTTAAAGTTTGCTAAACCTGATGCAAGTTATGAAGAAATCATTCGTGCCGCCAAGCTGGCAAATGCCCATGATTTTATTATGAAAACACCGGATGGATATAACACCTATATTGGAGAACACGGCTATAATCTTTCCGGAGGAGAAAGACAGAGACTGTCCATTGCAAGAGCCGTGCTTAATAATCCCAGAATTCTCATTCTGGATGAAGCCACATCCAATCTTGATACGGAAAGCGAGTATCTGATTCAGAAGGCCCTTGAACGTTTAAGAGAGGGCTGTACCACTTTTGCTATTGCCCACAGACTTTCTACTCTGAAGGATGCAGACAGATTGGTGGTTATTGACGGTCACAATATTGCAGAAGTCGGTACCCATAATGAACTGATGGAAAAGAAGGGTATTTACTACGGCCTGGTGACTGCACAGCTTGAAATGCAGAAATTAAATTAAACGGGTTTAAATTTTGCTCTGTTTTTGGTACAATAATCATAAATCTTATTCTATGTGATGAGGTCAGAATAATATGAAAGAAAAATTAAACCTGATTCACTGGTTGCTGGTGGCGGATGTTGTGATTTGTATTGCTTTTCATCGTATAGCTCTTATGCAAGTTACCGGGGATGGCATATCCCCGGTAGTTGCAAATGGTTTGCAGATTACCATATATGGTGCAATACTTCTTATTATGGCAACCTTTGCCGGAATTGCTGTATGCCTTTGGAAAAAGGTGGAAAATGTTGATAATCATGATGGGGAAAAGTTTGAATTTCCCAAATTGAGTTTTTGCGCTGCGGTAGCGGCAATACTGGCATTCAGCATGTATTGGATGCTTTAAGGTATTTGTTGGCTAATTATTTTGCGGGAATGAAAATCGGAGCGTATGTAAGTTTGACTTGACATGTTTTACATGGCTTGTTTCGGAAGGAAGGTAAATTATGAAAAAATATGGATTATGTTTTTCCGGCGGAGGTGGAAAAGGTGCTTATGAAATGGGCGTATGGAAGGCACTTAGACATCTGGGGAAAAATTTTGAAATTACTGCGGTCTCCGGAGCATCTATAGGTGCATTAAACGGAGCTTTTTTTGCTACAGGAGATTATGAACATGCAGTAAAGGTGTGGTCGGAAATTTCTCAAAGTGATTTTTTTGATTTTACTTCTGAATTCAGATTAAGCAGGGACTACCTTTGCGACATTTTATACAAAGAGCTGGACTATGATAAAATAAAGTTCAGCAGCATAAAGCTTTATGTTAATACTACCGTAACGCCTGATTACTTTACATTTCCAAATGTTGTTGAGGAAGTAAAGGCATATGCCCGTATGCACAGGGAACAGCTTTCAGAACAGTATTATTGTCTGAATGACATGGACAAAGAACGCATTAGACAGCTGCTTTTAGCTTCAACAGCACTTCCCGGTATTTATCCGCCTGTAGAAATAGATGGTAAAAGAATGGTGGATGGAGGCATGACAGACAATGTTCCTATTCGTCCGTTGATTGAAGATGAAGAATGCAGTAATCTGATAGTGGTCATGTGTGGCAAGGATAATGAGTATGATATCTATCTGGCCAGCCGGGCAGAAGAAATAATCGAAATTCGTCCGTCCAGGGATATAGGTGAGTTATTAGACGGAACATTGGATTTTACGCCTGACAGTATTGCGTTCAGAATGCAGCTGGGTTTTTATGATACCCTTCGTATTTTTGATATGCAGGAGCGTAAAAAAATGGGGCTTCCGTACACAGAAGCGGAAAAGCAACGAAGTGAGAAACAGGACTACGACAGAATAATGACCGCCATAAAAGCGGATAAGGCAGTAAACAAGATGGAAAGTAGAACAAAGCAGTATGATGATATGCTTAAAAAATATAGTGACCGGTATGGAATTGATCTTTAAACTGATTTAAAATCATCTAAAATTACAGATATTTCTTGCCGATAAAACAACAACATGCTATACTGATTAAAGAGAGTGGGAAATATACCTGGGAATGGAAGGAACAAAATGGGTAGTTTATTTGATCAGGACAGAGCTTTCTGGAGATTTATTAACAAAACCGCAGATCTTGTAATTTTAAATGTGGTATTTATTCTCTGCTGTGTGCCTATTGTTACAATAGGACCGGCATACACAGCACTTTATTATACTGTAATGAAAACAATTAAAAAGGACAGAGGATACGCAATGCGTAACTTTTTCCATTCTTTTAAACAAAATCTCCTGCAGGGTGCGGTTATATGGATGATTCTCCTTGTACTTGGCACGGCCTGTGGAATGGTTTTATATATGTTTTGGGATGCGAGTGCAGCAGGTGGAAGTGCGCAGTGGATTTTCTGGATTACTGCTGTTATAGCATTCTTTATTATTTGTCTGTTGCTTTACATATTCCCTGTATTATCCAGGTTTGATTTCAAATTACCACAATTTTTTGCATTTTCCTATCTGATTGCGGTCAGGTATTTTGTTTATACATTACTTCTGGTTCTGCTTTTTGCAGCCTTTCTTTTAGCAGGATATTTCTGCATTCCGGCAGCAATTATTATTTTGCCGGCACTTTATGCATTCATATCCTCTTTCTTGATTGAAAGGATATTTGCAGTGTACATGCCGAAGTTTGAAGCACCTGCCGCTTCGGAACATGAGGAAAATGATGATGATGTATTATTATCGGCATCGGATGAAAATAATGAAAGTGCCACAACGGGGGAACCCTATAAGGATCAGTGGTACTATGATTAAACAGGTATTGGAGGATTATTTATGGAAGACAAGCTGTATAAAATGATGAGATGGCCGGAAATTGAAGCGGTATGCTATGCAGAGCATGACAATCCGCATCAGGTTCTCGGAGCTCATGTTACCGAAAACGGTGTGATGGTGGGTGCTTTTTTTCCGGATGCAAAGCAGGTGACTGTTAACTATGGCAAAAAGACACAGATTATGGACAAAGTTGACGATATGGGATATTTCGCAACATTGTTGCCGATAAAGAAAGTGACTGATTACACATTGACAGCTGACTATGAAGAAGGCAGTGAAACAGTAATTGATCCTTATTCTTTTGCTCCGGTTATTACAGAAAAAGAATGTAAACTGTTTGCCGCAGGAATCAATTATACAATATATGAAAAGCTTGGTGCTCACCCAATGGAAATCAATGGAGTTTCCGGTGTCCTTTTTGCACTTTGGGCACCTAATGCAATGCGTGTCAGTGTTGTTGGTAATTTTAATAACTGGGACGGACGGAAGCATCCTATGAGAAGATTGGGAGATTCCGGTATTTTTGAACTTTTTATTCCGGGAATTCAGACCGGTGATTTATACAAATATGAAATCAAGGTTAAGGGTGGACTTACATACACTAAAGCCGATCCTTATGCAAGTGCAGCTGAATTAAGACCGGGTACCGCTTCAGTGGTAGCTGACTTAAATAAGTTCGAATGGAATGACGAAAAGTGGATTTCCGAAAGAAAAGTAACAGATCCGGTAAGAAAACCAATGCTTATATATGAGGTTCATCTTGGATCCTGGAAAAAACCGGAGGAAGAAAACGGCAGCTTCTACAATTATCGTGAAATAGCTGTTATGCTGGCTGATTACGTTCTTGAGCACGGCTATACCCATATTGAACTGATGCCTGTCATGGAACATCCGTTGGATGCTTCCTGGGGTTATCAGGTAACAGGCTATTATGCTACAACAGCAAGATACGGTACTCCTGATGATTTTATGTTCTTCATGAACTATATGCATAATAAAGGTATCGGTGTTATTCTTGACTGGGTACCTGCACATTTCCCAAGAGATACATTTGGACTTTCCAATTTTGATGGTACCTGTCTTTATGAACATTTCGATCCTAGGAAGGGTTCACATCCTCACTGGGGTACATTAATCTTTAATTATGGCAGACCACAGGTTTCCAACTTTTTGATCGCCAATGCACTTTACTGGGTTGAAAAATTCCATGCAGACGGAATCCGTATGGATGCAGTAGCATCCATGCTTTATCTGGACTATGGCAAGAACGATGGAGAATGGGTTCCAAATATTTACGGCGGCAAGGAAAATCTTGAAGCAATAGAGCTTATTAAACACTTGAACTCTATCATGAAAAAGAGAAACAAGGGTGTTATGATGATTGCTGAGGAGTCAACAGCATGGCCGAAGGTTACAGGTGATGTTGAAGACGGAGGTCTGGGCTTTGATTTCAAGTGGAACATGGGCTGGATGAATGACTATACAACCTATATGCGTCAGGATCCTCTTTTCAGAAAGGGTTGTCACGGATTGCTTACCTTCAGTATGATTTATGCATACAGTGAAAATTTCATTCTGGTTCTTTCACATGATGAGGTTGTTCATGGTAAGGGTTCCATGCTTAACAAAATGCCGGGCACAATGAAAGATAAATTCAGTAATCTTCGTGCTACATATGGCTACATGATGTGCCATCCGGGCAAAAAGCTTCTCTTTATGGGTCAGGAATTTGGTCAGGAAAGAGAGTGGAGTGAAGAAAGAAGTCTTGACTGGAATCTTCTTGAAGAAGATGAGATGCATGAAAAGCTGGCTATATATACAAAAGCAATTTTTAAACTCTACAGAGAATATCCTGCATTATCAAAACTTGATCAGGACCCTGACGGTTTTGAATGGATGAGCTGTATGGATGCTGACAGAAGTATGGTTTCATTCGTCAGAAAGACAGAAAATCCGGATGAGACGTTGTTTGTTATTTGCAACTTTACTCCTAATAGATACGAAAAACTTGCGGTTGGAGTTCCTTTTATGGGAAAATACAAGGAAATCTTAAATTCCGATGACACTGCTTTTGGTGGAAGCGGTCTTGTTAATCCGAGACTTAAGCAGAGTAAAAAGGTAAAGGTTGACGGAAGAGAAAACTCCATAGAGATTGCAGTTCCTCCTTTGGGGGTTGCAATTTTTACCTGCAAAAAAATTCAGGAAGCGGCTAAACCGTCAGCAAAGACTGCTGAAAAATCTGTAGCAAAACCAGCGGCAAAGACTACTGAGAAATCAGCAACAAAACCTGTTACCGACCCTGTGACAGATAAAAAGCAGAAAAAAGCAAAACGTAAGAAGACAGGTAAATAAAACTTGTTACAAAAGACAAATAGACATAGCCTTATTGTCAGACTGAACAGTTAGATGGAGGATTAAACAATGTATGAAATCTGGGAGGCAATTTCGCCTGTTGTATGGAACCTGCTTCTTGTAATTGTAATTGTTTTTGTTGGGAAAAAGTTTATCAGCATTGCTGTTAACATGGTTAAGAAAGCAACTGAAAGAGCGGGACTTGAACATGGGGTTACCTCTTTTCTGACTTCCCTGACTAAAATAGCGCTTTACATAATAATTATAGTGATAGTGGCAGGGATACTTGGTATCCCTACCGCCTCTTTTATAGCACTTATCAGTTCCTGTGGTCTGGCTGTGGGTCTGGCATTACAGGGCAGCCTTCAGAATTTTGCCGGAGGGGTTCTGATTCTTCTCATGAAGCCTTTTGTGGTTGGTGACTATATTATTGCAAAAGGAATGGAGGGAACGGTTGACAGTATAGACATCTGTTATACTAAGCTCAGAACCATAGACAATAAAATTGCCATTATTCCAAACGGGACATTATCTAATTCTGAGTTGGTAAATGTTTCCAGAGAACCCATAAGAAGGGTTGATCTTACGGTACCTATCAGCTACACAGATAATATAAAGGCAGTAAAGAGCATGCTTTTAAAACTTGCTGAAAACTGTCAGTATGTGCTTCCCGAAAAGGAGGTTAATGTCTTTGTCAGTGAATTTGGCAATGACAGCATTATTATTGGTTTCAGAGTATGGTGTGAGACCGAGCATTACTGGGATACAAAATTTCAATTGCAGGAACAGATTAAAGAAGCAATGGATGCTAACGGATTTACGATTCCGTTCCATCAGGTTGACGTTTTTATGAAAAACGAGAAATAATTTTTTATGGGATTAAGGATATTTTGGAAAGGAAAAACTGAATATGGCGCTAAAAGTAACGGATATATTTGGCATTGACGTCTTTAATGAATCGGTTATGAAAGAACGTCTCCCAAAGGACACGTTTAAAGCCTTGAAAAAGGTAATGGAAGATGGCGGAGAATTAACAAGGGAAGTGGCTAATGTTGTAGCCAATGCCATGAAGGACTGGGCAATTGAAAGAGGTGCAACACACTTTACACATTGGTTTCAGCCACTTACAGGCATAACTGCTGAAAAGCATGATTCTTTTATTGAACCGGCAGCCGGTGGAAAAGTAATCATGGAATTCTCAGGAAAAGAGTTAATTAAGGGAGAACCTGATGCATCGTCATTCCCAAGCGGTGGCTTAAGAGCTACATTTGAAGCCAGAGGATATACCGCATGGGATTGCACATCACCTGCATTTTTAAAAGAAGATGCTGCAGGTGTTACACTGTGTATACCAACTGCTTTCTGCTCATATACAGGCGAAGCGTTGGATAAAAAGACCCCTTTGCTTCGCTCCATGGAATCACTTTCCGCACAGGCAGTAAGAATATTAAAGCTTTTTGGACATGATGATGTAAAAAAAGTAGAGTGTTCTGTAGGCGCAGAGCAGGAATACTTCCTTGTAGACCGGAAAAAATATATGGAAAGAGAAGACCTTATTTTTACCGGACGAACTCTTTTTGGCGCACCTGCTCCTAAAGGCGAGGAACTTGAGGACCATTATTTCGGTTCTTTAAAAGAAAGAGTTGCCGCTTATATGAAGGATTTGAATATCGAGCTCTGGAAACTTGGAATTCATGCGAAAACCCAGCATAATGAGGTGGCTCCGGCACAGCACGAGCTTGCTCCCATTTATAATACTGCAAATATAGCTACAGATCATAATCAGCTTTTGATGGATACAATGAAAAAGGTGGCAAAAAGACATGGACTTGAATGTATTCTTCATGAAAAGCCTTATGCCGGTGTCAGCGGTTCCGGTAAGCATGATAACTGGTCAATGGTGACGGATACGGGAAGAAATCTTCTTGATCCGGGAAAAACACCTAATGAAAACATCCAGTTCCTTTTATTCCTTTCGGCAATTATTAAAGCGGTAGATGTCCATGCAGATTTGTTAAGATTGTCTGCATCCAATCCGGGAAATGATCATAGATTGGGAGCCAATGAGGCACCTCCTGCAATTATTTCCGTTTTCCTTGGCGAACAGCTTGAGGATGTTGTTGCACAATTAATAGAAACCGGAGAAGCAAAGACCGCAAAACAAGGCGGAAAACTTGAAACCGGTGTTAAAACATTACCAACATTTTCAAAAGATGCCACAGACAGAAACAGAACTTCTCCCTTCGCTTTTACAGGCAACAAGTTTGAGTTCCGTATGGTTGGTTCAAGCATGTCTATTGCTGAGCCGAATACATTTTTAAATGCAATGGTAGCTGAAACTCTTCAGGAATTTGCAGATGAACTGGAGGCGTGTGAAGATTTTGATAAGGGTGTTCATGATCTGATTAAAAAAACGCTGACAGAGCATCAGAGAATAATTTTCAATGGGAATGCATACTCTGAGGAATGGGTTGCTGAGGCTAAAAGAAGAGGACTTCCTAATATTGAGTCTTTTGTTGATGCTATTCCGACTCTGGTTACCAAAAAGGCAGTCAGATTGTTTGAAAGCCAGGGAATCTACTCTGAAGCAGAGCTGTTAAGCCGTGTGGAAATTAATTATGAGAACTATGCTAAAATGATTAGCATTGAAGCAAAAACCATGATTGAAATGGCAAATAGACAGTATATTCCTGCAGTAATTAATTATTCTAAGACTCTTGCAGACTCAATAATTTCTGTTAAAGCAGCCTGCTCAGTTGCTGATGTCAGTACACAGGAAGAACTCCTGATTCAGGTATCTGACAATCTTGCAAAAACAAAGCATGCTGTTTTGGAATTAACAGAGGCACTTGCAAAGGCAAATGAAATACAGGATGCGGCAGAATGTGCGCGGGCTTTTAAAACAGAAGTTTGTCCGAAAATGGAAGCACTCAGAAAGCCTGTTGACATGCTGGAAACCATGGTGGACAGTAAGGCATGGCCGGTTCCGACCTATGGTGAATTAATGTTTGAAGAATAGAAACTGATGCCCGGCAGTAGTACATGTTGACACATGATTGCCGGGCATTTCTTTTCATACATCAGAAAGGAATTAAACATGAAATTGAAGGCATTATTAATTACCATGCTGTTAGGAGCAGGTGTGCTTACTGCCTGTGGAAATCAGGAAAACGGTTCCGGGCTTAAAGTTGGACCGACAGTTACTCCGGTTCCGGAAAAAGCTACAGAAGCAGATGCAAAAATAGAATTTAATTATTCTGATGAGGAAATAAAAGAGGTAATAGAGGCTGTAATGCAGAATTTCCGGGAAACCGGTACGGAATATGATTTTGAAACTACCGATACAATGACAGAAGATTTAACAAAGCATGATGATGGAAGCAGCGAAATTTTCGTTTATGATGAGAATGATAATATGCTGGCGATACTTATGTATAATAAAGAAAACCATCTTTACAGAGCTCATGTCAATTACTATGAAAACGGTGTTCAGATCGGGGGCGTTGTATATGTAGAAAATCAGTTGACAGATTATTTTGAAACAGAAGCAGGAACCGGAAAATTCAGAGTGGAAATAGAGTGTAATGATGAAGGTGGGTATACTTTGTCTTATGTTACGGACAGCGGAATTGTGTATCGTCAGTATGATGAAAATTATCAGGAGATAACCGTGAATTAATAATATAAAAATAAGTCTAGGCAAATACAGAATAATATTGTAAAATAAATTAGATAATGCGGTAATTTCGGTTTGCCGCTAATAAAATAGAAAATATACGTTTAAAAACGGAGGAATAAATACATGATTCAGGCAGCCAATATCACTCTCAGACTGGGCAAGAAAGCACTTTTTGAGGATGTAAACATTAAATTTACGGAAGGCAACTGCTATGGTATTATCGGTGCCAATGGTGCAGGTAAGTCTACCTTTCTTAAAATTCTCAGTGGCAGGTTAGAGCCTACAAAAGGTGAGGTTATTATTACCCAGGGACAGAGACTTTCCTTCCTGGAACAGGATCACTTCAAGTATGATGAATACAATGTACTTGATACAGTAGTAATGGGAAACAAAAGACTTTATGAGATTCGTGAAGAAAAAGACGCAATCTATATGAAGGAAGATTTTTCAGAGGAAGACGGAATTCGTGCCGGTGAGCTGGAAACTGAATTCGGTGAACTGGGTGGATGGGAAGCTGAAGCAGATGCAGCAACTCTCCTTAATGGTCTTGGCATTGATACAGATCTTCATTATTGTATGATGAGTGAACTAAACGGTAGTCAGAAGGTTAAAGTTCTGTTAGCACAGGCATTATTTGGAAATCCTGACATTCTTCTTCTTGACGAGCCTACAAACCACCTTGATATCGATGCTATCCGCTGGCTGGAAGAGTTTTTAATTAATTTTGACAATACTGTAATTGTAGTATCTCATGACCGTTATTTCCTTAATAAGGTTTGTACACATATTGCAGATATTGATTATGCAAAAATTCAGCTGTATGCAGGCAACTATGATTTCTGGTATGAATCCAGTCAGTTAATGGTCAAGCAGATGAAGGAAGCAAACAGAAAGAAAGAAGAAAAGATTAAGGAACTTCAGGAATTTATCCAGAGATTCTCCGCTAATGCTTCCAAGTCCAAGCAGGCTACAGCCCGTAAACGTGCACTTGAAAAAATTGAGCTTGATGACATTCGTCCTTCAAGCCGTAAATATCCATATATTGATTTCAGACCAAATCGTGAAATTGGTAATGAAGTACTTACCGTGGAGGGAATTTCCAAAACCATTGACGGTGTTAAAGTTCTTGACAATGTAAGCTTCATATTAGGTCGTGAAGATAAAGTGGCTTTTGTTGGAAGTAATACACTTGCAACTACCACACTTTTTAAAATTCTTGCAGGAGAGATGGAACCGGATGAAGGAAGCTATAAATGGGGTGTAACCACATCACAGGCATATTTTCCTAAGGACAATACAGCCCTGTTTAAGGGAGATGAACAGATTGTAGATTTCCTCATGCCATTTTCACCGGAAAAGGATGTAACCTATGTAAGAGGCTTCCTTGGAAGAATGCTTTTCAGAGGTGAAGATGGAGTTAAACCTGTTAATGTTCTTTCGGGTGGTGAAAGAGTGCGAGTAATGCTTTCAAAAATGATGCTTCTCGGAGCAAATGTTCTTATTCTTGATGAACCGACAAACCATCTGGACATGGAATCTATTACTGCTTTAAACAACGGTATGATTAAATTCTCAGGAGTGGCTTTATTTACTTCACAGGATCATCAGTTTATTCAGACAATTGCAAACCGTATCATGGAAATCACTCCGGATGGAGGTCTTATTGATAAAATTACTACCTATGATGAATATCTTGATAGTGATGAGGCTGCAAGAAAGCGTCAGAAGGTTCAGGAAGTTGAAGCTGAAATTGATGTCGCTGAAGATGATGAATAGAGGGAATTTATGGCTGAATTACAATATGTACCCGGCGATTACATGACATTAGGTCTCAGTCACTGTGGAAAAAATACCAATTTTGCCGTAGCAATTGGAGATACGGACAGAGTATTTCTGAAACTTTATAAAAATCCGGGGGATATAAACCCTGAGATTGTGCTTGAACTTGATGAAAGCTTCCGCTATGGCAATATATTTGCGGTAACAATAAAGAACTTTACAGGAAAAGGGTATACCTATCTTTATGAGGCTAAAGGCGTCAGCTTTGTTGATCCTTATGCCAGACTCATAAGCGGAAGAGAAGTATACGGAAAAACCCTTAGTAAAAAAGAAAAGAAGCTCATTCGTGCTTATGTAAGTGAAAATACTTTTGACTGGAAAGATGAAAAAGCTCCGGGTCTTGATTTACAGGAGCTGATCCTTTACAAACTTCATGTCAGAGGCTTTACCAAGGCATTAGGTGGTGCTTATGGCGGAACATACAGAGGTGTGGTAAGTAAAATTCCATATTTAAAAGAGCTTGGAATAAATGCAGTGCTTTTAATGCCTTCAATGGAATATAACGAAGTTTGTGATGCAGAACCTGAAGTGGGAGTTCCGGAATTTGTTTCTTCTAAATTCTATCAGGGAAGTTATAAACCTGAAGCAGAAGATAGAGACAATAAACAGGGAAATATCGCAGAAACTGTTTCACCGGATAGGATTAATCCTTTAGGTGCATCTTCAGAAACGCTTCCATATATCAAAGAATATGAAAATAAGCTGAATTTTTGGGGATATACTTCATTTTATTATTTCTTTGCTCCAAAGGCATCCTATGCATATCAGCCTGAAAAAGCTGATTATGAATTTAAATATATGGTTTCAAAGCTTCATGAAGCCGGAATTGAAGTTCTCATGGAGGTAAGTATTCCAAGAGCAACAAACCGTTCCATGATGCTTGATGCCCTGCGATTCTGGGTAAGAGAATACCGAATTGACGGCTTTAAATTGAATCTGGATTGCATAGACCCAAATCTTATAGCCTGTGACCCGTACCTTAGCAAAGCCAAGCTTATCGGAAACAGTTGGAACACGGATGAAATCTATCCTAAGGAATATACTCCTGATTCAAAAAGATTGGCGATATATAATGATGCTTTTTCGGTAGAAATGAGGAGATTTCTGAAAAGTGATGAGGGCATGGCCGGCAATGCACTAAATAATCTTTCCTGTAACGCAGGGAAGATAACAAGAGTCAATTATATTACCGATCATAATGGCTTCACACTTGCTGATTTATATATGTATGACGTAAAGCATAATGAAGCCAATGGTGAGCAGGGACGAGATGGTACAGACATAAACTACAGCTGGAACTGTGGTGTGGAAGGTCCTGATAAGCATAAAAAAATTCGTGATCTTCGTATGAAAATGAGAAGAAATGCCATGGCAGCACTTTTGCTCAGTCAGGGAGTTCCTCTTATCTTTTCGGGGGATGAAATCGGTAACTCTCAGAACGGTAATAATAATGCATATTGTCAGGATAATGAAATCGGATGGGTAAACTGGAAAAAGAATAAAACAGACACTGAATTTTTAGGATTCGTGAAGCAGTTAATTTCCATCAGAAAGGCACATCCTGTACTTAGAAATAAAATCGAACTCAAAAAAATGGACTATCTTTCCAGCGGAAAGCCGGATGTATCCTTCCATTCCGTACAGGCCTGGTATCCGGATTATAATTATTATAACAGATGTGTTGCTGTTATGTATTCCGGTGCCTATGCTCTTGTTGACAGAATACATGGAGATGAGGATTTTTATATTGCCTGTAACATGTACTGGGATGAAAAAGAGTTTGAAATTCCAAGAGAAACAGATGGTAAGGTATGGAATTTTGTGCTTGCAACGGAAAAGCTTCCTCAGAAGGATTATGAGCCGGGGATGGTGGTAACAGAGCAGACAATAAGGATTCCGGGAAGATGTATTTTGATTCTGAAAAGCCGGGATATACCTGTGAAAGCAAAAGGAAAAAGGAAATGACAAATTTTGTTTTAAAAATAATTGTTTTAGTGGCATATACAATCAGTAATGTTGCATTGGTGCTGGTGGATGGGGCATCACATTACCTTCTTTATAACATTATGAGAAGCATTGGACAGATAGCACTCCCTATTGTCTGCTTTCTTTTGGTTGAAGGGTTTCATAAAACATCCAACAGAAAAATGTATTTTTTGAGACTGCTGACCTTTGGTGCACTGGCAGAACTGCCATTCATTTATATGTCCATGGAGGGATTGAAAATAGTAGAGGCTGCCATTCACACCTATATCGGACCTGAAGCAGCTTTTACCGGAGAAAATGTAAAGGCATTGCAGGCCCTTGTAAGTGAAAATGCATATGCTTACTATTATGATATTTTTCTTTACACATCTACTTCGGCAGTGGACGGAATGCTGACAATTGCAATGAATCTTTTAATGCTTTGTCTGTTGGATAAGATAAAGAAAAAGTATTTTGGTGTAAAGGTCTTTCCTTACATTGCCCTGACAACCCTGACTATGCTTGGAACAATTGTGGTGTGTGCAATCATCCTGCCTTTTGAAGAGCCGATACTGATTACACTTCTGGTTGCAATGTTTTATTTCTTAAGAGGCAACAAGCCGGCAATTTCGGTAATGATGCTTCTGGCAATCATGAGCTTTTATATTGATATTTCCCTTACCTATGCCATGGGTGCCATTGTATCGGTGCTGCTGATATACACCTACACCGGAAAAGAAGGACCGAAGAAATTCAAGTACCTTTTTTATCTCTATTATCCGGCTCACATGGGAATAATATATCTTCTTACAAAGTTGATTTAAACAAAAATGAATTTTGCCTCACAGACAAGGGATAATCCCTTGTCTGAGGGGCATTTTTTATTCTTAGAATGTGTTAAAAGATGTATAGAAATATGGAGTATTATGTGGGAAAATAAAGGCAAAAAAAACACAAATTAATGTATAAGAAAAGATATTTATTTAACGTAAGGAATCGACTATAATCATGGAAATTTTAATCATTCGTTTTACGGAGGCTTCCATGAATACAAATGAAAATGCAGCTCCTCTTGATGAGCTGAGTGAAGAAGAAAAATTACTGCTTGAAAATTTTAACAGTAATCAGAATTCACTGAAAACCCTGATTGGACTTTATAAGGGCAGATATACAAAATTAATTCTGTCTATTATATTTTTCTTCGTTAAACACAGTCCGATATGGGTTCTTCCTATTGTAACATCAAATATTATTAACGAGGCAACAAGCCAGAATCCTAATGCGGTCAGGAATATAGTAATTAACGTGATCGTCATGCTGGTACTTTTGGTGCAAAACATTTTTTCCAATTATCTCCATGTGTGGTTATATTCTAAAACCATTCGTGAGATGGAACGTGATTTAAGAAGTACCATGGTGAGAAAACTTCAGCAGCTTTCAATCCGTTATCATAATGAAATGCAATCAGGACGTCTTCAGTCTAAAATCATGCGGGATGTAGAACAGATTGAAACCCTGTCGTCACAAATTTTCATATCAGTTCTAAGCATAATAATGAATATTGTTGTTGCATTTGCAGTTGTGGTTTTTAAGAGCTGGACTGTATTTTTGTTCTTCCTTGCCACAATTCCGGTGGCGGTTCTTATTATGAATGGGTTTAAATCTAAAATTAAGCGCTATAACAAAGAATTTCGAAAAGAAATGGAAGAAACTTCAGTAAAAGTCATGGAAATGGTGGAACTGATTCCGGTTACAAGAGCCCATGCACTTGAAGAAAAAGAGACAAGAAAAATGGATACACAACTGGGACAGCTTGCTTCCAGTGGATTAAAGCTTGATCTGGTTCAGTCCTTTTTTTCATCCATCAGCTGGGTGGCATTCCAGAGCTTTCAGATATTGTGTCTTGGCTTTACAGGATATCTTGCATATAAGCAAATGATTACTGTTGGTGATATCGTTCTTTATCAGACCTATTTCAGTCAGATAGTTGCTCAGGTTTCAGGTATCATTACTTTGCTGCCTACCATTGCAAAAGGTCTGGAATCTGTAAATTCCGTTGGTGATATTTTGCGTTGTCATGATATGGAAGATTACAGAGACAAGCAGAAGTTATCGACAGTTAATGGACATATATCATTTGAACATACAGCTTTCCGGTATCCTGACAGTGACAACAATGTTCTCAGTGACCTGAACATGGATATTAAACCTGGACAGACAATAGCCCTGGTTGGTGGTTCGGGAGCGGGGAAAACTACTATAATTAATCTGGTTATCGGTTTCATGAAGCCTACGGGCGGTTGTGTAAAAATTGATGGTAAAGACATGGCAGATTTGGATTTACGTAGTTTCAGATCTCATATTGCTGTAGTTCCTCAGCAGTCAATTTTATTTACCGGAACCATAAGGGACAACATAACCTATGGCAGTGAGGAAATAAGTGATGAAAGATTGTGGGAAGTAATTAAGGCTGCAAACCTGGATGATTTTATCAATTCTCTTCCTGATGGGCTTAACACTATGATTACAGAACATGGTAATAACCTGTCCGGGGGACAGAGACAACGTATTTCAATTGCAAGGGCATTTGTTCGTAATCCCAAAATACTTATTCTGGATGAGGCTACATCAGCACTTGACTCTATTTCTGAGAAAAAAATCCAGAATGCTATTTCCAATCTGGTAAAAGACAGAACAACTTTGATTGTTGCACACAGACTTTCTACAATTAAAGATGCTGATAAAATTGCGGTAATTGGTCAGGGTGGGCTGAGAGAGTTCGGAAATTATGAAGAACTCATGGAGAAAAAAGGTGAGTTTTACCAGTTGAAAATGCTGCAAAGTTAAAAAATGTTAAAAATTATTAATAATTTTGCAATGAGGTGTAATTGATTATCCTCTCATATTGTGTTATCATAAAACAAGTTGTAGAAATTTGACGAAATTGCATATTGTGCCGTCAAATACAATAAACATAAAAAGAGGGGATAGTCATTATGCTTGGTATAGACGGAGATATTTTAATATTTATTCAGGAACATATACGTAATTCTGTATGTGATCCGATTTTTAAAGGAATTACCCATCTTGGTGACGGTGGTGTATTCTGGATAATTCTAACAGTTATTCTTTTGTGTTTCAAAAAGACCAGAAAGGCAGGAATTTATTCTGCTTGTGCCTTGGTCGGATCTCTTATCGTAAATAATCTGATTTTGAAAAATTTAATAAACAGAACAAGACCATATGAAGTTGTAGAAGGTTTGATTTGCCTTGTTAAGCCTGCCCATGATGCTTCTTTCCCGTCGGGACATACCGGGGCAAGTTTTGCGTCTGCAGTGGCAATGTATAAAAATCTGCCTAAAAAATATGCTGTTATTCTGATTGTATTAGCTTCTCTTATTGCATTCTCAAGACTTTATATCGGAATTCATTATCCTACTGATATAATTGGCGGACTGGTTACAGGTATTGGTCTGGGACTGCTTGTTAATGTTATTGGAGACAAAATCTGCGAAAAAATTGCAGCAGATAAAAATGAAAAACCGGATAATTCCCAGGAGTAATATTGAGGAATTCTTTCGATAAAATGAAGTAAATAAACAGCTTCGGAAAAGAGGAAAATGTGAAAGCAACTATTATTTTACCTTCCCTTAATCCTGATGAAAAAATGGTACATACAGTAGAAGGGTTGTTAAGTGAAGGTTTTGACGATATTGTTGTTGTAGATGATGGCAGCAGTGAGGAACATAAAAAGTATTTTGAAGAAGTAAAGGCATTTAAAGGAGTTGAGGTTCTTGTTCATGAAGTGAACAAGGGCAAGGGACGTGCCATGAAAACAGCCTTTGAATATATCATGAATAATCGTAGCGAAATCAGTGGAGTAGTTACGGTGGACGGAGACGGACAACATCTGCCTAAAGATATCAGAGCCTGTGTTGAGGCCATGGAAAGAGAAAAGGACAAGGTGGTACTGGGAGTAAGAGATTTCTCCGGACCGGAAGTTCCTTCCAGAAGTAAATTCGGTAACAACCTTACAAAAGCAGTTTTTCGTTTTGCTTGTGGAATAAAAATTAGTGATACCCAGACAGGACTTCGTGCCATTCCGTTTAAGTATCTTCCTTTAATGGTATCCATAGAAGGTGAAAGGTATGAATATGAAACCAATCAGCTTCTGGTAATGAAAAAACAGAATATACAAATGTACGAAGTAGTGATTGATACTGTTTATATTGACGATAACAGCTCATCGCATTTTAATCCGATTAAGGATTCTATTAAAATTTATAAGGTTATTTTTAAATTTATTGCAAGTTCGTTGTGTTCCTTCCTTGTTGATACAGTGCTTTTTACCGTAATCAATCTGTTACTGGCAGTAACAGATATGAGCTCAGAGCTGAGACTTTTAATTGCGACCGGAGGAGCCAGACTTGTCAGTTCACTGGTTAATTATACCATGAACAGGAAGGTGGTATTTGAGTCAAAAGATTCGGTGGGAAGCTCACTGCCGAAGTATTACATTCTTTGCGTTTGCCAGGCTGCAGTTTCATACGGACTTGTATGGTTACTGGCAGATGTGGTATTGGGATTGAACGGAAGTCTGCTGGAAACATTAGTGAAGTTTATAGTTGATATGTGTCTTTTCTTTATCAGCTTTCAGATTCAGCAGAGATGGGTATTTAAAAAATAACGAAAGGAGAGAAGCGGATTATCCGCCGGAAATGTAAAATGGGAAAGAAAATAGCAGCAATTATTGGAAAAATACTTTTAGTGATTTTGCTTACAGTAGTTATTTTGGCAGGTACAGTTTATCTGATGCTTCAGAAATGTTGTAACGGCCCTTCTGAATCGGCAAGAAACTTATTTGTTACAACCATACTTGAAACAGGACAGATGAAGTTCCTTGCTTCATGGGTATGTACCGATGAGGAAATACAGGCAATTGTAAACAGTAATTCCATGGAAAAGATGGATTCAGAGGTTGATACTTCTCTTATTCAGATTAAACCTGATAATGATGATACAACCGGGGGTCAGGATGGCACAGGTGATTCTTCAGGAACAGTTACAACAACAGAGGTTTTTGATGAAAACGGAATCAGAATAGAGGAGATTTCAGGTCGTTCCTTTTTTGCAAAAATGCTGATTATTGAAAATCCGGCACAGGTATGCGTAGGTTCTACCTATCCATGGACTGAGTATGGTGAGGAACTTGACAAAATCGTTTCCGATGCCGGTGGTGTTGCAGGCGTAAACGGCGGTCTTTATGTATCAGCAGGAAACAAGGGCGGTACACCTCTTGGCATTGTTGTTCAGAACGGACAGATTACCTATAATGATCCGTCTGCACAGACAGGAACCTATTTAATCGGCTTAAGCAATGACAATATTCTTATTATCAAAGATTTGTCCGGAATGAGTTCTTCTGACTTTGAAGCATATGTAGCAGAGGCAGGCATCCGTGATGCTGTTGCATTCCAGGAGGAGAGTTCTGATTCCAACAACCACTTTGTTCCGCTTATTATTAATGGAGAACCCAGAAAGCTGGATGGTCAGGGTAGTGGAGCCAATCCACGTACAGCTATTGGACAGAGAGCCGACGGAGCAATCCTGCTTCTTGTAACAGATGGACGTGGTGCATCGGGACACCTTGGAGCTACTGCTTCCGATCTTATTGGTATTATGCAGCAGTACGGTGCTGTAAATGCAGCAAACCTTGATGGAGGAAGTTCCTCTACCATGGTTTATAATGGAGAATATGAGATGACCAGTGTAACCTTTTATTATCAGAATTCTTCATGGAAGCTTCCAACAGCATTTGTTGTAATGCCTAAGCAGTAAAGGAGAGAACTAATGGACAATAAATATTTTGTTAATCTTGATCCTGAGTATCTTGAGCAGGAAATAGAAAAAGCAGAAGGAAGAGTAACAAAAAGTCTTGCTTCGGATGTAGCAGCAATGACAGGAACGGCTGAAAAGAGTGCTCCTGTAAGAAGACCTGCAGGGGCACAGCAGAGAAGCAATACTCCAAAGGCTCCTTCAGTAAGAGCTGCAGGTGCACAACAAAGAACTGTATCTCAAGCAGAAACAGTGGAAAGACCTTCTGCTACACAGACAAGAAGACCTTCGCAGCCTTCCGCAGAATTATATGGATATGAAACAGTCAGACCAAAAAGAAATCCACTGCTTGTAGATTCTGATCCAATTGATGATGACGATGATGACGACGATGAAATCACAGAAGAAGAATATCTTGCAATGAAGGCACGTAAGGCGGCTGAAAAAAGTCAGAGTGACCTTGCTGTAGAAGAAGAAAGACAGTCAGAGTACAGACCAAGAAGAACATCCTCGGGAAATGGCAGAGCCCCACAGGGGAACAGACCTTATGCCGGACGTCAGGGGGCACAAGGAAACAGACCTGCATCCCGGCGTAGCAGAGAAGATCGTCTTCTTGACGAAAAATATGGTGCTTCAGAGGACAGAAGACAAAGACCTGTTGCAAAGAAACGCAAGCTTCCGATTTTTTGGATTTGTCTTGGTGTTTATGCACTTATTCTCATAATCTTAGCATGGAGATTTCTTGCATATACAGATAAATGTCTTGTACAGTATGAAAACTCCCAGTCAGACAATGCAATTCAAGCCTATCTGACAGAGTTCAAAGCAAAGGTGGCCGATGGTTCAATAACAGAAGAACTTACACTTCCGTCTGCTTCAGGTGAATTTGAAGCTGCCGATGTATATAAAAACATTTATATGGCACAGTTTGATAATGTTAACAGATATTCCTGTGAGAAGGATTCGGGAAGTTATCTTACAGAAGAGCCTGTATATGATATTTTGGCCGATGATACACTGGTTGCCAAAGTGACACTTCAGGCAAAAAATGAACGTACCATTTTTGGTATTTTGACAATTATGGACTGGGAAGTAAAGGAAATACAGCCTGTATTTACTGCAGGTTCCCATGATTACATTATTAAAGTACCAAATGATTATACTGTAACCATTAATGGGGTTACACTTAGTGATAATTACCTTACGGGAAATAGTGAACAGAATCCGGATTTTGCCAATGTAATCCAGTATGTATCTATGCCTACAGTTGTAGAATATAAGGTGACCGATCTTGTAAATGAGCCGGAAATTAAGGTTTATGACGGCACCGGTGCAGAGGTAGCGTATACTCCTGATGAAAATGGAAATATTACTGTGGATTATGTTTCAGCTTCAGCTGAAATGCCTCAGGAATTATATGACGATGCTTTAGAAATGGCTCAGACTTGGGAAGACTTCCTTACAAATGATTTGTCGGGAGAAAGTCATGGTCTGGCTACCATTCAGCAGTACCTGATTAAGGATTCTTATTACTGGGAAATGGCTGACAGCTATGCTCACGGCATAGATATTACTTTTATAAGTGATCATACACTGCTTGACCCACCGTATTCCAATATTTCCATAACAGATTACGTTTCTTACGGAGAAAACTGCTATTCCTGTCACATTTATTTTGAAAAAAATATGTACCTGACAAGAACGGGCGAAACAAGAGTGGATACTATTGACTCCACATTCTATTTCGTTAAATATGATGATTCCGATGATGGAGTGGATAATCCGCACTGGGCAATTGTGGATATGATTGCAACTACAAATTAATTGAGGAAAAGAAATGAAAAAAATTGCACTGACATTTGACGATGGTCCAAATACAATCGTTACTCCTCTTGTTCTGGATTTGCTGGAACAGTATAATGCAAAAGCAACCTTTTTCCTTATTGGAGAAAAAATAATAGAGGAAACGGTACCTGTAATGAAAAGAGCCGTTAGTCTTGGATGTGAAATAGAAAACCATTCTTTTTCTCATCCTGCCATGACTGAGCTGACAACGGAAGAAAGACTTTTCCAGGTTAAAAAAACAACTGAACTTATTGAGGAGCATATCAATACCAAAGTTCGTTATTTCAGACCTCCTTACATTGCAGTAAATGAAGAAATGGCTCGGGATGTGAAATATCCTTTAATCTGCGGAATAGGCTGCAATGACTGGGATGAGAATGTATCTGTTGAAAGCAGAATCCGGCAGGTTATTTCCAATGCAGAGGAAGGACAGATTATTCTGCTCCATGACTCTGACTACAATGTAAATACCTGGGAAGCGTTAAAAACCATTATTCCGGAACTTCTTAAAAGAGAATATGAGTTCGTAACCGTTCATGAGTTGTTTTCTTCGTTAGAAGAGGAGCCGGAAATTGGCACAGGCAGACTTTACAGTGTGATTAAATAGCATGTTTCAGCCTGACATTTAAAGAAATGAATCTTTTGTATAAGTATGATTTTTAGTTAAAGCATGACGAATAATAATGGAAAAAATCGAAAAAAAGGGATTGACATTTTTAAGTGACAGGTATAAACTATGGGAAAAGTTAAATTGAATAACGTCACAAACCGTTGAAGTGGAGATAACGTTGTATGTTGCACTCACAGAGAGTCCGGGGTGCTGAGAGCCGGACAGAACGCAGTACTTCAAATGGACCACGGAGGGTATGGTCAAAGCTTAATTTTTAAGTGAGTATTCCGTAACGCATCACCCGCGTCAGAGGTGAGGGATATGTTGGTATCCTGCAAAGAGCCCGGAGGCAGTCCGGGAATCAAGGTGGCACCGCGAATTTGTTATTTCGTCCTTGAGGTAATTTTATTTACCTCAAGGATTTTTTTTTAGTAATTTGTGACAGTTTATTCAGAAATTGGAGGTCAAAATATGAAACCGGATTTTAATGAAGCCAAGAAACTGGCACAAAGCTACAAATGCATACCTGTATCAAGGGAACTGTTCTCAGACATGTATACTCCAATGGAGATATTGAGAAAACTTAAGAAGGTCAGCAGACATGTATATATGCTGGAAAGTGTTGAGAACCAGGAAAAATGGGGCAGATATACTTTCCTTGGATATGAACCATCCATGGAAGTAACCTGTGCAAATGGTGTAATGACCGTAAAAAATGCATACGGAGAAATACTTAAAGAAACAAGAGTATCTCATCCCGGAGAATTTATCAAAAAGTTTATCGAGGATCATAAGGCTCCAAAACTTGATTATATGCCAACATTTGCCGGAGGACTGGTTGGATATTTTGCATATGACTATATTAAATATAGCGAACCAAACTTAAAGCTTGATGCAGAAGATGAGGAATGCTTCAGAGATGTTGACCTTATGTACTTTGATAAAGTTATAGCATTTGATAATGTCAGGCAGAAAATAATTATTATTGCAGTTGCTGATGTGGGAAATATTGAGGAGTCCTATGAGGAGGCAGTTGACAAACTGGATGAAATTCAAAGCATCATTGAAAAAGGCGAACCTGCTGATATACGTCCCGGTAAACTAAAAGGAGAGTACAGAAGTCTGTTTGGAAAAGAAGAATTCTGTAACATGGTTAACAAGGCAAAAAATTATATATATGAAGGAGATATTTTCCAGGTTGTTCTTTCAAACAGACTGGAGGCAGACATGGAAGGAAGCCTTTTTAATACCTACAGAGTATTAAGAACCATAAATCCATCACCATATATGTTTTATTTTTCCAGTGATGATCTTGAGGTTGCCGGTGCATCGCCTGAAACACTTGTAAAGCTTGAAAAAAACACTTTACATACATTTCCCCTTGCGGGAACCAGGCCGAGAGGCTTAACCGAAGAGCAGGACAAGAAACTTGAAAAAGAACTGCTGGCAGATGAAAAAGAAAGGGCAGAACATAACATGCTGGTAGATCTTGGAAGAAATGACCTGGGTAAAATAAGCAGATTTGGCAGCGTTGAAGTAGAAAAATATATGTCAATCGAAAGATATTCTCATGTAATGCACATTGGTTCAACTGTAAGAGGCACAATAAGAGAAGATAAAAGTGCTTTAGATGCCGTAGATGCAGTTCTTCCTGCAGGAACCCTTTCAGGAGCACCAAAGTTCAGAGCCTGTCAGATTATTAACGAACTTGAAAATAATAAGCGTGGAATTTATGGCGGAGCCATAGGATACATAGACCTTACAGGAAATCTTGATACCTGTATTGCAATCAGAATTGCTTTTAAGAAAAACGGAAAGGTCTTTGTAAGATCCGGTGCCGGAATTGTGGCCGACAGTGTTCCTGAAAATGAATATCAGGAATGTATTAATAAAGCAAAAGCTGTAATGCGTGCAATAGAAATTTCCCAGGACATGTAAATATAGTCCTTTAGTTGTAAAACGAAAACTGTTAATAACAAGTAATAAGCGAAGTGTTTGAGAGTCTGACTTATTACGTAGAAAAAGGTAGCGTAAAGAGAAATTAAGGAGGAAATCATGATACTGTTAGTGGATAATTATGACAGCTTTTCATACAACCTGTATCAGTGCATTGGAACCATCAATCCGGATATCAAGGTAATAAGAAATGACGAAAAGACTGTTGAAGAAATAAAAGAAATGGCTCCGGAAAGAATTATTATTTCACCGGGTCCCGGAAAACCGTCAGAAGCAGGAAACTGCAAGGAGATTATTGCCGAATTTGCGGGGACAATTCCAATCTTTGGGGTCTGTCTGGGACATCAGGCAATATGTGAAACTTTTGGAGCAACTGTTACATATGCAAAAACTTTAATGCATGGAAAACAGTCGGATGTGAAAATTGATAATAACTGCAGAATATTTAAAAATATGCAGCCTGTAATCAAGGCGGCCAGATATCATTCCCTTGCAGCTGCAGAGGAAACCATTCCTGAAGTTCTGCAGGTTATTGCAACAGCAGATGACGGAACTGTGATGGCAGTAAAACACAGAGATTTTGAAATATACGGCGTGCAGTTTCATCCGGAATCAATTCTTACACCGGATGGAATGCAGATACTAAAAAACTTTCTCATTGACAGATAAGTTTTTATATTTTTGAAATCGGAAATCGGGCATTAAAAAGATTATAAAGCAAATAAAATTTTAAATATCGGAGGATAAAGTCATGAATAAAGAAGCAATTAATAAAGTGGTTAATGGAAACAACCTTTCAATGGATGAATGTAGTCAGGTGATGGATGAGATTATGGGAGGAGAGGCTGCACCGTCTCAGGTTGCAGCATTTCTCACAGCTTTACATATGAAAGGTGAAACAATTGATGAAATAACAGCGTGTGCAAAAGGAATGAGAAAATTTGCAACAAAGGTAAATACGGATAAAGAGGTTATTGATATTGTTGGAACCGGTGGTGACCGGTCGAACTCTTTCAACATTTCAACAGCGGCATCTGTTGTGGCGGCGGCTGCGGGAGTGCCTGTTGCAAAGCATGGCAACAGAGCAGCTTCAAGTAAATGCGGAACCGCTGACTGTCTGGAGGCACTGGGAGTAAAAATTTCCGTAGAACCGGAGAGAAATGCAGCTATTCTTGATGAAACAAACCTTTGCTTTATGTTTGCACAGAGATATCATTCGGCAATGAAGTATGTGGGACCGGTGAGAAAAGAAATCGGAATTCCAACAGTATTTAACATTCTGGGACCACTGACAAATCCGGCATCAAACACATATCAGCTTCTTGGTGTATACAGTGAAAGCCTGATGGAGCCTATAGCATCTGTTCTGGCAAACCTGGGTGTCAAAAGAGCAATGGTGGTTCACGGAAAAGACAATCTGGATGAAATCAGTCTCAGTGCACCTACTATGATTGTTGAACTTGATGTTGAAAAGTATGCAGGTTGTGAAAAACCATATGTAAGTTATGAAATTACACCTGAACAGTTTGGATTAACTTCATGTGCAAAAGAAGATTTGATGGGCGGAGAGCCGGCAGAAAACGCAGAAATCCTACTGAATATTCTTGGAGGGGAAAAAGGACCTAAAAGAGATATAGTACTTTTAAATGCAGGTTCTGCAATTCACATTGTTAAAGGCGTATCAATAGAAGAAGGAATCCGCGAAGCCGAAGAAATGATTGATAGCGGAAAGGCAATGGAAAAGTTAAAACAGTTTATTGAAGCCACAAATATTGCATAATGCAGACAGAATGGAGAAAAAATGATTTTACAGGAAATTGCTGAAAAAACAAGAATCAGATATGAAGAAATCAGAAAACAGATACCTTTGCAGAAGATTATGGAGCAGGCGTCAGCCGCTCCTGCTCCTGCACATTCTTTCAAAGAAGCACTTAAAGGTAAAGACATAGCTTTTATATGTGAAGTAAAAAAAGCCAGTCCGTCAAAAGGCATAATTGCAGAAGATTTTCCATATCTGGAAATTGCAAAGGAATATGAAGCCGCAGGTGCTTCGGCAATAAGCTGTCTGACAGAGCCTTATTATTTCCTTGGTAAGGATGAATATCTGAAGCAAATATCATCTCATGTGTCCATTCCGGTACTTCGCAAGGATTTTACAGTTGATGAATATCAGATTTATGAGGCAAAGCTTATTGGTGCAAGTGCAGTCCTTTTGATTTGTGCATTGCTTGATGAGGAGACATTAAAAAAATATTTGGATATTGCAAAAAGTCTTAGACTATCGGCACTTGTTGAGGCTCATGATGAAGGAGAAATTCGCATGGCCGTAAATGCCGGAGCAGAAATCATCGGGGTAAATAATCGTAATCTTAAGGATTTCACAGTAGATATTAATAATAGTGGCAGACTGAGAAATCTTGTTCCCAAAGACATAATTTTTGTATCTGAAAGCGGAATTAAAACTGCAGAAGATATTAATAACCTGAGAAAAATGGGAGTTGATGCAGTTTTAATCGGCGAAACTCTTATGAGAGCGGCTGATAAAAAAGCAGAGCTTAATAAACTGGCAGGAAAATAACTCCGGGTGAAAAATGCAGCGTTAGACAACTGTAGAATACCATGAAACCAATTTATAAAAAGAGGATAAAATGAAAATTAAGCTTTGTGGAATGATGAGATCTGAGGATATTGAATATGCCAATATGGCAATGCCGGATTATGTGGGCTTTGTGTTTGCAAATACCAGACGTTTTGTTGACAGGGAAAAGGCAGCGGGCTTCAGAAAAAAACTTAATAATGAAATTAAAGCTGCAGGAGTATATGTTAATGAAACACCGGAGCAGGTGGCAGATGACTTTAAGCAGGGAATTGTGGACATAGCCCAGCTCCACGGTTCGGAAGATGAAGAGTATATAAAAAAGCTTAGAAGGCTTGCGGCAGACATTGTAATTATAAAAGCAGTCAGGGTTAAAAACTCTGAAGATGTTACGAAGGCACTTGATTACACTGCAGATTACCTGTTGTTCGATACATATGTAAAGGGTGTACAGGGGGGAAGCGGTGAAAGTTTCAATTGGAAACTGCTGGAAGGTGTGAACAGACCCTATTTTCTTGCAGGGGGGCTTAATGAAAATAATATAGAAGCTGCCATGGGAACCGGGGCTTATGCACTGGATTTAAGCAGTGGAATTGAAACAAAAGGATTTAAAGACCTTAAAAAAATGCTAGCGGTAACTGCTAAAATCAGGAATAATGAGATGTGATTTCTAAGTAAAAAAACAAATATGCATGTACAACAAATTAATGAACATGCAACAAAAATACAATATGCATGTATAACAGATAAGTGAACATGCAAATAAACACATGGATAGGAGGCTATAATGGCAGCAGACAAAACAAGATTTGGTATTCACGGAGGACAGTACATACCTGAAACACTGATGAATGCCATAAATGAAGTGGAACAGGCTTATACAAAGTATAAGGATGATGAAGAATTTAACAGAGAGCTTACAGAGCTTTACAATGAATATGCGGGGAGACCAAGCAGACTTTACTATGCAGAGCGCATGACAAAGGACCTGGGCGGTGCAAAAATATATCTGAAGCGTGAGGACCTGAATCATACCGGTTCCCATAAAATCAACAACGTTCTGGGACAGATGCTTCTTGCAAAGAGAATGGGTAAAACCAGAGTAATCGCAGAAACCGGTGCAGGACAGCACGGTGTTGCAACAGCTACAGTAGCAGCCATGATGGGAATGGAATGTGAAATCTTTATGGGAAAAGAGGATACTATTCGTCAGGCACTGAATGTATACAGAATGCGTCTTCTGGGTGCAAAGGTTCATCCGGTTGAGAGCGGAACAGCTACGCTTAAGGATGCAGTATCCGAAACATTCCGCGAGTGGACTACAAGAATTGACGATACCCATTATGTACTTGGCTCTGTAATGGGTCCACATCCTTTCCCAACCATGGTTCGTGATTTTCAGTCTGTAATCAGTCGTGAAATTAAGCAGCAGATAATGGAAAAAGAAGGAAGACTTCCGGATGCGGTAATTGCATGTGTAGGTGGCGGTTCCAATGCTATAGGTGCATTTTATCATTTTATTCAGGATGAAAATGTACGTCTGATTGGATGTGAAGCCGCAGGAAGGGGTATTGATACCTTTGAAACAGCAGCAACCATTAATACAGGAAAGCTTGGAATCTTCCATGGTATGAAATCTTATTTCTGCCAGGATGAATATGGTCAGATAGCACCCGTATATTCCATTTCAGCCGGACTTGATTATCCGGGCATCGGACCTGAGCATGCATATCTCCATGATATTGGAAGAGCAGAATATGTGGCAATAACAGATGATGAGGCAGTTGATGCTTTTGAATATCTGTCCAGAACAGAAGGAATTATTCCTGCAATTGAAAGTGCACATGCAGTTGCACATGCCATGAAGCTGGCTCCGACTATGAACAAAGAACAGATTATTGTAATTAATATCTCCGGAAGAGGAGATAAGGACTGTGCAGCAATTGCACGTTACAGAGGGGAGGATATTCATGAGTAACATTAAGAAAGCATTTGATCACGGTAAGGCATTTATTCCCTTTATTACCTGTGGAGACCCGGACCTTGCCGTCACTGAGGAAATTATATATGCAATGCAGGAAGCGGGTGCAGATTTAATTGAACTTGGAATCCCTTTTTCTGACCCGACAGCAGAAGGGCCTGTAATTCAGAATGCAAATATAAGGGCACTTTCAAATCATATTACTACAGATGATATTTTTGATATGGTTGAAAGACTTCGTAAAAGAGTAACGATTCCAATGGTGTTCATGACCTATGCTAATGTTATCTATTCGTATGGGGCTGATAAATTTATGGAGCGCTGTGCAAAGTATGAAATTGACGGTGTTATCCTTCCGGACATTCCTTATGAGGAGAAAAAGGAATTTGATGAAGTCTGTAAAAAATATGGCGTTGATTTGATTTCAATGATTGCACCTACTTCACATGACAGAATTAAGATGATTGCCAAAGAGGCAGAAGGATTCTTATACTGCGTTTCATCCCTGGGTGTAACAGGTGTAAGAAATAACATTTCTACTGATGTAGAATCGATGATTAAAGCGGTTAAGGATACAAAAGATATTCCGGCTGCCGTTGGATTTGGTATCAGTACTCCGGAGCAGGCTGCAGAAATGGCAAAGTATGCAGACGGTGTTATTGTGGGTTCCGCAATTGTTAAATTATGCGCACAATACGGCAAAGACTGCGTGAAGCCTGTGTCAGAATATGTCGGAAAAATGAAAAAGGCAATTAATAATTAATTAAATAAAAGAATATTCATTGCATAACACACACTTATTTAGTAAAATAAAATCTGAAATGAATTGGGTATAATCTCTTACTTGCATTCATACATGTTAAATGTTAAAATAAACTGAAATTAAAATGCTAATGCACATGGAGGAAATTGTGAAATCTATAGGTGTTTTAGGTGCAGGCACTTGGGGAATGGCGCTTGCAAGAATGTTATGCAACAATGGAAATGATGTAACGGTATGGTCAGCCCTGCCTTCAGAAATTGATAATCTTTCTACAACAAGGATTCATCCGAATCTGCCTTACATGGTTATACCTGATGAGATGAAATTTACTAAGGTAATTGAAGAAGCATGTATTGATAAGGATGTAATCCTTTTTGCTGTGCCTTCGGTTTTTGTCAGGAAAACAGCAGAAAGTGCAGCTCCTTATGTCAATGAAAATCAGATTTTTGTTGATGTGGCAAAGGGAATTGAAGCTGACACCCTGTTTACAATGACGCAGATAATTGAAGATGAATTTGTAAAAGCAGGTATGGATAAGGATAAACTGAAAATGGTTGCCTTGTCGGGACCTACACATGCGGAAGAGGTATCACGAGACCTTCCAACCACTATTGTTTCTGCCTGTAAACATGAGGATGTAGCAAAACAGATTCAGGATATTTTCATGAATAGCTGCATGAGAGTTTATACAAACTCTGATGTGCTGGGAGTTGAACTTTGTGGTGCTTTAAAAAATGTAATTGCTCTTGCAGCAGGCATTGCAGTGGGAATAGGTTATGGAGACAACATTAAGGCAGCACTCATTACAAGAGGAATGGCGGAAATAACCAGACTGGGAACTGCAATGGGATGTAACAGTAACACCTTTTACGGACTGGCGGGAATCGGTGATTTGATAGTAACAGCCACCAGTGTTCACAGTCGTAACAATAAAGCCGGCAGGTTGATTGGTGAAGGAAAAAAACCGGACGAAGCCATAAAAGAAGTCGGAATGGTTGTTGAGGGAATAAATGCTCTTCCCGCAGCAATGGCGCTGGCAGAAAAATACAATGTAGAGATGCCGATTACCAGTGCAATAGACAGTGTAATAAACAAAGGACAAACTCCGGTGGAAGCGGTAACATCCCTTATGATGCGTGATAAAAAGAACGAATAAGGAGACGCATTATGAGAGTTATGGTCACCGGTGTAGAGGGACAGTTGGGACATGATGTAATAAATGAAGTTTTTAAACGTGGTCACAAATGTTTCGGTACAGACCTTAACTTGTTCTACAGTAAAAAACCGGATGGGACCATGGTTTCTAAGTTACCATACTGCCATATGGATGTTTCAAACCTTGCTACAGTAGACAGGGTTGTGGATTCTTTAAGGCCGGATGTGGTAATTCATTGTGCATCTTACTCTGACTCAGTCAGTGCAGAAGAACCTCTGAATTATGATAAAGTAATGAAAGTCAATGTTAAGGGAACAGAAAACATTGCAATTGCCTGTAAAAAGTTTGGAGCAAAAATTATATACATAAGCAGTGATCATGTATATGGCGGCGGACAAAAAAATATTCTTGATCCTGATGAGAGCATAACTGAACCTGAAAGTGTTTTTGGAAAAAGCAAGCTTATGGGAGAAGAGGCAGTTATTCAGAATACGGACAGGTTTTTTGTTGTTCGTTCGCAGTGGCTGTATGGTAGTTCGGGCAGGAATTTTATCAGTGATATACTCCGTAACGGAGAATATCGTAAAGCCATCAGTATTGCCGGTGACAGTATAGGAACCCCTACATATACTTTTGATCTTGCCCGTCTTCTGGCAGATATGGTTGAATCGGAAAAATATGGCATATACAATGCGGTCAACGAGGGTGGCTTTGTTTCGGAGGCCCAGGTGGCAATGGAAGTTTTCCGAAGAGCCGGACTTCGCACTAAAGTCATCCCTGTGATAAAAGATGAAAACGGAATAAATTTACAACAATCCGGAGTTTCTATGTTGTGCACAGAAAAACTTACCCGTGCGGGTTTTCGCAAGCTTCCTCCCTGGGACAGCGCAATAGGCAGATATTTAAGAGAAATTAAATATCCTACAAGAGTACGGGGTAAATTGCCGGAAAGATATATAACCTAAGGATTAATGTTCCGTATCGGAATATTTTCAAAAGATGTAAAACACCTGTGACTTACAGTCATGGAATAAGTTGACATACATATGTTATTGGAGGTAATAGATGTTAACTCTTGATAAATTTGAAGAGGCTTCTGAGAGAGTGAAAGAAGTTACACTGGAAACAAAACTGGTGTACAGTACTTACCTTAGTGAGCAGACAGGAAATAAGGTTTATCTTAAACCTGAAAATATGCAGTTTACAGGTGCATATAAGGTAAGAGGAGCTTATTACAAAATCAGTACATTAAGTGATGAAGAGCGCGAAAAAGGACTTATAACTGCTTCGGCAGGAAATCATGCACAGGGTGTTGCCTATGCGGCAAAGTGTTATGGCTGCAAGGCGGTAATTGTAATGCCTACAACTACCCCTCTTATAAAAGTCAATAACACCAAGAGCTATGGTGCAGAAGTAGTGCTTTACGGAGATGTTTATGATGAGGCATGCAGAAAAGCCTACGAACTTGCTGAAGAAAACGGCTACACTTTCATTCATCCTTTTGATGACCTTGCTGTTGCAACCGGACAGGGAACAATAGCAATGGAAATATTTAAGGAACTTCCGCTCGTTGAGTATATTCTTGTACCAATCGGAGGAGGCGGACTGGCTACAGGTGTGTCAACTCTGGCAAAACTTCTGAATCCCAAAATAAAAGTTATCGGAGTTGAACCTGCAGGTGCAAATTGTATGCAGGCCTCTATTGCAGCAGGTGAAGTGGTTACCCTTCCCCATGCAGATACAATAGCAGACGGTACTGCAGTAAAAACTCCCGGCAAAAAGATTTTTCCTTATGTAAAAGAAAATCTTGATGACATTATTACGGTAGAAGATGATGAACTTGTGGTTGCTTTCCTTGATATGGTTGAAAATCATAAAATGATAGTAGAAAATTCCGGTCTCCTGACGGTTGCCGCACTTAAGCATCTTAATGTAAAAGATAAAAAGGTTGTTTCTATTCTCAGCGGTGGGAACATGGATGTAATTACCATGTCTTCAGTGGTTCAGCAGGGACTTATTTTCAGAGACAGAATATTTACAGTGTCTGTTCTTTTACCTGATAAGCCGGGCGAATTGTCAAAGGTAGCGGATGCCATAGCAGCCAAACAGGGTAATGTAATTAAACTTGAACACAATCAGTTTGTTTCTACCAATCGTAATGTGGCAGTAGAACTTCGCATTACACTTGAATGTTTTGGAACCAGCCATAAAAAGGAAATTATGGATGCCCTTGAAGAGGGTGGTTACAGACCGAAAGTTGTACGTACCAGTTTATAAGTATGAAAAAAAGAAGAATTGTATTTGCAGTACTGACAGTGCTGTGGATGGGTATGATTTTTCTGTTCTCCCATAAAGAAGGAGAGAGCTCCGGAGAAATCAGCCGCTCTGCCGGAAATTTATTGTGTGAAATATTTGTACCGGATTATGAGGATTTAAACTCTGAAGAAAAAGAGCAGATGGTGGAAAGCATCAATTACCCCTTAAGAAAAATGGCACACATGTTGGAGTATCTGCTTCTGGGGCTTCTGCTTTCCGGAGCAATGATTGGGGAAATAAAAGGCGTAACGCCGGTTAAGTTAATTCCGGTTTTTGGTACAGCTGTTTTATATGCTGCAAGTGATGAGTATCATCAGCTCTTTGTGCCCGGAAGAACAGGAAAATTTACAGACGTTCTTATTGATTCCGCAGGAGTATTAATCGGACTTGTTATATTTTACCTGATTTTTCATAGAAAAAAAGTAATAAAGTGATTAATTGTTTAGCCCCGAGGTGTTATTTTCATAATGCCTCGGGGTTACTGTTTATCTGACAGTAACCCATAACTGACTCTGATTAATTAGATATGGAAATATAAATAAGAATATGTTATAATTAAAAAAATAGTGAGTTATATTGGGGCATAATTATACAAATGTGAAATAACGGAGGGGTTTATGGAAGAGAGAAATATTGGGATTAAATATGAATATATCAGAATTGCATGGATTGTATATACATGTATTTCCATTGTGCTTGCTGCAATCGGAATTATTTTGGACTGGTCGGGACTGACTGTGTTCTGGATAATCCTTGCAGAGTGTATTGTCACCTTTCTTGTTAAATATATTGACCATGTGGAACAGAGTCTGAAAGCACAGGCATACAAGGCAAAAAAAGCAGAACGTTCCAAAACTGACTTTCTGGCAAACATGAGTCACGAGATTCGTACTCCTATGAATGCCATTGTGGGAATGTGTGAACTAACCCTAAGAGAAAGCGATATTTCAAATCGTGTAAGAGAAAATTGTTATAATATTCAGTCTTCGGGCAGAAGTCTTCTGTCCATTATCAATGATATTCTGGATTTCTCCAAGATTGATTCCGGAAAGATGGAGTTAATCGAATCAGAATTCAACATTGCATCTACCCTTAATGATGTTATCAATATGGCAATGACACGTAAAGGAAACAAAGACATTGAAATTATTGTGGATGCCGATCCTGACATTCCATGTGGCCTTTACGGAGATGAATTACGTATCAGACAGGTGGTTATCAACCTGATTACCAATGCAGTAAAATTTACAAAAGAAGGTTCTGTTACTCTAAAACTTTCACATACAAAGCAGGACTATGGCATTAACCTTAATATAACTGTATCTGATTCCGGTATCGGTATAACGGAGGAAAACCTGGAAAAACTTTTTACCAGTTTCCAGCAGGTTGATACAAGAAAAAACCGTTCTGTGGAAGGAACAGGACTTGGTCTTGCAATTTCAAAGCGTCTGGTTACAAGAATGGGCGGTTTCATAAATGTAAACAGTAAATATGGAAAGGGATCTGAATTTAAAATTACCATTCCAATGCAGGTTACAAATCCTGAGCCTTTTATCTCCGTTAAGGATGCGGAAAAACAGCATATTCTTGGTTATTTTAATCCGCAAAAATTTGAACATCCTTCTGTAAGAGAGGTTTACGGCAATATTGTTTCAAACATGGGTAATTCCCTACATGTTGATTTTAAGTGCCTTACATCTTTTGATAAGTTCTATGAAGCGCTGGAAAAATATGGGGACAGGATTACACATTGTATTATCGGAAAAGAGGAGTATCTGGAATATAAAGACTTCTTTGACAGACTTGCTGACAGTATTACCATGATTCTGGTACAGGATAAAATAAATGCAGTTGAACCAAAGAATAATATTCGTTGCATATTTAAGCCGTTTTATACACTCCCCATTGCTGCCTGTCTGAATGATGAACCAATTATAAACGCAAATGAACAGGCAAGAATGGGTACAAGATTTGTTGCACCGAAAGCAAAAATTCTTATAGTTGATGATAATGAAATCAACAGGGAGGTTGCAGCGGGACTTATGCGTCCTTATCATATGCAGATTATGACTGTTGACAGCGGACGTGCTGCAATTGAGGCTCTTAAATCCAAGGAGTTCCATCTTGTATTTATGGATCACATGATGCCTGAAATGGATGGGGTTGAAACAACACAAAAAATCAGAAGCATGACGGATCCTTATTATAAAAAACTTCCTATTATTGCTCTGACAGCCAACGCAATAAGTGGTGTAAAAGAAATGTTTATCAGATCAGGTTTTTCTGATTTTATGGCCAAACCTATTGAACTTTCGGTTCTGGACAGAATGCTTAAGAACTGGCTTCCTGATAAACTGTTACAAAAACCGGTTGCAGAACCGGTACCGGGTAGCGGTACTATGGCTGTTAATATTTCAGGTGCAAGCTTTTCACCGGAGAAAGGATTATATTATACCGGTGGTGATGAAGATGCCTATAAAGGAATTCTGGCTGCATATATCAGAACCGGTTATGAGAAGATTAATTATATTAACCGCTTATGCGAAAGTAAAGACTGGACTAATTATGTTATTGAAGTACATGCTTTAAAAAGCTCATCTTTAATGATTGGAGCTGAACAGCTTTCCGAGAGTGCAAAGAAACTTGAAATTGCAGGTAAAGCAGGTGATTATCGTACAATAATTGAGGGTAACAGCAGGTTGATGAAACAATATGCCGGAGTAGTAGATGAATGTCAACGATACTTAAAGGCTTATAATGCAACGGATGAGGATCTGAATCGTGCCGGACAGATTACAGACGAGGAAGAAACGGGATATTCCTTTAAACTGGAAATTGAAGAGCCAATGCTGGAAGTTTACATAGAGGATATCGCTAAAGCCTGTGATTTATATGATGGTGATGAAATTGTCAGACTTTGTCAGGAAGCGGGGATTTTTTCATTTAAAGGAAGGTCCCTGAAAGAATTTTTCAATAAAGTTAAACTTTTGGCAGAAGATTTTGAGTTTGAAAAAGCACTGGCATCGGTAGAAAGCATACCTGAAGCATTTGCCGGGGAATAATAGGAGGATAAAGAGATGAATAGAAAACCCCTTAGAATTACAACGGATAGTGTCTGTGATCTTCCTTTTGGCATGCTTGAAGAATATGATATAGATGTTATTTTTTTTCATATAGTTACGGAAAATGGCAGATTTTTAGACCGTGATGAAATGACAGCCGACAATGTATTTGAACATATGGATAATGGAGGTTTTAAAGCAGAATCCGAGTCTCCTTCAATACAAGAATACGTAGATTTTTTCAGAAAGAATCTCAGAAAGTATGAAAAAATTATACATATAACAATTGGTGGAAATATCAGTAAAGCCTATAAAAATGCTGCAGAAGCTATTTTGAGAATGGGAAACAACGGAGAAAGGGTTTTACTTGTTGATTCAGAAACTCTTTCTACCGGCATGGGATTGCTGGCTGTAAGTGGAGCAGAGATGGTGAGAAAAGGATTGGAAGCCAATACTATTTTCCGTCAATTGGAATTGATGAAAAAAAGAATATCCACTACTTTTATTGTCCCTGACTTAATGTATTTTTATCTGAATGATAAAACGAAACTGTTAACAGTAAAAATATTTGATTTATTTCAGTTACATCCTGTTTTGACTATTAAGGATGGAAAAATAAAGTTGATGTATATTGCAGTCGGGAATTATCAAAATGCCATACGCCGTTATGTAAAATGGCGTCTTAAACGTATCAGTAAAATAGATAAAAAGAGAGTATTTCTTACTCATGCCGCATGCAATGTAAAAACAGTGGCTAATGCAAAACAGGAAATTGAAAATTGTGGAGGTTTTGAAGATATAATACTTACGAAAGCTTCCGCAACAATTTCCAGTAACTGTGGACCGGGTGCATTAGGTGTATTATTTATGAAAACAAAATAAAGCTATCGGCATATGATAAGTTATTGGGGAGAGAATTAAGGCGGTGGCCTTGAGGAGGTATTATGAAACATATATTAATTGTTGATGATAATAAGGTTAATCTGGTTTCTGCCAGAACGGTATTATGCGATTATTATAAAGTTACGGCAGTTACGATGGGTACTCAGGCATTGAAATTTCTGGAAAACAATATAGTCGATCTTGTTCTTTTAGATAAGAATATGCCTGAAATGGACGGACTGGAAGTAATAGCCAGAATGAGAAGCAACGAAAGAACTAAATATATTCCGGTTATTATTCTTACGGCTGAAGGAGATGCAGGTACTGAAACAAGATGTATAGAAGCAGGTGCTGTTGATTTTATTGCAAAGCCTTTTGTTCCGGGAGTAATGCTTTCCAGAATAGGAAGAGTTTTGGAGTTGGAGGAACTTAGAAGGAATCTTGCCAACCGTCTGGAGGAAAAAACCACTGAAGCCATGAGTCTTAAGAATAAGTCCAGGCAGGATGCACTTACCGGATTGTGGAACAGAGCCTATACAGAGGAAAAGGTAAATGAAATACTAAGTTGCGGTGAGCCGGGTGCTCTGATTATGGCGGACATGGACAATTTCAAAGCGATTAATGATACCTATGGACATATTACAGGTGACCAGACGCTGAAAATGTTTGCCCGCTCTCTGATTGAACACACTACTGAGGATGATGTTTTATGCAGAATAGGCGGAGATGAATTTGTTGCTTTCCTTAAAGGAGATAAATCAAAAGAGGAGCTCAGTGAAATTGCCGGTTCTATTATTTCGGATGTAGTCAATAAAATTGTTGAGGCCGGTATAGATACTAATTCGTCTGTTTCAATTGGTATTGCACAGGCTCCTGAGGACAGCACCGATTTTGCCGGACTGTACAATGCGGCAGATAAATCATTATATTATGTAAAACAGAACGGAAAACATTCATTTCATTTTTACAGCGAACATAATGTTGAAGAAAATCTAAGAGCGGGAAAACTTGTGGACCTGGCATACATAAAAGATTTTATGAAACGTTCCGATCCTGCAAAAGGAGCATATCTGCTGGATTTTGAAAGCTTCAGCCATGTTTATCATTTTATCAGACGTTGTGTGGAAAGAAGCAGCAGACAGGTGCAGACTGTATTATTTACACTCTCTCCGGTAAAAGGTATGAATGAAGATGCTTCAGAAATTGAGAATGCTTTGGAATATCTTGAACAGGCTATTTTTACTTCGCTCAGACGCATGGATGTTTCTACCCGTTACTCTGCAAAACAGGTAATTGTGATTTTAATGGATGCGGATACTGAAAACGGTGATGTGGTTGCTCAGAGAATTATTAACTGCTTTCAATTGTTGTATAAAAGCAGTGCAGTAGAGATTGATTATGAAATTGTTGAGATGGAAGGTTAATATGGAAGACTATAACAGGTAAAAAAATAAAAGCTCTCTGTGGTATCAAACCCGGAGAGCTTTATTTGACTTGAAAACAATTATCTTATTATGATATAAACTGCATATGCTACATATACCAGTACACAACATATACCTTCAAAGCGTCCGATTTTCTTACCGGTTCTTGTTATAATATACATTAATATGCCTACAGCAACCAGCAGTGCACAGTCAACCATAAGTTCACCTGCTACATTAACAGGAGTGAGTACCGCTGCTGAACCTAAAATAAAAAGTATATTGAAAATACTTGAACCAATGGCATTTCCAATGGCAATACCGGAATCACCTTTGCCGGCGGCAACCATGGAAGTTACCAGTTCGGGAAGAGAGGTTCCGATTGCAACGATGGTAAGTCCAACCAGAGTTTCACTCATTCCCCAGGCTTTTGCAATAAGACATGCATTATCAACAACCAGGTTGCCACCAAGGATAATAGCTGCAAGTCCAAGAATAATGAACAATGTGCTCTTGATTACAGATATTTTCTGTGTGCTTTCATCCGGCACTCGATTTTTCAAGGCACTTCTGACTAATACTACGAGGTAGATAATCAGTCCGGTCAGAAGAATAAGCCCTTCTACACGGGAAATGCTTCCACCATACATAAATACCAGAAGAAGAAAAGTGACTGCTATATTCCACAGAAGGTCTCTGTTTAACATTTCCTTTGGAGAAGGAATCGGAAGGAAAATAGCACTTACACCGATTACGGCAAGAAGATTAAAAAAGTTGGAACCGATTACATTACCGATTGCGATGTCGCTGTTTCCCGAAAGACCGGCAGTAATACTAACCGAAGCCTCAGGCAAGCTGGTTCCTATTGAAACAATGGTCAGACCGATAATAATGGAAGGAATTTTTAAAATTCTTGCAACAGAAGATGAACCATCTACAAAAAAATCAGCTCCTTTAATTAGAAGAATAAATCCAACAACTAACAGTAAATATTTTAACATGTGTTCCTCCTTTGCACGTGGCTTTGGCAGTACAGTAAAAAAAGACTCCTACTGCATGAAAAATGCAATAAAAGTCTTGTTACATACAAAAATATTGTAGGTATATTGCCCGGCTTTTCAGCGTGATGACGAACAATATAACGTTTCGTGGGAAACGCTAACTACTCCCTGATATTGTAAAAAGTTGCCGAAACAAACACGGCTTATCATTTAGTTTTCCGTATAATATTATTAGAAGGGAAGAATTTTGTCAAGTATATATTTAGTATGTTTTATAAAAAAAAAGAGAGTCTATTGTTTTCGGGAGGCGGGATTAGAATTAAAGTAATATAAGGTACAAGCTCCGTACCATGTATGGCATAAAACGAAGTATTTTAAAGAGCAACAGGCATAGCGTTTGTGAGTTCGGACCGGTACAGAATAAAAGAATAAGAAAATTAGCACTCACCTCTTGACAGTGCTAACAATTAATGATATACTTCGTCTTGAACATGTGAAAAGAATCATATGTGATACAGGCTTTGATTATATCCGGTTTCAGACCGGGATTAATCATAACCGAGTTTATTTAATGGCGATTTTTTCGCAGAATCGAGGTAAGTATGAACATTAATAAATTTACACAAAAATCGATTGAAGCAATCCAGCAGTGTGAGAAGTATGCCTATGAATACAACTCGCCTGAGATGGATCAGGAACACCTTTTAATGGCACTTATCACAATAGATGACAGCCTTATTGCCCGCCTGATTGAAAAGATGGACATGAACCTGATGGAGTTTAAAAAGAGAGTAGAACAAGGACTTTCAAAATTGCCAAAGGTTTCAGGCAATAATAAACTGGGAGTTACCATGGCTTTGAATAAGGTTCTTCTCATGAGTGAGGATGAAGCAAAAGCAATGGGAGATGACTATGTATCTGTTGAGCATATAATGCTGGCTTTAATTGCTAATCCAAATGCAGAGCTGACAAAAATATTTAAGGAATATGGATTTACAAGAGAACGTTTTTTAAAAGCTCTTTCCGAAGTCAGAGGCACAAAGAAAGTTGAAAGTGACAACCCGGAGGCAACCTATGATACTTTGTCCAAGTATGCCATTAACCTTGTAGAACGTGCAGAAGAGCAGAAACTTGACCCGGTAATAGGACGAGACAGTGAAATTCGTCATGTTATCCGTATTCTTTCCAGAAAGACAAAAAACAATCCTGTACTCATTGGTGAACCGGGTGTAGGTAAAACTGCAGTTGTTGAAGGCCTTGCACAGAGAATTGTCAGAGGCGATGTGCCGGAAGGACTTAAAAATAAACAGCTTTATTCCCTTGATATGGGTGCATTGCTTGCAGGTGCAAAGTACAGAGGTGAATTTGAAGAAAGACTGAAGGCTGTACTTGATGAGGTTAAGAAGAGCGAAGGTAATATAATTCTGTTCATTGATGAATTACACACAATTGTCGGCGCAGGTAAAACTGACGGTGCAATGGATGCCGGCAACATGTTAAAACCTATGCTGGCAAGAGGTGAGCTGCACTGTATCGGTGCTACTACTCTTGATGAATACAGAAAATATATTGAAACTGATGCTGCACTTGAAAGAAGATTCCAGCCGGTTATGGTTGATGAGCCTACAGTAGAGGATACCATTTCTATTCTTAGAGGTATTAAGGAACGTTATGAAGTGTTCCATGGAGTAAAAATCACAGACTCTGCACTGGTGGCTGCGGCAACTCTTTCTAACAGATATATCACAGATCGTTTCCTTCCGGATAAGGCCATTGACCTTGTAGATGAGGCTTGTGCGTTGATTAAAACCGAATTGGATTCCATGCCTGCAGAAATGGATGAAATGCAGAGAAAAATCATGCAGCTTCAGATTGAGGAAGCAGCTTTGAAAAAAGAAGATGACAATCTTAGTAAGGAGCGGCTTGCCGATTTACAGAAAGAACTTGCAGAACTGAAAGGTGAGTTTGAGGTAAAGAAGGCTCAGTGGGATAATGAAAAATCATCTGTTGACCGTCTTGTAAAGCTTCGTGAAGAGCGTGATGAAATTAATAAGCAGATCCAGAAGGCTCAGCAGGCATATGACCTTAATAAGGCAGCCGAACTTCAGTATGGCAGACTGCCCGGCATACAGGCTCAGATTCAACAGGAAGAAGAGGCAGTTAAAAAGAGAGAAATGTCATTGCTTCATGAAAGTGTTTCTGAAGATGAAATTGCAAAAATTGTTTCCAGATGGACCGGTATTCCGGTTGCGAAGCTGAATGAAAGCGAAAGAAAGAAGATTTTAGGTCTTTCTGATCAGCTTCACTGCCGTGTGGTTGGTCAGGATGAAGCAGTGACCAAGGTTTCTGAAGCAATTATCCGAAGTAAGGCGGGAATTAAAGATCCTTCAAAGCCGGTTGGTTCATTTCTGTTCCTTGGACCTACAGGGGTTGGTAAAACAGAGCTTGCCAAGGCTCTTGCACAGAACCTGTTTGATGATGAAACAAATATTGTACGTCTTGATATGAGTGAATATATGGAGAAACATTCCGTGGCAAGAATGATCGGAGCACCTCCGGGATATGTTGGATATGATGAAGGCGGACAGCTTACAGAGGCAGTCAGAAGAAAGCCATATTCAGTCGTGCTTTTTGATGAAATTGAAAAGGCTCATCCGGATGTGTTTAATATACTTCTTCAGGTGCTTGATGATGGACGTATAACCGATTCTAAAGGCAGGACAGTTGATTTTAAGAATACAATTATCATTCTGACCTCTAATCTGGGCAGTTCCTATCTGCTTGAGGGTATTGACAGTGAAGGAAATATCACTGAGGAGTGCAAGTCAATGGTAATGTCAGAACTTAAAGCTCATTTCAGACCGGAATTTCTGAACCGTCTTGATGAAACCATATTGTTTAAGCCTTTGACCAAGAGTGACATAGCCAATATTGTTGAACTTATTGTGGCTGAAATCAATGAAAGATTAGAGGACAAGCAGTTATCTGTTGAATTAACAGATAAAGCCAAGAATCAGGTTATTGAAGGAGGCTATGATCCTGTATTTGGCGCAAGACCACTTAAAAGATATATTCAGCAGACTGTTGAGACAGTGGCAGCAAAATGCATTTTGTCAGGACAGGTAAATACAGGGGATACTTTGGTACTTGATTTTAATGGTATGAATTTTTCGTGTTCCCCAAGAAAATGATGGACATTTTTAGTTAGTTTTGGTACTATGTAATTGATAATCCGGAGAAATTTTGACCGGATTATCAATTTACATAGTATTTTTTTGTATAGAAATGAGGAATGTCAATGTTTAAGAAAATTTTAGCGGTTTTACTTACTGCCACAATGACTGTTTCCATGTTGGTTGGTTGCGGTAATAGTGGTAATGGTGATACTCCTTCGCCTACACCGGCTGCTACCGTAGATGAAACAGATCTTGGTATCTGGAGTGATTATCAGGTGGATCTTACAAATAATCTTTCCAACCCAAATGCAACGGACAAAACGAAGGCTGTATATAACTGGCTTTTATCAATTGAAGGAAATTATATCATTGCCGGACAGCAGGAAAAGTGTGGCGATACCGGTAATGAAGAGTTCACTTATATTAAAGGTCTTTCGGAAGAACTTCCGGGACTTAGGGGACTGGATTTTATTAACGGAGATTACGATGGCGTGGTCAGACGTGCAGTTACATGGGATAAATTTAACTGCCTTATAAGCATCTGCTGGCATATGGGTGTTATCGGAGATGTGGATGGAGGCTACAATTCTTCACAGGGAACCGTAAATGGACTGGGTGAGATTTTAGATAACCCGGACTCTGAAGAATATAAGCAGCTGATTGCAGACATGGACCTTGCTGCCGAAGCACTTAAAGAACTTCAGGATGCAGGTGTGGTTGTACTCTGGAGACCTTTCCATGAGTTTGACGGAAAATGGTTCTGGTGGGGTAAAGATGGCGGTGAAACATTTATTAAGCTGTGGAGGCTTATGTATGACAGATACACCAATTACCATGGACTCAATAATCTGATATGGGTACTTGGATATACAGGAACAAATTCCTCAGGCTCTACATCATGGTATCCGGGAGATGAATATGTTGATATTATCGGTGCAGACTCTTATTCCAATGTTTCTGCTGCCAACGGTTATTCCGGACTGTTTAATACACTGGAAGAAAGGCTTGGAGAAACCGGAAAGCCTGCCGCACTTCATGAATGTGGAAAAATTCCTTCAATATCTTCCTTACAGGAGGGTAATGTAGACTGGCTCTGGTTCCTTGTATGGCACAGTGGCTATATTGATGATGACAAAAACAATACTATAGCAGAAGTAGTTGCCGCTTATCAGAGCGATTATGTTCTGACAATGTCAGAAATGCCTGATTTTGATGCGTTAATGCAAAAATAACAAGAAATATTCGATTTTTTCCTTTCTTTAAATAAGTTAAAGGTCCTGCTGATATTATTCCGGCAGGACCTTTACTTTTTCAATATACATAAATGTTTATAAATCAGAATAGTATATGAATTTATATTTTGGGTTAGAATGCTCCGTCAAATCCAATGACCTGTCCGGTGAAATAAGCAGGAGACAGATAGATACAGTAGATCATGTCAGCAACTTCATTTACAGTTGCCATTCTTCCGAATGGTATTTCTGCTTCAAGCTCTTTTCTCTCTTCGTCGTTAAGACGGCTATTCATTTTTGTGTCCACAGCTCCTAAAGCTAGTGCATTAACAGCTATATTACTTGGAGCAAGCTCTTTTGCAAGAGCCTTGGTATACGCGTTAATTCCTCCCTTGGTAGCAGAGTAGGCGGCTTCACATGAAGCTCCGTAGACACCCCACATTGAAGAAATGTTAAGTATGCATCCGGATTTTCTGCTTATCATTGCAGGGGTAACTGTTCTGCAGAAATACATAGTAGAGGACAGATTAGTATTACAAAGCTTAATCCAATCTTCATCGGAAAGATCCTGGTCAAGTCCGAAAACCGATATTCCTGCATTATTAATTAACATATCAAAAAACTGAAATTCGTTCAGGGCTTTTGCAACCTGGCTTCTGACGACGGCGGAATCTGCAACGTCGCACTTGTAAGTGGAAACCTTTATGTCATAGGAATCGCTTAAAATAAGAGCCTTACGGCAAAGCTGTTCGTAATTTTTATAGCCGAACAAAGCCAGATTGTGACCTTTCTTGGCAAATTTTTCAGCAATGGCACTGCCTATGTCACCGCTTGCACCTGTGATTAAAATATTGCTCATAAATAACCTCCGTTTAGAACGGTTTTGAAATGTTTTGAAATTAATTAATACTTTTAAAGTATACCTTGAAATAACTGAATTTTCAATACTAATCCCACCATCTGAAGACAGTGGGTTATATTTGGTTTTTATATATTATCTTGATAAACGATTGTTCTTAGAATCAGTTGAGGAGCGTTGTACATATCATATAAGGAATATAGTTAAAAAAACCGGATAGAATATCCGTATAAAAATGTAACAGGAGAAGAAGATGAATACGGAGTTTAAAACAGATATAAAAAGAACCATATGGAATCTATTACTTACAGCACTTAGCTGTGCTTTTCTGGCAGTTGGTGTAAATCTTGTTTATGAACCACTTGAGATGGTAATTGGTGGTATTACCGGACTTGCAATTGCCGTGAAAAGTCTGATTTTTACATTTACAGGTAAAGAACTTTCTGTTTCACTTCTTAATCTGATTTTAAATATTCCTATACTGCTTGCGGCACTTAAAATGAAAGGCTGGAAGTTTTTTTGGATTTCCCTTTATGGAACCCTCATACTTAGTCTTATGTTGGCAGTAGTTCCGATAGCAGACATTGTAAAGGGAGATATGTTTCTGGCAACACTTATAGGAGGAGCACTTACGGGAGTGGGTATGGGAATAGTTTTTCGTGCCGGTCTGAGTACGGGAGGAACAGACCTGACAGCTACACTGATTTCCATGAAAACAAAGAGAATATCACAATCTGTTATTCTTGGATTTGTTGACGGAGTGATTGTTGTGCTGGGGTTGTCAGTGTTTGGTATATATAAATCCATATATGCATTGCTTGCTCTTTTTATTATGACAAAAGTTTCTGATGCGGTTATAGCAGGGTTTGCATATACAAAGCTTCTTATGATTGTTACTGACAAAGGAGAAAGTATAACCGGAGACATTCTTCACAAAGTAAAAAGAGGAATTACAGTATGGAAAGCAAAAGGTGCATACAGCGGAAATGATAAGGAAATTCTGATGTGTGCCTGCGGAAGAAAAGAAACGGGTAGTGTAATTGATATTGTCTCAGTTTATGATGATAAATCTTTCGTAGTGATTTTATCTGCAAAGGAAATACTTGGTGAGGGATTTTCAAAAATCTTGTAAATAGGCAATTTAAACAGTAAATCTATCAAATTTTTGTAAAATCCGCTAGAAAAAAATTAAAAAAAATTTTTCTTATACAAATTGAACAAAATAAAGTTAAAAGATTTAGGAAATAAGGATATAGCCATTTTTCGGGTTTTAAGGTATTATACTTACATCTCGGTGCGGTGATGCACTAAATGTAGAATATTAGGAGGCTCAGGTAATGGCTAGCTTAAAATTACTTAACATTAACAAAACATATCCAAATGGATTTGTTGCAGTTAAAGAATTCAACCTTGATATTAAAGATAAGGAATTCATCATTTTCGTAGGACCTTCAGGTTGTGGTAAATCAACAACACTTCGTATGATCGCAGGTCTTGAAGAAATTACATCCGGTGAATTATACATCGGTGACAAACTTATGAACGATGTAGAACCAAAGGACAGAGATATCGCCATGGTTTTCCAGAACTACGCTCTCTATCCTCACATGTCTGTTTATGATAACATGGCATTTGGTCTTAAACTTAGAAAAGTACCTAAGGATCAGATTGACAAGCTTGTAAATGAAGCTGCTAAGATTCTTGGTATTGAACCACTTCTTGATCGTAAGCCAAAGGCTCTTTCCGGTGGTCAGCGTCAGCGTGTTGCCATGGGTCGTGCAATCGTTCGTAACCCTAAGGTATTCCTTATGGACGAGCCTCTTTCCAACCTTGATGCAAAGCTTCGTGTACAGATGAGAATTGAGATTTCCAAGTTACATCAGAGACTTGAAACAACAATCATTTACGTAACACATGACCAGACAGAGGCTATGACACTTGGTACAAGAATCGTAGTTATGAAAGATGGTCTCATCCAGCAGGTAGATACACCACAGCATCTGTATGACAGACCAAATAACCTCTTCGTTGCAGGTTTCATGGGATCTCCACAGATGAACTTCATTGATTGTACAGTTAATGTACATGGCAGTGATGTATATCTTCAGTTTACAAACAGCGAAATCAGCATTAAGATTCCTGAAGCCAGAGCTAAGAAGCTTATTGATGGCGGTTATGAAGATAAAGAGGTTGTACTTGGTATTCGTCCTGAGGATGTTAAGGATGAGGAAGCATTCATCGCAACATCTCCTGAAAGTGCATTCGATGCAGCAGTTAAGGTTTACGAATTACTTGGTGCAGAAGTATTCCTGTACTTCACAGTTGATGATCATGATATCACAGCAAGAGTTAATCCAAGAACAACAGCAAGACCTGGTGATACAATTAAGATTGCTCTTGACCTTACAAAGATGCACATCTTCGACAAAGAAACAGAGCAGATCATCACTCACTAATCATTTGAACACTACATATGCTTATAAGCCCGGACTCATTTTGAGTCCGGGTTTTTTGCATTAATCTTTTGTTTGTATACATGTACATCCCACCTCCCAAAGGCAGTGAGATTAGCTTTGGTTTTTGTATATTTTGTATTTATGTACTGAAATTGGGAAAGTTCTGTGTAATAATAAGAAATAACTTGTTTTTTTGTTTCTTGAATGTTACAATGGTCATGTAATATGGGTACAAGGAATGGAGGTATTTATGATTTCAAATCAGATTTTACAGAATACTGTCGAAGGTATGAAACAGATTTCAAGAGCTGACATGTGTGTAATGGACATAGAAGGCAAGCCTTTGGCGTCTACAATCTCTAATCCGGAAAACTATGAAAGTGCGGTTTACATGTTTGTTGAATCTCCGGCTGACAGTCAGACAGTTCAGGATTGCCAGTTCTTTAAAGTGTATGACGATCATCAGCTTGAGTATATACTTTTAGTAAAAGGAGACTCTGAAGAAGCACATATGATTGGCAAGATGGCTGCTTTTCAGATTCAAAATCTTCTTGTTGCTTATAAAGAGAGATTTGACAAAGATAATTTTATTAAGAGTTTACTTCTCGATAACCTTTTGCTGGTTGATATTTACAATCGTGCAAAGAAGCTTCATATTGATACTGAAGCAAGAAGAGTAGTTTATCTTATTGAGACTAAAAACGAAAAGGACACCAGTGCTCTTGAAACTGTTCGTTCTCTTTTCTCCGGTAAAACAAAAGATTTCATCACTGCTGTTGATGAAAAAAATATTATTCTCGTAAAAGAACTAAAAAAGAGTGAGACATACGAGGATTTGATGAATACTGCAAAAATGCTTCTTGACATGCTCAATACAGAAGCTATGTCCAAGGTAAGAGTGGCTTACGGAACAATTGTCCATGAAATCAAAGACATTTCCCGCTCTTATAAGGAAGCAAAAATGGCTCTGGATGTAGGCAAGATTTTTTATGAAGAGAGAAGAGTGATTGCCTATAATAATCTGGGAATAGGACGACTTATTTATCAGTTACCTATGTCTTTATGTAAAATGTTCATCAAGGAAATTTTTGATGGAAAGTCTCCTGATGATTTTGATGAGGAGACAATTGTTACTATCAATAAATTCTTCGAAAACAGCCTGAACGTGTCAGAAACATCACGTCAGCTGTATATCCATAGAAACACTCTTGTTTACAGGCTTGATAAGCTTCAGAAAAGCACAAACCTGGACCTGCGTGTGTTTGAAGATGCAATAACATTTAAAATTGCGCTTATGGTAGTAAAATACATGAAGTACATGGAAGGTCTCGAAAATTAAGCATATAATTTAGTCCGAAATTTAGTATATTACGCTAATATGGAGGTTTTTGGTATGCCTGATATACAGGATTATGTCGCTGACAAAGACATGATACAGCAGGAGGCGCCGGTTATTGTTTTTGATCATGTTTCAAAATCTTATGACGGATATTCTGATAATCATGCCTTAAATGATGTCAGTTTCAATATAAAAAAAGGCGAGTTTGTTTTCATTGTAGGACCCAGTGGTTCAGGTAAGTCAACCCTTATCCGCCTGATGGAAAATGAAATTAGTCCTACTTCCGGAAAGATTTATGTTGCCGGTAAAGATTTGTCAAAGCTAAAAAACAGACAGGTTTGTAAGTACCGAAGAAGCATCGGAATTGTTTTTCAGGATTTCCGACTTCTGCCTGACCGGAATGTTTATGAAAATGTTGCATTTGCACAGGAGGTAGTGGGAACTCCAAAGCATAAAATTCCAAAAGAAGTGTCAAAAATGCTTACGCTTGTAGGTCTTTCCCATAAATTTAAAAGTTTCCCTAATGAAATGTCCGGCGGTGAGCAGCAGAGAGTTGCTCTTGCCAGGGCATTAGTTAACAATCCCATGATTCTTCTGGCTGATGAGCCAACAGGTAATCTTGATCCACAAAATTCCTGGGAAATCATGAATCTTCTTGAAGAAGTCAATAAACGAGGAACTACCGTAGTGGTTGTAACACATAACCGTGAAATTGTTGATTATATGCAGAAACGTGTAATCAGCGTTCAGGATGGTGTTGTTATTGAGGACAAGAAGGGAGGATACGACGTTGGGTAATTTCGGTGCTTTTGGATACAGCCTGGCTCAGGGTATAAAAAACATCCGCAGAAACAAGCTTTTTTCCATAGCTTCAGTTGCTACAATGGCAGCCTGTATCTTCCTTTTTGGAATTCTTTATTTCATTTTGGTAAATGTACAATTCATGATGGAAGAAGCGGAGTCTAATGTTGGAATAACGGTTTTCTTTGACGAAGGAATCGAAGGGGAAAAAATTGTCACAATTGGAGAAGAAATTCAAAAAATTGATGGAGTTACCTCCATTACCTATATGTCTCCGGAGGAAACCTGGACATACTATAAAGAAGAGTATCTTAATGACGAACTGGCTTCCACATTTGGAGATGATAATCCGCTGGAAAATTCCATGTCCTATACGGTTTTGTTTGAAGATGTCAGTCTGCAGCCCGGTGCAGTGAAGGAAATCATGCAGATTTCCGGAGTAAGAAAGGTAAATGACAGTAATGACATTGTCTCATCTCTTGTTAAGATTAACAGGGCATTAAGTATTGGAACGTTTTTTATTGTTACACTCTTGCTTGCAATTGCTGCATTTCTTATCAGCACAACTGTTACCATGGGTGTATCTGTAAGAAAACGCGAGATTTCAATTATGCATTTGATAGGGGCAAGTGATTTCTTTATCAGGGGACCATTCCTGGTAGAGGGTGTGCTTATAGGATTGCTTGGAGTGTGTATTCCCCTCTCAATTCTTTATGCGGTTTATTACAAAGTAATAGCGATTCTGGTAAATAAATTCTCGGGATTGTTTTTCTCAATGAATTTTGTTGAAATCGGAGATGTGTTTAAAGTTGTAACACCGGTTTCTTTATTGATGGGTGTAGGTATCGGTCTTATTGGAAGTTCACTTACTCTCTCCCGTCAGCTTAAGTCCATAAGATCACTTTAATGAAATACTTGCAGGTTTATTTTAAGACAAACTTCTTTTATGACACCTGCATAGGTGATAAGGAGATATTGAATGAAGAAACATAAAAAAGCTTTGTATGCCTGTGTAGCAGTTATTACTGCAGCTTGTATTACCACACCGTTTCTTTATGCATATAAAGAAGCTACGGTATATGCTGCGGTTAATGTAAATACGGGATTTGATATTAATCGTTCACAGTATGATGATACGATTTCACAGGCAGAACAGACTAAAAAAGAGTATGAGGAAAAAGCTGCTGCCGTTCAGGCAGAAATTGATAATCTTTCTTTTGAATATGACAGTATTCTGAGCTATATTGAAGAACTTGATGCAAAGCAGAGTGCTCTTACTGCACAGGTGGTACAAATTTCAGAAAAACTGGATGAACTGGAGGCAGAAAAAGCCCTTACTGAAGCAGAACTTGAAAAAGCGACTGCTGACATGAATGAACAGTATGAAACAATGTGTGCAAGAATCAAGTATATTTATGAAAATGGTGAAACCAGTTATTGGGATATACTTGTCAGTTCTGCAAGTCTTGCCGATATGCTTAACAGAGTTGAGTATGTGTCGGAAATATCAGAATATGATGATAATCTTTTTACAAAGTATCAGGAGTCGGTAAGACTTGTATCAGAATATAATGACACACTGGCAATCCAGATGGAAACACTTGAAAACGTAAAAAGCACTTACGATGTATGTATTTTATATGCTGACGAAATAAAAGAAGCAAAGAACAATGCTCTTGATGAATGTGCGGCAGCACTTGGAGTTTCAAAAGAACTTTATGAAGAATATGGTGCCATGATTGAGTCACAGCAGATGACTATTGATGAGGCAAAGGCAGCTAAAGCGGAAGAGGAAAGAAAAGCTCAGCAGCAACAACAACAGCCCGGCAAGACACCGGATGGCTCGGGAAGCTCCAGTGTATCCCAGATAACACAGTCGGATGAAACCGGTCTTGATAACATGATATGGCCATTACCGGGTAACAGTATGGTTTCTTCCTACTTTGGATACAGAGAAAGCCCCGGAGCAGGTGCCAGTACATACCACAGAGGTATTGATATCCCGGGTTCCTATGGTACACCGATTGTTGCGGCAATTGCCGGAACAGTTACCTATGCCGGATACGGATGGTCCCAGGGTAATTATGTTAATATTGACCATGGAAACGGCGTTCAGACCGTATATATGCACTGTTCTTCACTGGCAGTATCCTCGGGAACCTATGTGCAGCAGGGTCAGGTTATTGGATATGTAGGGAACACAGGTATTTCATATGGTAACCATTTACATTTTGGTGTTAACATTAATGGTGAATATGTAAATCCTTTAAATTATGTTGCATATTAATCAGTGTCTGGTACATAAGTATTTATGTACCAGGCTCTGTTTTGTATTGTAAAAGCTTTAATTTGCTTTTGGAGGAATTTCTTTGGAAAAGGGCTTTTTAAAGGGCTTATTACTAGGTTTTTGTCTTACTTTTGTAGCAGTTTCATGTTTATGCTTAGTTGCAAATAATGATAAAGTGAGATTCTTTGAAAAAGAGGAAGAGAATCAGGAAGCAAAAGACAAGATAGACCTTTTGATTGATTATATTGACGCATATTATGACGGTGAATATGATGTAGAAGAGTTATATGACTATGCCTACTATGGCCTTGTGTCCGGGCTGGGAGATAAATATTCTGCATATTACACTGAAGAAGACTATGCAGAACTTGCAGAAAAAACAAACGGCAGTTATGTTGGAATAGGAGCCTATGTAACCTATTCGTCTGATGGAAACTATCCTATGATTTCATCTCCAATAGCCGGTAGTCCTGCTGAAAAAGCCGGATTGCTTTCAGGAGATATTATTTTGGAAGTTGACGGTGAAAGTGTTTTTGGTTTGGACCTTGATACGGCAGTATCAAAGATTAAAGGCGAAGCAGGAACACAGGTTACACTGACAATTCTTCGTGAAGGAGAAGAAGACTATCTCAGTTTTACAATTACCCGTCAGCAGGTTATTACACAGTCTGTTTCATATGAAATGTTGGACAATAATATAGGTTATATAGAAGTGACTTCTTTTGACCAAGTCACCTATGACCAGTTTGATACGGCCATAGACGAGTTGGAAAAGCAGGGAATGGAAGGCTTGATTATTGATTTGAGAGACAATCCGGGAGGTCTTCTAAATATCTCCTGCAATATGTTGGACCGAATACTTCCGAAAGGTAAACTTTTGGTTTATACATCGGATAAAAACGACAATAAATCAGGAATATATTCTCAGAATGATGATGTGGTTGATGTACCTATTGTTCTTATTATGAATGGAAACAGCGCAAGTGCATCTGAAGTCTTTGCCGGTTGCCTTAGAGACTATGATAAGGCAGAAATTGTTGGAGAAACCAGTTTTGGAAAAGGTATTGTTCAGACAATCTTTTCATTCTCGGATGGCTCGAGAATTAAGTTGACTACAGCTTCCTATTATTCGCCTGAAGGCATTAACATCCATGGTACAGGTATCACTCCTGATGTAGAAGTGATTGACGACCCTGAAACAGAAGAGGATGAACAGCTTTCTGCTGCAATAAATGAATTAACAAAATAAAAACACGTATAAATGGAGGAAATTATGAATGTTGCAATTTTAGGTTTTGGTACTGTTGGTTCGGGAGTGTATGATGTTCTTACGCAAAACTCATCAATTATTACCAAAAGAACGGGAACAGAACTTAACATAAAGTATGTACTTGATTTAAGAGAATTTCCGGGCAATCCGGTTGAAAAGGTACTTGTACACGATTACAACGTTGTGGTAAATGATCCTGAGGTTGATATTATTGTTGAAGTAATGGGTGGAGTACATCCTGCTTACGAATTCTCAAAAGAAGCTCTTTTAAAGGGTAAAAGTGTGTGTACCTCCAATAAAGAACTGGTAGCAAAGCATGGTGCTGAACTCATTGCCATAGCAAAGGAGAAAAACTGCAATTACTTGTTTGAAGCAAGTGTTGGTGGTGGTATTCCTATTATCAGACAGTTGATACGTTCCATTACAGCAGATGACATTGAAAAAATCGATGGTATTCTTAACGGAACAACCAACTATATGATGACAAAAATGCGTGATGACGGACTTGCTTTTGATGATGTTTTAAAAAGAGCACAGGAGAAGGGTTATGCGGAAAGAAATCCTGCTGCTGATATTGAAGGACATGATGCGTGTCGTAAAATTGCCATTCTTACTTCTCTTGCTTATGGAAAGCAGGTGGATTATGAGGATATCTATACAGAAGGTATCACAAAGATTAGTGATGTAGATGTTTCTTATGCAACTGCTTTTGGACGTGCAATTAAGCTTCTTGGTTCCAGCAGTGTAGGTGATGACGGCAAAGTATATGCAATGGTTGCACCAAAGATGCTTAAAAAGGACAACCCTCTTTACATGGTAAATGGTGTTTTTAATGCCATTATGGTAAAAGGAAATATGTTAGATGAAGTTATGTGTTATGGGAAAGGAGCCGGTAAGCTTCCTACAGCCAGCGCAGTAGTTTCTGATGTTATTGATATTGCAAAACATAAGGGTACAAATATTCCTATTATCTGGTCAACGGAAAAACTTGAACTGGGTAAATTTGAAGATATGAAAAATTCTTTCTTTGTAAGAATTCCGGCAGAGAAAAAAGAGGCTGCTCTTAATACATTGCCTGTTGAAGAAATACTTGAAAATGTAAAAGACGGCGAAGTTGGTATTATTACCGGTGTAATGACAGAAGGAAGCTTTGCTGCTGCAGTAAGCGAACTTGATGTAATCAGCACAATTCGTTGTGAATAACATTTTCTGTAAAAAAGGTTCGGAGGATGTTTGGGGTAAAATTTCATTATGTGATAATTCACAGGAAAGCGTAACTGATATGAAATATATAGTTGTTTTAGGCGATGGCATGGCAGATGAACCTTTGGAGGAGCTTAAAGGCAAAACGCCTTTGGAGGCTGCTAATACTCCTGTTATGGATGACCTTGCCAAGGTTTCTGAAGTGGGACTGGCTCATACAATTCCTGAAGGAATGAAGCCGGGCAGCGATACGGCTAATCTTGCTGTGTTAGGATATAATCCAAGGGAATATTATACAGGACGGTCTCCATTGGAAGCACTAAGCATTGGCGTTCCAATGAAGGACACAGATATTGCAATCCGTTGTAATATTGTAACCGTTTCTGATGACGACCTTCCATATGAAGAAAAAACAATTATTGACCATAGTTCTTCCGAAATTTCCACAAAGGATGCGGCAGTACTGCTTGAGGCAGTAAAGAAAGAACTGGAAAATGATGTTTTCAATTATTATTGTGGTACAAGCTATCGTCATCTTTTAATCTGGGATAAAGGCCAGGTGGTTGAACTTACACCTCCACATGACATTTTGACTAAAGTGATTGGTGACTATCTTCCGGAAAATCAGATGCTTCGTGAAATGATGAAAAAAAGCTATGACATTCTGAACAATCATCCAATTAACGTTGAAAGAGCGGCTAAAGGTCTTAATAAAGCTAATTCAATTTGGTTCTGGGGTGCAGGCACAAAGCCAATTCTTACTTCTTTCTATGAAAAGACAGGCAAGAAGGGTGCAATGATTTCAGCAGTAGATTTATTAAAAGGAATTGCTGTTGGTGCTTCTATGAAAAATATCACTGTTCCCGGTGCTGATGGTACTTTACATACAAATTATGAAGGTAAAGCACAGGCAGCTGTTAAGACTTTGGTTGAAGACGGAGATGATTTCGTTTATATCCATGTTGAAGCGCCGGATGAAATGGGACATCAAGGCAGCATAACAAATAAGATTTCTGCCATTGAATATCTTGATGAAAAAGTTATAAAAGTAGTGAAAGAGGGCATGGATAAGTCCGGAGAGCAGTACAGAATGCTTATAATGCCGGATCATCCTACACCAATCAGATGCAGAACACACACCAGCGATCCTGTACCTTTCATGATATATGACAGTACAAAGAATGTATCAAATGCTGCATACTATAATGAAAAAGAAGCTAAAAAGACAGGTCTTTATCTTGAAGACGGCTATAAAATCATTAACAGACTGCTGGAAAATTAAAAGTGTTTGCAATGAATGATTTTCATACTATTTACTATAATGATTATTTTCATAGAATGGTAAATTTTTTATCAGAAGGACAGAAAATTCTCCGTGTGGAAGGCTGCACTTAAGGCAGCTTCCTTAACGGAGTTTTTTATTGTATAGGAAACATCTTTCCTATACAGTACCACAGCCTTTTCCGATTTCAGTAACATCTTTCATGGTTTCAGATGCAAGGTTTTTAACGTCTTTTGCAGCATCTTTTACATCCTTTTTAACGTCCTGTGCAATATCTTTGCCGATATTTTTTGCTTCATTTTTAGCGTTTCTTGCAATGTCACAAAGTTTGTCTTTACATTCGCAGTTATCATTGCAACAACATTTGTGTTTTTTTAGAATATATACTACTGCTGCAATACCGGCAAGCAGAAGCAGATATTTACAAATGCAGTGTTTCACTGTTAGCCTCCTGTTTTTTTATTTCATATCTCTATAGAAGAAATATGATTTATATTAGTATGCTTAAAATATAAGGAATCATTCAAAAATAAAAAAATTGAAATATTTGAAAAATAATGCTTGCAAAATCTTCGTCTATGATATATAATACCGCTTGTGACTGAAACACAACATCTTTGGGCTATCGCCAAATGGTAAGGCACCGGATTCTGATTCCGGCATCTCAAGGTTCGAATCCTTGTAGCCCAGTAGACCGGAACCTAACGGTTCCGGTTTTTTTCTATGTACATGTAGAGATAAATTTTTAGCATAATCATTTTCGGTTTTTCCGGGAAAATGTAGAATGGAGGAAATAATGGCATCAAAGAAAAGCAATGAAAAAAAGGTAATTACTTACGCAGGATTAAAAAAACTTGAGGAAGAGCTGTCTGATTTAAAAGTAAATCAGAGACGTGATATAGCAGAGAAAATTAAGGAAGCCAGAGAACATGGTGACTTATCTGAAAACGCAGAGTATGATGCAGCAAAAGATGAGCAGCGTGATATTGAAGCAAGAATTGAAGAACTTGAAGAAATACTGAAAAACGTTATTGTTGTTGACGAAGATGAGATTACCAGTGACAAAGTTAGTGTCGGCTGTGATGTCAAGGTTGTTAATGTGGATAACAAGCAGGAGTATTTTTACACCATTGTTGGTTCCACAGAAGCTAATTTCCTTCAGAACAAGATTTCAAACGAATCACCTTTGGGACGTGAGCTTATGGGACGCAAGGTTGGAGAGCAGTTAGTTGTAAAGGCTCCTGCAGGAGAACTTACCTACGAGATTCTTGAAATCAGCAAATCTAAATAAAATAAGTAACAGACAAACGCTTCGGAACGGAGGTTAAAATGCCAGATACAAATCAGCCAAACAACGGCAGACAGAATAAACCTGTTGTAAATGATAACGAGATTATTAAGGTAAAAAAAGAAAAGCTTGCTGAGCTTCAGAGCACCGGCAATGATCCTTTTCAGATTATGAAGTATGATGTTACAAATCATACAAAAGATGTAAAGGATGCTTTTGATGAATTTGAAAACAAAACTGTTTCCATCGCAGGACGCATGATGTCTAAGCGAGTCATGGGAAAGGCTTCCTTCATCAATGTAGCTGATAAACTTGGAAACATTCAGTGCTATGTTTCAAGAGATGCACTTGGTGTAGATCCTTATCAGAACTTCAAGAAAATGATAGATGTGGGTGATATTATCGGTGTTAAGGGTTATGTGTTTAAGACCCAGACCGGTGAAATCAGTATTCATGCAGAAGAGCTTATACTCCTCAGCAAGAGTCTTCAGGTTCTTCCTGAAAAATATCATGGCTTAACAGATACAGATGCAAGATATCGTCAGAGATATGTTGATTTGATGATGAATCCGGAAGTTAAGGATACATTTATTAAGCGTTCCCAGATAATTAAGGAAATCAGAAATTATCTGGATAATCGCGGATTTATGGAGGTTGAAACTCCTGTTCTTGTTTCTAATGCGGGCGGAGCAGCCGCAAGACCTTTCGAAGCTCATTATAATGCGCTTGATGAGGATGTAAAGCTGAGAATTTCCCTTGAGCTTTATCTTAAGAGACTGATTGTTGGTGGTCTTGAACGTGTATATGAAATCGGACGTGTTTTCCGTAACGAAGGTCTTGATGCAAGACATAATCCTGAGTTTACACTCATGGAGCTTTATCAGGCATATACCGATTACTACGGTATGATGGATTTGACAGAGGATATGTTCCGTACAGTTGCTCAGAACGTTTGCGGCACAACTAAGATCATGTATCAGGGGGTTGAAATCGACCTTGGAAAGCCGTTTGAACGTATTACAATGATTGATGCGGTTAAGAAATACGCAGGCGTTGATTTTGATGAGATTCAGTCTGATGAAGAAGCAAAGAAGATTGCTGATGAAAAGCATGTTGAATACGAAAAGCACCATAAGAAGGGTGACATTCTGAACCTGTTCTTCGAGGAGTTCGTTGAAGAACATCTGGTACAGCCTACCTTTGTTATGGATCATCCGATTGAAATCTCTCCTTTGACCAAGAAGAAACCGGATAAGCCGGGATATGTTGAACGTTTTGAGTTATTTATTACCCAGAGGGAAATGTGCAACGCATATTCTGAGTTGAATGACCCGATTGACCAGCGTCAGCGTTTTGAAGAACAGGAGAAGCTTTTTGCGGCAGGCAACGAAGAAGCCAACCACACCGACGAGGACTTCCTCAATGCACTTGCTTACGGTATGCCTCCAACAGGTGGAATCGGTTACGGCATTGACCGTCTGGTAATGCTGCTTACAGACCAGCCGGCAATCAGGGATGTACTGTTGTTTCCCACAATGAAGTCTCTGGACAAATAAAGCTGGGAACATCAAGAGTGTTAGAGATTGAGGGTCGAGATTTACGACCAATTAAATAGAACACGCTTAAATGAAACGGTTGGATTTGATATCTAACCGTTTTATTGATATAATACAATTTATTAATATAAAATGCTTAAATTAGAATTAATAAAAGAGGTTGGAAATGATTATAAACAATCGGTTGATACCAATATTAGATCCCGGAATAGTTCTTTAAATCTAATAAATATATTTTTGCGATTAAAGGACAATTAAGATGAATAATCCGATTTTAAGTTTATCTAAAAAAGAATGGGCTATTTGGCTTGGCTCATTGCTTATTGTTACTGTTTCTAATGTAGTATCAGGTGACTTGGATTTATTAACTCTTTTAGCAGCATTAGTTGGTGTCACCTCTTTGATTTTTGCGGCAAAGGGTAATGTATGGTCACAAATTCTAATGATTGTGTTTAGTATTCTTTATGGTATTATTTCTTGGCGCTTTCGATATTGGGGGGGAAATGATTACCTATTTAGGAATGACTATGCCTATGGCTATATGGTCAACAATTACATGGATTAAGAATCCATCTAAAGAAAATGGGAATGAAGTAGCAATTCAAAATCTGAATTGTAAGCATATAATAGCACTTTTCTTTTTTGGATTTGTAGTTACAAGTGGATTCTATTTTCTTTTACGGGTACTGAATACACCCAATATTATATTTAGTACAATTTCAATTACAACTAGTTTTTTTGCGGCATCGCTCACTATGCTTCGTTCATCATATTATGCATTAGGATATGCCTCAAATGACATTGTGTTAATTATACTTTGGATTTTAGCTTCTAGAGAAAATCCTATATATATTCCGGTGGTAGTTAATTTTACTATTTTCTTTTTTAACGACATGTATGGATTTGTTAGTTGGAAAAAAAGAGAATTAGAATGAAAAATAACAGGCGGCAGTTGTAAAAACTGCCGCCTTTTGTTGGATTATCTGATTTATGTGGGTCATGACCCTGTTGAGCACGCGTGCGTGCGAAATATCAACCACCC
>JBJEJI010000068.1:0-38738 GCA_051877895.1 Lachnospiraceae bacterium | reverse complement strand
CAACAATTTCAACAAGTCTCCATCTCTTATCCTTGGAGAGTGGTCTTGTTTCCATTACTTTAACTCTGTCACCTACATGACACTCGTTATTTTCGTCATGAGCCTTTAACTTGTAAGTTCTCTTAACGATTTTATTGTAAAGAGGATGCTTTACGTTATCAACAATGGCAACAACAATTGTCTTATCCATCTTATCACTTACTACCTTGCCGATACGTGTTTTTCTAAGATTTCTTTCCACTTTATTACTCCTTTCCAAGGATTAATTACTCGGCTGCATTTGCCTTTGCAGCAATTACAGTCTGAATTCTTGCAATATTTTTTCTAACTTCTTTAATTCTGCTTGTGTTATCCAACTGATTTGTTGCATTCTGGAATCTAAGATTGAAGAGTTCCTTCTTGGCAGCAACTAATTCTTCGTTTAACTCAGAAACAGACTTAGCATTTAACTCATCTACATACTTCTTAGTTTTCACTGCCATTACCTCCCTCTAAATCTGCCTTGGAAACGATTTTGCACTTGCATGGTAATTTATGTGTTGCAAGTCTTAATGCTTCTCTGGCTACTTCTTCAGATACACCTGCGATTTCGAATAATACACGGCCCGGTTTAACAACTGCTACCCAGTACTCAAGTGTTCCTTTACCGGAACCCATACGGGTTTCAGCAGGTTTTGCTGTTACAGGCTTATCAGGGAAAATCTTAATCCAAACCTTACCGCCACGCTTGATATAACGGTTGATCGCGATACGGGCTGCTTCAATCTGATTTGATTTAATCCAGCAAGGCTCAGTTGCAACGATACCATATTCGCCATGAGTAATCTTATTGCCTCTTAAAGCCTTACCTCTCATAGTTCCGCGAAACTGCTTACGGCGTTTCACTCTCTTAGGCATTAACATTATTTATCGCTCCCTTCCTTCTTGGTTCCCTTTGTTGGGAGAATCTGACCATGGTTAATCCAGACTTTTACGCCTACCTTACCATATGTGGTGTCTGCTTCAGCGAAACCGTAATCAATGTTCGCACGAAGAGTCTGTAAAGGAATATTTCCTTCACTGTAGAACTCTGTACGAGCCATATCAGCACCGCCGAGACGACCGGAAACGGATGTCTTGATACCAAGGGCACCGGACTTCATTGTACGAGACATAACAGACTTCATTGCACGACGGAAGGAAACACGGTTCTCTAACTGCTGTGCGATGTTTTCAGCTACAAGCTGAGCATCTGTGTCAGGTCTCTTGATTTCTTTAATATCGATGTTAACTTTTTTGTCTGTGAACTTCTGAAGTTCTTTCTTAATCTTTTCGATTTCAGCTCCTGCCTTACCGATTACAACGCCAGGCTTAGCAGTGAAGATGATAACCTTAATCTTGTCAGACACACGTTCGATTTCAATTTTTGACACACCTGAGTTGTTTAATCTCTTCTGAAGATATTTTCTAATGTTGTAATCTTCAACAAGGCAATCAGCGAAATCTTTGTCTGCATACCATCTGGAATCCCAGTCTTTAATAACTCCGACTCTTAATCCATGTGGGTTTACTTTCTGTCCCATGCCAGCCCTCCTTATCTTTCATCGAGCACAACAGTGATGTGGCTCATTCTCTTTAAGATTCTGTAAGCTCTACCCTGAGCTCTAGGATGTACTCTCTTCATTGTAGGAGCACAGTTAGCATAACATTCTGCGATGTAAAGTTTTGATACATCCATACCGTTGTTGTTCTCAGCATTTGCAATTGCTGATTTTAATAATTTCTCTATAACTCTTGATGCATATCTTGGATTATAAGCCAAAATACCAAGAGCTGTTTCTACATCCTTGCCTCTGATGGCGTCAAGAACGAAACAAGCCTTCTGAACGGAAACTCTTGCATAAGATAATTTAGCACTAGGTCTTCTATCCTTCTTGGATTCATTTCTTTCTCTTTTCACCTGGGATCTATGTCCTTTTGCCATGGATGTGCCTCCTTTCAATTGTTAGCGGCTCTCCGCTATTTTTCTTCCAGCCAGACTGCTTTATGCAGCCGGCTTATTAACGTTTGCCCTTCTTCTCGTCCTTGCCGTGACCACGGTAAGTTCTTGTAGCAACAAACTCTCCTAATTTATGACCAACCATATCTTCTGTAACATATACAGGTACATGCTTTCTTCCGTCATATACAGCAATTGTGTGGCCAACGAAAGATGGGAAGATGGTGGAACGACGTGACCATGTCTTAATAACAGACTTATCGTTAGCCTCATTCAGTGCGTTAACCTTCTTAAGTAAGGATTCGTCAGCGAAAGGGCCTTTCTTTAATGAACGTGCCATTTAATCTACCTCCTATTTGGTTAATGCCTTGCCATCTCTTCTTCTGATAATCAGCTTGTTAGATGACTTGTTCTTCTTACGAGTCTTAAGACCAAGTGCAGGCTTGCCCCAAGGTGTGCTAGGACCTGGACGACCGATTGGACAACGGCCCTCACCACCACCGTGTGGATGGTCATTCGGGTTCATTACGGAACCACGAACTGTTGGGCGGATACCCATGTGACGCTTACGTCCTGCTTTACCAATGTTGATAAGCTCATGATCAATGTTACCAACCTGACCTACTGTTGCACGGCAGATGATAGGTACCATTCTCATTTCGCCGGATGGAAGACGAAGTGTTGCGTACTTTCCTTCCTTTGCCATAAGCTGAGCGCTGTTACCAGCGGAACGAACAAGCTGTCCGCCCTTACCAGGATAAAGCTCTACGTTGTGTACAAGTGTACCGATTGGCATATTCTGAAGTGGGAGACAGTTACCAACCTTGATTTCTGCCTCAGGACCATTCATAAGTGTAGCACCTACTTCAAGTCCGTAAGGAGCAAGGATATAAGCCTTCTCACCATCTGCATAGCAGATTAATGCAATGTTTGCTGTTCTGTTTGGATCGTACTCAATTGACTTAACAACTGCAGGTACTCCATCCTTCTTTCTCTTAAAGTCAATAATTCTATACTTCCTTCTTGAGCCGCCACCCTGATGTCTTACAGTGATCTTGCCCTGGTTGTTACGGCCGGCATTCTTCTTAAGAGAAACTGTTAATGATTTCTCAGGCTTAGAAGCTGTGATTTCTTCAAAATCAGAACCGGTCATATTTCTTCTGGAAGGTGTATATGGGTTGTATTTTTTAATTCCCATTTTTCTAACTCCTTTCGTTTAATACCTCAAAGTTCTTTTTACAGGCCGGAGAAAATCTCAATATCGGCACTATCCTCGGTAAGCTGAACAACAGCTTTCTTTCTGTCATTGGTATAACCAACTGCCATACCACGTCTGCGCTTCTTACCGGAAACATTTGAAGTATTTACATTGCTAACCTTTGCTCCTGTGAACATCTTCTCAACTGCTTCTTTAATCTGAGATTTTGTTGCATCCTTGTGAACATAGAAGCAATACTTCTTTTCAGCCATATAATTCATGCTCTTTTCAGTAACTATCGGAGAGAGAATTACGTCATAGTATTTAATATCAGCCATTACGCATATACCTCCTGAATCTTTGCTACTGCATCCTTAGTAATAACAAGATTGTCATACTTAAGAATGTCATATACGTTAATTGCATTTGAAGGAACTGTACGAACACCCTGAAGATTTCTTGCAGAAAGAACTACATTATCTTCAACGTCTACTGTTACAACAAGTGCCTTTTCAACATTTAAATTATTAAGAAGGTTTACAACCTGCTTTGTCTTGATTGTATCAAATGCAAGATCCTCCATAACGAAAATCTTGGACTCTGCAACTCTGCTTGTTAATGCAGACTTAATAGCAGCTGCCTTCTCTTTTTTGTTCATTTTTACAGAGTAATCTCTTGGCTTTGGTGCAAATACAACGCCGCCGCCTGTCCACTGTGGTGAACGTGTTGAACCCTGTCTAGCATGGCCGGTTCCTTTCTGACGCCATGGCTTTCTTCCGCCACCGCTCACTTCGGAACGAGTCTTGGCACTCTGTGTACCCTGACGCTTGTTAGCAAGCTGGGAAACAACAGCCAAATGCATTAAATGTGTATTTACTTCTACTCCGAAAACTGCATCGTTAAGTTCAATAGAACCTGTCTGCACGCCTTCTTTATTATAAACATTTACGTTTGCCATTTTTGTGTCCTCCTTTCCCAATCGTTACTTCGCGCTTTTAACAGCTTCCTTAACAACGATTAAGGATTTCTTGGCACCAGGTACGGCACCCTTAACTAAAAGCATGTTGTTTTCAACATCAACCCTGACAACTTCAAGGTTCTGAATTGTTACGTTTACGCTGCCCATGTGACCCGGCATGTGTTTTCCTTTAAATACACGACCAGGTGTTGTTGCAGGACCATTAGAACCTGCATGTCTGTGGTACTTGGAACCGTGTCCCATAGGTCCTCTTGAAAGACCGTGTCTCTTGATTGCGCCCTGGAAACCATGTCCCTTGGACACACCGGAAACATCAATCTTATCGCCTGCAGAAAAGATGTCAGCTTTGATTTCCTGACCTACAGTGTATTCTGCAGCATTATCAAACTTAAACTCCTTAAGGTATCTCTTGTTAGCAACTCCTGCCTTTGCAAAGACACCCTTTCTAGGCTTATTAACCAGTACTTCCCTGATGTCACCAAAGCCTACCTGAACAGCCTCATAGCCATCCTTTTCCATGTTCTTAACCTGAGTTACAACACAAGGACCTGCCTGAAGAACTGTTACCGGAATAAACAGACCGTTTTCATCGAAAACCTGAGTCATTCCGACTTTTGTAGCTAAAATAGCTTTCTTCATAGTTACTACCTCCTGTTAAATCTACAGCGGACCCTTACGGGTCATACTAAATGTTCACAAGATGATTTATTTGGTGATCATCTTGATACCGATGTAAACACCGGCTGGCATCTCAAGTCTTGTCAAAGCATCCTTTGTCTTCTGACTTGGAACGATGATATCGATTAATCTCTTGTGTGTTCTCTGCTCGAACTGCTCACGTGAATCCTTGTACTTGTGAGTTGCTCTTAAGATTGTAACAACCTCTTTCTTGGTAGGCAATGGAACAGGTCCACTCACCTTAGAACCAGTTTTCTTTGCTGTTTCCACAATCTTAGCTGCAGATGCATCGATTAACTGATGATCATACGCCTTTAATGTGATTCTCATTACATTACTTGCCATAAAAATAGCCGCCTCCTTTTCGCACTTTTTGCAGTACAACAAGCGGTGACTGTACACTCCTCCGTGTGTTTCCTACTTTACGGTAAAAAACAACCAAGCAATCTCTTGCTTGGCCTCCATACCATAGTGCATACGTTACGCACGGTTTATCTGCCCCCGGGCAGAACTCTATCTGGTACAGTGACTTGTCGCCAGTTTTATAACTTGACATTCGCTCCACGTAAAAACCCGTTTGCACGGCAACCTCACGTCTCAACGCTATCAACGTCACAACATCCAGAATTATATATCATTCGCACATAAAATGCAAGTTTTTTTTAAAAAAAGATGAATTCAAAAATTCACAAACTTTTCATTATTATTCATATACTTTATGTGCATTTTGCACATAGGCCATATTATCTTAATCGTACTATAAAGCAACTGTTTCCAGTCATTTTAGTTCCATATATCCATAAACTCTTTCTGATACTCTTCCGGCAGTTTTATTCCTCTGATTACTGTTACCCCCTGATTATCATCTCCATCTATAATCATAGTGGTTTTATATATTTCATTATTATATATAAACAGTTCCATAACAGCCTGATACATTATTCCGTTATCATAAAACCCGAATATTTCTCGTCTGGTTTCATAATTTTCGGTTACCATCTGATCTTTAATAATAACTTCTTCTCCGGAAAGATTATTAAGCATTTCCATCTGCTCATCCGAAAGTTCATTCATGGTGTCAAGGTCTTTCTTTTTTCCTGTCATTTTGTATTTTTCGATATTTGAACTGTCCGCATAATAACTTTTTGCATCCTGAAGGAGTTCTTCCTTTATATATATGGTATTTTTTCCATCCATAAGATAATCCATTTCAGGATCTCCTTCCACAGAAAAAAATACCGAAACATACAAAAGATAAGATCTTATACTTGCAACCTTGTCCTTCTGAATCGCATTAAGTTTGTCACTAACAAAAGAGCCTATATAACTATCCTGTTCTTCCTTGCTTAAAAGCACATAACAGGTATCTCCTACCATGATTTTATCTGTAGTATCCGTATAACTTGCTTTATATAAATCATCTTCATCCCCGCTTTTTATGAAGATAATTAAAACAATCACCAGTATAATATAAACAGGCAGAGGCCACCATCTGAGAATTCTATGAAATTTATCGTTCTTAGTTCTCCGTTCCCTGTTCCTTTTTTCATCAGCCACTTCCACCCTGTCGATACACTGACTTTTATCTTTTTTCATTTATTGCTCCGTTTTATAATATTTAACACTCCCAACGTCCGCTGGCTCCACATGGAAGTACCAGTCCGTTTGAACTTACCGGTAGCCCGATTTCATCGGCAGTAACAGTTCCCGGATATTTTGAATTGATTTCTGTTTCAATAAGATATTTAAGTACCGCAGGCTGAAGACCTGTAGTATAGGAATTAATTAGGAAGAATATCGGATCATCAGACAGTATTTTAGATGTCAGTTTTACAAAATCGTGAAGTGAATCCTCTATTTTCCAAATTTCTCCCTTTGGTCCCCTTCCGTAAGATGGTGGATCCATAATAACGGCATCATAGGTATTTCCACGACGTATTTCACGCTCCACAAATTTTACACAGTCATCAACCAGATATCTGATTGGAGCATTTTCAAGACCGCTGGCTGTAGCATTATCTTTTGCCCAGTTCACCATTCCTTTACTTGCATCTACGTGGGTAACACTTGCTCCTGCAGCCGCAGCGGCAATAGTAGCTCCGCCGGTATATGCAAATAAATTTAAAACTTTGATTTTTCTGTCCGGATTATTTATCAATGCTTTTCTTATTTTCTCTCCAAACCAATCCCAGTTAACCGCCTGCTCCGGGAAAAGTCCCGTATGCTTAAAGCTAAAAGGCTGAAGAAAAAAATTCAGCCTGCCATATGTGATTTTCCATTTTTCAGGAAGAGAAAAGAATTCCCATTCTCCGCCACCTTTACTGCTGCGGTGATAATGTGCATCCGGCTGTTTCCATCTCTTATCTTTAGCAGGTGTTTTCCATATTACCTGAGGGTCTGGACGAATAAGTATATAATCTCCCCACCGTTCAAGTTTTTCTTTATTGGTTGTATCCAGAACCTCATAGTCCTTCCAGCCGTCAGCCAGCCACATATTTTTTCCTCCGGATTTTTACTACTTAGAAAGGCTCTGCCAAACAGCAGAGCCTTTCCCATCTCCTAATTATTGATTCAAAATTAATCAGTTTGTTGTTTTACCGAGGCTTGCCTTTAATGCTTCAAGTTCTGCATCAACATCTGCTCCGCCTGCGTACTTTGAAGTAAGGTCACGAAGACTTTCCTGTGGTTCTGATGCATTGAGCTGAGCCATTGCGTTAGCCTGATCAAGCTTTTTATTTGCAAGTTCTTCATACTTTTCGAAGCTGGCAATGGAACGATTGGAATCAGAAATACTGTTTGTCATCTGATTAACTCTTTCCTGAGCCTTTGCTACTGCAAGCTTACTCTTAATAGCTTCCTTACGCATTTCAATTTCTTTAATATCGGATGTGAGTTTGTCATGCATCTCACGCATTTTCTTTGCGTTATCGGCAGCTACTGTGTATGTATCCTGAAGGGAAACCAGTTTAGCAGAAAGAGTTGCTTTTTCAGCAAGAAATCTTCTTGCATCATCTTCGTTACCTGCTTCAACGGCTTTAATTGCATAGCTCTGCATTTTGTTAATCTGTTCCTGACATTCATCAAGCTCTCTCTTTGCTGCTGTTTCCTGTGCCATAACTGCAGCTGTCTCCTGCTTTACCTTTGCCAGATCACTGGTAAGATTACGAAGGCACTGATCAATCATTTTTTCAGGATCCTCAGCTTTGTCCAGCAAAGCATTAATATTAGAAGCCATAATGTCCTTAAATCTAGATAAAATTCCCATTGTAAAATCCTCCTCAAAAATAAATCCGCATTTCCTGCGTCTTTTTCATTTTAACTGTTTTTACCTTATACGTCAATATAAAATTCGTAGTAAGAGCCTGCTTTATAGAAAAAAGATTACGCTCCTTAATAAAAACAATTATTATCCTTGAACACTTAATTAAAGAATGATATTATCTTATTTATGGAAGAAAAACATTTTTATTCAGCAAACAGCTACTACAAGAAAACCTATGGAGAAAAAATTTATCGTCTTGCAATAGATGGCGGAATGACCTGTCCTAACCGCGACGGACGCAAAGGGTATGGAGGTTGCACCTTTTGCAGCGAAAAAGGCTCCGGTGACTTTACTCCAAATAAAGAAAATGACACGTTGTCCATAAAAAACCAGCTTGCACAGGCAAAGAAGCTTGTTTCTTCAAAATCAGGAAAACTGTTTATTGCATATTTTCAATCATTTACCAACACGTATGCATCAACAGAATATCTTAGAAAAATTTTTTCCGAAGCTCTGTCAGAAAACGATATAGTTGCTTTAAGCATTGCCACCAGACCGGATTGCATTGATACTTCCGTGTTGGAACTTCTTGTTCAACTTCGTGAAACATATCACAAAGATATTTACGTGGAATTGGGACTGCAGACCACTAATGACAATGTAGCTCGGGCTTTTAATAGAGGATATGACTATGCGGTTTTTATTAATGCACTGAATAACCTTAACAATCTCCATATTCCCGTCATTGTTCACATGATATTAGGATTGCCGTGTGAAACCCCTGATGACATCTGCCAAAATGTGTATAATATAGGTCAGCTTCATGTTCATGGTATTAAGCTGTCACTTCTTCATATTATAAAAGGCACTGTAATGGAAAAAGAATATCTTGACTTTCCTGAACGTTTTCATATAATGGATAAACAGGTATATATTGAAACCCTGTGCCGCTGCATAGAGTACATTCCGGAAGATACAGTCATTTACCGTATTACCGGAGATGCCCCAAAAAAGCTGCTTACAGCGCCGCTTTTTACTGCGGATAAAAAGAATGTCCTGAACTCAATTAATCAATATATGAATTCCAATCATATTATTCAGGGCAGACTTTCAGGAAACAAAAAGAAAAATGAAAGGACTATAACAGAAAATGCAACCCGAAATATTAATGCTTTATAAGCTGATTATTTTATATATTCTTGACCGTGTTGATTTTCCCATGACAAATGCACAGCTTACCAAATTTGTAACTGAGAAGGAATACACAAATTATTTTAACATCCAGCAGGTTTTAAGCGAGCTTGTAGATGATAATTTCATCTCTGCAGAAACCACAAGAAGCCAGACTTTATACCGCATTACACCTGAGGGCAGAGAAACCCTCTCCTTCTTTTATAAAAAAATCTCCAAGGATATCCGTGATGATATTGATATCTATCTGGCGGAAGAAAAATACGCTCTCCGAGAAGAAGTATCATCTCTATCCGATTACTTCGAATCCAATCCGGGAGAATATATAGTAGAGCTTAAAATTCAAGAAAGAGACAGTTCAATTATTGAACTCAAGTTGTCTGTACCCACTGCCGCATCAGCAGAAACAATTTGCGACAAATGGAAAGAAAAAAACGCAGACATATATGCCTACGTTTTGAATACCTTATTAGGTGTGGACAAACAGGAACCATAAGTGTTACTCAATGTAACATTTATGGTTTCTTTATTCTATGGTTTCATTTTAATTCAAAAGTATAATTCAGATTCTTAGAAGCAAGATCCTTTAACAAAAGTTCAAGTGCATCTCCATAGCCAAGAGCAATGCTGTCTTTGTTATGCATTTCGATAGAAACAGGATCATCTTCTTTCAAAAGAATCTGATAAAGAGAATCCAGATTTCTGGCATAATAATACGGAAGATCAAACTCCTTTTTAAGATAGTCATGCATCTCTTCCCTAGTTTTCATAAAGTTACCATCAAGAACAATTTTCCTCATATCTTCCACCACTTTTCAATCAAGCAAACCTTCCATCAATGCCCAGATTTCTTCCAGACCCTGTTTGGTCTGAGATGAGAACGGAATAACTATGGTTCCATCCTTAAGTCCCAATCCCTGTCTAATCAGTTTTAACTGCTTATCCTTTTGGCTTCTGTTTATTTTATCCAGTTTTGTTGCAATAATAACCGGTTTAAATCCGTTATAGACAATCCACTCATACATATTACGGTCGTTTTCCGAAGGTTCATGTCTGATGTCAATAAGAAGGAACACTGTTTTAAGTACAGCAGAGGTTCTCAGATATTTTTCAATCATCTTTCCCCATTTTGCCTTCAATTCCATGGAGACCTTTGCATAACCATAACCGGGAAGGTCCACAAAATAAAAACTGTCATTTAAATGATAGAAATTAATCGTCTGTGTTTTACCCGGCTGTGATGAAGTCCTTGCAAGTGCCTTGCGATTAACCAAAGCATTTATCAGAGAAGACTTTCCCACATTGGATTTGCCGGCAAAAGCGAATTCCGGCTGAGTATTGCAGGGCAGCTTACTGGTTACTCCACATACTGTTTCAAGTTCAGCCTTATTAATATTCATGAATTCCTCCATTTACGGACTTGTAACCAATTTTATTATTTCTTACATTCTCGCCTGGCAGCCGGCAATTTATTCCGGCATCCGTTTTTTTATTTAACAGAACTGTCTCTAATCAAATCCGGCTTAGCCAGACCCTTTGCCGCATCAGCAGTAACAATGCATCTTACAGCGGTTTCATCTGAAGGAATTTCGTACATGATATCCATCATGATTCCTTCAACAATGGAACGAAGTCCTCTTGCACCGGTGTTTCTTTCTTCTGACAGCTTAGCAATTTCATCAAGTGCTTCATCTGTGAACTCAAGCTCTACGCCATCCAGACCAACAAGTGCAGCATACTGTTTTACTAACGCATTCTTAGGCTCCTTCAATATTCTGACCAAATCCTCTCTTGTCAATTTGTCAAGAGCTACAGTAACCGGAATACGTCCTACAAATTCAGGAATAAGACCAAATTTCACCAGATCCTGAGGAAGTGTCTTTCGGAACAAATCACCGATGGTTTTATCATCTTTAAGTCTGAGTTCAGAATTAAATCCGATACCCTTCTGACCGATTCTGCCTTCAACAATTTTTTCCAATCCGTCAAAGGCACCACCACATATAAACAAGATGTTGGTTGTATCTATATGGTACATTTCTGCCTGCGGATGTTTTCTACCACCCTGTGGCGGAACACTTGCTTCCGTACCTTCAAGAATCTTTAAAAGACTCTGCTGAACACCTTCACCGGAAACATCCCTGGTAATTGAAACATTTTCACTTTTTCTGGTAATCTTATCGATTTCATCAATATAGACAATTCCATGTTCTGCTCTTTTAATGTCGTAATCTGCTGCCTGAATAAGTTTCAAAAGAATATTTTCAACGTCTTCACCGACATAACCTGCTTCAGTAAGTGTGGTGGCATCCGCAATTGCGAACGGAACATTTATTATCTTGGCAAGTGTCTGAGCCAGATATGTTTTACCTGAACCGGTAGGACCTATCAAAAGAACATTGCTCTTCTGAAGTTCAACATCCAGCACGTCACCGGCAACCACTCTTTTATAATGATTGTACACAGCAACACTAAGTGCTTTTTTTGCCTCATCCTGACCGACAACATACTGATCAAGAAACTCTTTCATTTCCTTTGGCTTTACAAGATGAATATCTTCAGGTACACCGTCTTCAAAATCTTCATCATCAAAGCGTCCGGACTGCTCTTCCAAAATGTTATTGCATAAATCTACGCATTCATCACAGATATAAATGCCATCAGGACCTTTGATAAGTTTATCAACCATATTCTTGGGTTTTCCGCAAAAAGAACAGCACTCTCCTTTGGAATTATTATTTTTTGCCAATGTTATTCTCCTTTAAAAGACAATTTATCTGCTTACAATAACTTCATCGATTAAGCCATATTCTTTAGCGCTCTCAGCATCAAGCCAGTTATCGCGCTCAGTATCATTACATACCTGTTCATACGGCTTTCCTGTATTTTCTGAAAGAATTCTGTTCAGCTTTTCTTTTGTTTTTAAAATATGCTTGGCAGAAATTTCAATTTCTGTAGCCTGTCCCTGTGCACCACCTGATGGCTGATGAATCATTACCTCTGCATTTGGAAGTGCCATTCTCTTGCCTTTTGTTCCTCCGGCAAGAAGGAAAGCTCCCATACTCGCAGCCATGCCTACACAAATTGTAGAAACATCACATTTAATGTAGCGCATTGTATCGTAAATAGCCATTCCCGCAGTCACAGATCCTCCCGGACTGTTAATATAAAAGCTGATGTCCTTCTGCGGATCCTCTGATTCAAGGAAAAGAAGCTGTGCAACAATAACGCTTGCACTGGCATCATTGACTTCACCATCCAAAAAAATAATTCTATCTTTTAATAATCTGGAGTAAATGTCGTAGGAACGTTCACCCCTGCTTGTCTGCTCAATTACATAAGGTACCAAACTCATAATAAGCCTCCAATAATCTCTTTGCTATGACAAATAAGATTAGAGCGGTTGCTCTAATCTTATTATAATCAATTCTTATTTACCAATTTCTTAGTTTTCTTCTGTTTTTGCAGGTTCAACTTCTACTGCAGCATCTGCAATAAGTTCTGCTGCTTTTCTTACACAGATATCTGCTTTAAGACTGTCAGCCTGTGAACCAAGAACTTCCTTAACTTTCTCAACTTCCATGTTATACTGCTTTGCCATGGATGCGATTTCTTCTTCATATTCATCTTCACTTGCTTCGATTCCTTCTGCCTTAACAACTGCTTCAAGCGTAAGTCTTGTACGGATTCTGCTGATTGCCTGTGGTTCAAGAGTTTCCAGGAACTTCTGAGAATCAAGCCCTGTGAACTGGAAGTACTGTTCAAGTGAAAGTCCCTGAGACTGAAGTCTGTAAGAGAACTCCTCTGCCATCTGCTCTTTTGTAGAATCAATCATTGGCTGTGGGATATCAATTTCAGCATTTTCTGCTGCCTTTGCAACAGCTTCATCTTCTTTTTTTGACTTAGCCTGTTTTTCTTTATTCTCTGTAAGAGTCTTCTTTAAATCTTCTTTGTACTCAGCAAGTGTATCAAATTCAGAAACTTCAGAAGCAAACTCATCATTTGCCTCTTCAACTACCTTTACTTTAATAGACTTAACTGTACAACGGAATACAGCAGGCTTACCTGCAAGTTCATCTGCATGATATTCTTCAGGGAAAGTGACGTTTACGTCAAACTCTTCACCAATATTCTTGCCAACAATCTGCTCTTCAAATCCAGGAATAAAAGCACCGGAACCAATTGTAAGAGGATAGTCTGTTCCTTTACCACCGTCAAATGCCACACCGTCAACAAATCCTTCAAAGTCAATAACAGTTTCATCACCATTTTCAACTGCACGGTCTGTAACTTCAACTGTCTTTGCATTCTGCTCAAGAGCTCTGTTTACTTCAGCATCAACTTCTTCATCAGTAACTGTAATATCGGTCTTGGTAACCTCAACTCCCTTGTACTGTCCAAGTGTAACTTCAGGTTTTACTGCAACTGTTGCAACAAAAACAAAAGCATCACCTTTCTTAATCTGTGTAACTTCAATGTCCGGTCTGCTTACAATATCAAGTTCACATTTGTCAGCTGCTTCTGAGTAAGCATCAGGGATGATGGCATTTGCTGCATCCTCATAGAAAACTTCAGGACCATACATTTTTTCAATCATGCCCAAAGGAGCTTTTCCTTTACGGAATCCCGGAACATTCATCTTATTCTTATTCTTCTGGTATGCCTTTACAATTGCTGCCTCAAAATCTTCAGCAGAACATTCAATTGTAATTTTCGCCATGTTTTTTTCTAATCTTTCAACATTAAAGTTCATTGGTTATTCCTCCTAATACCTTTAACAGTGATATGCTGTTAATGTGGTTTAATATTTATTGTTCAGGCTCATGCCCGTTACAAAACACTTATAGTCTGCCTTACATATACAACCACAGTATATGGCTCGACAGAATGAGATTATAACATATAACTTTAAAGAAATCTAGTGAATTTTCTTATAAAAATGGGGAAATTACAAAAAATAAACGGTATACCCGAAGATATACCGCTTATTTTCTTACTTTTTTCTAAAAATAGCTTTTAAAACTATTTTGCAGACATGGATTCTTCCTGTCTCTTGATCATCTGTCTTACCATTTCGCCACCGATGCTTCCGCTCTGAGCAGCTGTAAGGTCACCATTGTAACCATTCTTTAAAGGCACTCCAAGAGAAGATGCAACTTCCATCTTAAAACGATTCATAGCGTCCTTAGCCTGTGGCACGCTTGTTTTTGAACTAGACATAACTTTCTACCTCCAATATATATCCGAATTATTTAGCTGACTTAATGTCCGTTAATTTCCTTCGGTAGTAATATTATGTCCGGTATTATTTATATTATTTTGCCAGTTTTTAACTGATTTTAACGAATAAGGGCATCATATAAGTCAAGTCCATAGCTGGTATCTGACGGCGGAGTTTCCACCATTTTATAGCTTCTTGTTCCATCCGGTCTTCTTTCTGCCGACAGGAAAAGAACACTGTTATGTTTTTTATCATAACAACTATGTGCATATTCCAGAAGATGTGTAACACAGAACATTCTGACTTCTGTTTTTAAAACCGCTTCAGTAAGTTCCTCCGCAATCACGGAACCTTCTTTTTCAGTTGTTGTTGCAAAAGACTCATTTAAAAGCATCATGGAATCCGGTGTCAGCTTCGTTATAATCTGAGACATTCTTTTAAGTTCTTCATCCAGTCTTCCACTATTCATAGTGGAATCCTCACGTCTGGTAAAATGGGTAAATATATTTTGATATAAACCACTTTTAAAACTTTCTGCGGTTACAAACATTCCCGCCTGCATGAAAACCTGAGCAATGCCTATACTTCTGAGGAATGTAGATTTTCCTCCCTGATTTGCACCCGTAACCAGAATAATCTGCTTTCCGTCACCACACACACTGTTTCCTACCGGACGCTTTCTCTGATATATACACAAACAGGTTTCGCATAAATCTTCAAAATATATATCCTTCCTTTCACAAACCTCCGGAAAACATAACGGCACATCAAAGCGTTTGAACTGATTATACAGCCTTATAGTTCCCAGATAAAATGCGGATGAAAGCTTCAGATTTTTTAATGCAATACCTGTTGTTTTCATGAATTCCTCATAGAAAGAAAGTATATAATCACAGGCTGCGTTTTGAAGAAGAGCTGCATCGGCCACCAGTGTTTCTGATTTCAATTCCTTAATATCAGGATTAATTATGGAATCAGTAATTGCCTTTACCTTAGCCAGTGCTCCGGTTTTAGGCTTTTTCCTCACCTTAAACTCTGTAACCTCCATATGTTCAATAAAGTATCTTTCAGCCTTTAAGCCGTCAAGATGACCTGTGGTTAACACCAGTTTTCCTCCTGATGTTATAAACTCAAGATCATCCAGAATTTCATTTGTTACTTCTTGAAAATCAGCGGTATATTCCTGTTTAAACTCAGAAAAAGCCTTTTCTATGGCAGGTTCATTTTCAGTTGCATCCAACAGAATTTTTATTTCATCCAGATATTCAGTGAGCTTTCTCAGATACTTAAGTTTCTCTACAGTGGAAATACCGCCTTTTGACAGTTTGTCTGCTCCTGCGAAATGTTCACTTACGGTTTTTTCTGCCCTGACAGCTATAGCATACAACCCTTCATACAGTTTTTCATTTTTAACTGCCGCTTTAACCATTTCCTGTCTGTACAAAAGTTCCTGTCTGTCTGTAACAGGAGTCATCATAACCTTACGCATGGCTTCTTTTATATAGGTATCTTTTGCTTCGGAAGCTGAAGCAAATCCTCTTCCGTTTTCCGAAAAAGAACGGGATGCCAAATCAAAAATAAGCTGAAAGTTAAAATCTTTAATTATCATTGGAGAATCCGGATAAATATATGAACCGGGTGTATCCCTATCCGGATATAATAGATTCATTTTAATGGTTATCAGCCTCCTTTTCCGGGCACAAGAGTTGTTTCTCTTTAAAGTTTTCAATCAGCATGTCATATGTAAGACCATATTTTTCAACCAAAGTTCCTGCATATCCAATGCCGTCTGCAGGTCTGCGTATCATTTTATACAAACGTTTATGATAATCATTTTCATCACAAACTGCCACCAGACTTACAACGCCTTCTCCTTCTGACAATTCTTTAATGTGGGTTACGTATATTCCGGTGCAGCCATTTTCAGTAAAATGACGGATTACCCGTCTTCCCATCACCGATGCATCGTATGTTGCCGCGGTTGTAAATAACTCATTTAGTATGATAAAACAGTTTTTATCATCCCCCCTCATCATAGGTGCCAGACGTGTCAGTTCTTCCTTAAGCTTTCCCTGTCCGGTCTCTGTGCTTTCTTCCACAGAAAAGTGAGTCAGTATTCCGTCGAAATAAGGCACCGCGGCTTTCATGGCAGGCACACTAAGACCCATCAAAGAAAAATAAACAAGCTGTCCCATGCTTCTGGCAAAGGTGGTTTTGCCGCCTTGATTAGGTCCGGTCACAATCAGAAAATGCTCTTCTTCCCTCATGAAAACATCATTGTCAATAACAGGACGCTCATGGTTAAACAAAGTAAGTGCCAGTGCCGCATCATATACTCCGTTTACATCAAAGCATTTAGCTGTTACAGGTGATGTAAAATGAAAGCCGTTATCCTCCATGTATCTTTCAAACAATAAAAAGGAAAGATACAACTGTAATTCAAATTCCAAATCAAAAAATTCCTGCAAAAATGAATTCTTATAGGTATTCATAAAGCTTTCGCAGTTTTTTATACAGTCCGGATGAGCTTTTGCAATTGCCGCATAACTCTCTGTTTCTATATGACTTAGTGTACTGCGACTTTTAAACGGTGATTCAAACCCTGTATCCACTGCATCAGGAAAGGCCCTTTTTATTTTGTCAAAATAATTATTTTCAGACTGTTGGCAGCGAACTGTAAATGTGTCCCTGTTCAAGGTCAGTCGATAAAAAAAGCTTTCGGTTTCCGAATACAATTTTTCCGTCTGTTCTGCAAATAATCGATACTCATCTGTATTTACATATTTTTGTGTTTCACTGACTGCAAAACATATTTCCGGTGATTCAGCCGAATTTATATTTTCAAGAAGCTTTATTGCCTGATCATAACGTTCCGCCGCAGTAACAAAAAGAACAGATTTCTGTGGCATGAAATCTATTTCATCAGAACCAGCAAGATAATCTCTTGCTTCTTTCATTCTGTCCGAAAACCGGCAGAAGGCATCAAACACTTCCGGCTTTTTGATATCCGCATATATTCTTCTGCGCATCTCCATTGTTTCCCTGCTGTCAGACAGCATATAAAACAACTTTTTTATATCATAATATTTTCTCAGACTATTAATCTTATACACGATTTTGTCCAAATTTAAATCAATAAAAAAATTGGGCATCAAAGCCTCCCTTACAGGAGGCTTGTCAGCCCATATTATACTTTTCAGCATTTTATCCTCCGAAACCGGTATGAATTATTTCTTATGAAGTTCGGTTGCAAAATCGTCAGCGTTTAACGGCTTGTTATCTTTAACTTCAACCTGAATATCATCCAGTTTATTTATGCCCGGATTTTCTTCAAGCATCTTAACAGGGAATCTGTCCTTCATACTGTTAAGTGCAAATTTGGTCATATAGGAATCCAGCGAAATTACAAATCCCATTGTCTGAAGTTCCTGCAGAATAGATACTACTCTGTAGAAATTACCTTCATTAACACCCTCAGGAATGACAAACTCAACAAGGGATGTAGGAACAGGATACTTTTCAAGTATCTGTTTTGTTCTGTTCATAAACTCCGGACTAAACATGTACTGCCATGAACATGCCAATGAAATAACCGGAGGTGTAATCTGACGCTCTATCCATTCATAAAGAAGTTTGAATGTTTCCTCATGGATGTAAGCATCAAGAGTTCTGATAAAACCATCTTCCTCCATGATTTCCCTGAAGGACTCACGTTCAATCACCTGACCTTCTTTTGTTACCCAGCGTACAACTGCATCCGCCATAATGATTTCACCTTCATCATTACGCTTAGGCTGGAAGAATACACGGAATTCATGATTTTCAAGGGCCGATTGCATATTTGTACGAACAAAGCTTTCAAAAGTTGCTCCTTTGTTAATAACATCAGAGTAAAATGCAATGTCAATTTCGTTGTGCTCTGCTCTGGCAGCAATGCTCTTTCGTGCAGTATTAGCATATTCAATCATTTCAGGTATAGGAGTTCCATGTCCGCTCATTCTGTAAAGACCGGACCATACAGTCAGCTTAACATCCGGATACATTCTGTGTACCGCACGAATTGCCTGCTGGAACATCATCTCAACCCTGGCAGCCAATCTGTCTTTATCATCATAATCGATAAACATTACAAAGGTGGAACCTGTTACTCTTGCCAGATATTCTTCTGCTTTAAGTTCCTCTTTAATTGCAGCGGCAAAAAGAATCAGCACTTCATCACATACAGAATAGCCCCAGAGATCGTTAATCTCACTGAAATCCGGAATATTGAAATATACAAATATGTTCTGAGGTTTTCTCAGCATTGAAATCTTTGCTTCAACCGTCTTTTCAAATTTGTCTACTGTCATCTGTCCCGTAAGAATATCCTTGGACTTCATTCTGTCAACAAAAGCTGTAACATCTGTCCAGCAGATAAAATCATATTCTTTCCCGCCATGCTTAACCTGGGTTGCTGTAGAGGTAAACCATTTCTGATTCTTTTCAAAATAGTTTTCCATTGCACAGCGTTCTTTGCCCTGGCGAATTCCTGTAAGCGGACAATTCTTACATGGTGTTTTACGACCCATTACCGTCTTATAGCAAAGCAAATTATCTTCTTCGGCAATATATTGTCTGCCTTCTGCATCACCAAGGAAAACAAGCTTATAGCTGTCTTTATAAACACCGTAATTGGTAACCTGCTGATTAACCATTACGTCTCTGGAATATTCAATTTCTTCACTGAGCATTTCCTTGTTTCTGATACGATCCATGTAAATACCAAGAAGCTTGGAAATGTTAATAAGGAATTCCTGTTCTTCTTTTGTATAACCCTGGGAAAGAGGTCTCTCAAAGCTGATACAGGTTACAGAATTGGCATCCTCATTAATTTTATACTGCATAAGGGAAGCCGGCATAAACACACCGGTAAGTTCTCCCGGAATTTCAAAATCCAGTCTGGATGAATTTTCACAAATAAATAATGAATCGTTGGAAAATCTCGCATAAATACTTTCCCACTGTGCATCAACAATTCTTTCATATACACGCATATATGGAATCGTTTTTCCGTTCCAGTAATATTTAACAGAGCAAACATTACCGCGTTTGTCATAATTATATGTATAAACACGGACAAATCTGTAGTACTTTCCAAGTTCTGCAAGAACAGTATTGATTTCTGCAGGATCAGTTTCATCACTTGCCAGCATTTCCATTACACGGTCAACAAAATATTTTTCAACCTTGCCATACTGTGCCTGTTTCTGTTCGTGAATAATCTGACGTGCCTGAGTTGTCTGCTGCTGAGTTTCTGTCTGCTTTACAACATGAGGTTTGTTGGCAAGGCTGGTAGCATAAAACTCACACACTTTATCCGGTGAATTTTTTGCAGCCTGTAATGCAATAGAAGCCTTCTTATAAAGAGTAGAATAATCTTTACCGTCATTTGGGAAAATAGATACACCAATACTGATTTTTAATTCATGCTCACGCTTAAAGGTAAGATGCTCTGCCATGTCAACAATATTTTTTGAGAGTTCTACAACGTCTTTTGCAGTATGTATACCCCTCTTAAACACTCCAAAAGCATCGCCCTGAATACGGGCAACCGCATCGCCCTCTTTGAACAGGGACGCAAGTCCTGCACCGAAGACTTCAAGTACATATTCTCCGTAAGATTCACCCCACGCTTTATTGATTGCTCCGAAATTATTAATGTCAATTACTAAAAGAGCATGACGAACTTTTTCCCCGCTTTTTGCCAGAGAATTACTCATTTTGGACAGGAATGCTTCTCCTGTGAGGAGTCCTGTAATATTGTCAGATTCCGCTTTCTTTATCACAACGGACTCGGCATTCTTTTCTTTATCAATATCAAGAGTACGACCAATTACCTTAACAGGATTACCCTGGGCATCTTTTACGGTATATCCTTCAAAGCGTACCCACGCGAACTGATCTGCCTCGGTTATCATACGCATTTCGTAGGAGAAGGTCTCATCACCGTTATCCATACTGTCAACATATTTATCGAAAACAGGAATGTCCTGGGAATAAATAGAATTACTGTTTTTGATTGTTTCACGGTAATTCGGTATTTCACCACCGACTAAACCCTCCAGACCTTTACTCTGAATCAGCTTTTTCTCTTTAATGTCATATTCCCAAAGACCGCAATTTATCAAATCCTTTATAAAGTTGTACTTTTCTTTTTCCAGCGCAAGCTGTTTTTCAAGCTCGGCTATTCTTTCAGGATCGAATTTTTTTGCTTTTGCATCCATTTTCATTCACCCCAATCAATCTGTTCAAACTAATCTATTCCATTTAACGGAATTTCAATTTCATATACAATGGAATCACGTTGCGCGGATTTTTTAATCTTTATCCCCTGCCGTTAATCCCAAAACCGCTTCACAGCTTATTATGGTTTATTCTACACCATACTACAGGTCAATTGCAACTTTTTTTAGCACATTGTAAAATCTTACGTCATTTATTTATAACTTTAGCGTATGATTTAACAAAAAAGGCTAATTAAAATCCAGCCATGATAAAAAGACTGTCTGATTTTATATGGAGCTGTCCCGCTCCTGTTCTTTTACTTTCTCTTTTTCTGTGTTTTACATTACAAACGAGAGGTATCCAGAGAAAAATATGGAAAGGAATACGTTTAAGTTTAAGCACTGAAAAAAACGGCTCGAAATCAATTTCTTCTCTTTCCAGTCTTACAACCACACTGGCAGCCACACTGGGAACAGGGAATATAATAGGTCTGTCCCTGGCAGTAGCTCTGGGAGGTCCCGGAGCCGTATTCTGGTGCTGGATAACCGGAATCCTTGGAATGGCCGCAAGCTACGCAGAAGCCTTTATCTGTACCGAATATAAAAAACCGGGAATAATTGGCGGTCCCATGGATGTACTGGATAGAGTACTTAAACGCAGGAATTTAGGAATAATATATGCAACGGGCATTATCATCTGCTCTTTTTTTACCAGTGCAACAATACAGTCAAGGGCCATATCTGATGCTGTATCTTTTTCTTCCGGTACACCATGTATTGTCTGCGGAATAATTCTGTCGCTTCTTGTTCTTCTCACACTGTCGGGAGAAAGCAATCTGGTGCACAGAATCTGTCTGAAACTTGTTCCTGTTATGGCAAGCCTGTTTTTAACAGGTATCGTCTTGATTCTGATTAAAAACATAGAACAAGTGCCACAGGCTGTAAAACTAATAATTACAAGTGCATTTTCCCCAACAAAATGTCTGGTGGGATCAGGCTCTTACGCAGCAGGCTCCGCCCTGCGTCATGGTATATCCAGAGGAATCTTCACCAATGAAGCCGGCCTGGGTACTGCTGCAATTCCCGCCACGGAAACAGACAATTCATCTGAAACCCAAGGGCTTATCACTATGAGTGCTACTTTCTGGGACACTGTGGTTCTATGCGGAATCACCGGAATCGCCATCGTATGTTGTATGCTTTCAGCACCTGATGCCTTTAATACAGCCTCACCCGAAGATTACATTGTATGCTCTTTTGGAATGCTTGGCAAAACAGGTGAACTATGCCTGAATCTCTCTGTTATCATTTTCGCTTTTGCCACTTTAATCGGTTGGGCTCATTTTGGAGAAATGGCATGCAAATGGTTTAATAACAGACTACTGATAAAAAGCTATCCTTATTTGTATGCTATTATGTGTACTGTTGGCACATACCGGAATATTTCTTCCCTGTTTTTATTAAGTGACCTGTCAAGCATAATACTCCTTGTATGTAACGCATTCATGCTGATAAGCCTCAGAAAAACTGTTAAACCGCCTATAAATACTGTATAGCTCCGGCTACCTTATGAGCCATATCCTCTCCTTCAAGTTTTTTCAGCAGTTCAAGCCCAAATTCTGTTGCAACGCCCATACCCTTAGCAGTGGTAATATTTCCGTCTGTTACCACCTTTTTATCTTTCTGAACTTCTGCTTCCAAAAGCATGTCTTCAAAACCCGGGAAACATATTGCTTTTTTACCTTTTAACAGACCATTGATTCCAAGAACACTTGGTGCTGCACAGATAGCTGCAAGTTTTTTACCTTCTGCCGCATAACGTAAAATCAGATCCTTTAATCCGGCATGAGCCTGAAGTGATTTTGTTCCCGGCATTCCACCCGGAAGTACAAGCATATCTCCATCAGAAAAATCCTCTTCCTCAAACAGGGCATCACATTTTACAGATACATGGTGGGAGCTTGTAACCATTGAATTACCTGTTATAGAAACCATTACCGTTTCCACTCCTCCGCGGCGAAGCACATCCACTACTGCCAGTGCTTCTATTTCTTCAAAACCATCAGCAAAAAAAATATATACTTTAGACATAAGATACCTCCTTTTTTCGAACATTTTAACATATAGGAGTATTGAAATCAATAAACCGATATGCTATATTTTTTATCAATAGAAGTATATTCTTAAAAAGGGGTTTTATATGAAGGACTATATTTTAAAGGTAAAGCCGGGGAATACCGGAAACAAAATCAACAAAGAAATATATGGTCATTTTTCCGAGCATCTTGGAAGATGTATATACGGTGGTATTTATGTAGGTAAAGATTCTGATATTCCTAATATAAACGGTTATCGTCTTGATGTGGTAAATGCTCTTAAAGAAATCGGTATTCCCGTTCTTCGCTGGCCGGGAGGATGTTTCGCAGATGAATATCATTGGAAAGATGGCATAGGTCCTGTAGAAAATCGTGTTAAAATGATTAATACCAACTGGGGAGGTATTACTGAAGATAACTCCTTCGGAACTCATGAATTTATGAATCTGTGCGAAATTCTGGAATGCGAACCTTACATAGCCGGAAATCTGGGAAGCGGCACTGTGCAGGAGCTTTCCCAGTGGATTGAATACATGACTTTTTCCGGTGTTTCGCCCATGGCAGACCTTCGAAGGCAAAATGGCCGTGAAGAGCCGTGGAAACTGAAATATCTCGGTATCGGAAACGAAAGCTGGGGTTGCGGTGGTTCCATGAGTCCTGAATACTATTCTGATTTGTACAAGCATTATCAGACATTCTGTAAAAATTATGGTGAAAATAAGCTATATAAAGTTGCATGCGGACCTAATGCTAATGATTACAACTGGACAAAAGTTTTAATGAGCCGTTTGAATAAATGGAATACAAACGCAATTAGTCTCCACTATTACACTCTTCCTACAGGAGACTGGTCACATAAAGGTTCTTCAACCGAATTTGACGCAGAAGAATATTATAAAACTATTAAAGCCACTCTCTATATGGAAGAACTTTTAAACAAACATACCGAAATTATGAACGAATATGATCCTGATAATACAATAGGGCTCATCGTTGATGAATGGGGAACCTGGTACGATACGGAGCCGGGCACCAATCCCGGCTTCCTTTATCAGCAAAACACCATGCGTGATGCAATAATTGCAGCTATTAACCTTAACCTGTTTAACAACAACTGCAAACGGGTTGTTATGGCTAACATTGCTCAAACGGTTAATGTATTGCAGTCGCTGCTGCTGACCGAGGGATCCAAGACCATCAAAACTCCTACCTATTATGTTTTTAAAATGTTCAAAAATCATCAGGAAGGAATGTTAATAGAAACTGAAACCGAAGACACCCGGATTACAGAGGAAAACATTACAATTCCTCAGCTTTCCGTCAGTGCTTCAGAAAATGAAGATGTACTTACTATCACTATTTCCAACGCTTCTCTTACAGAAGGTGCTTCACTTACAATAGACACTTCCAGAAATGTAACCGGAGTTTCCGGACGAATCCTTTCCGGAAATATGAATGCATTAAACACCTTTGAAGAACCTGAAAATGTATTTGATACAGAATTTATAGACTACAAACATGTAGGCGGAATCATTACACTGACAATTCCTGCCATTAGTGTTCTCAGTCTGGAAATTACTTTTAAAAAATAAAATTATGAGCAAAAATAATACTATAAAAGATGACTGTCCCGTGTGTCCTAAAAAAATCAGCTATACACATGAACAGTTCAAAGAGGATTTATCTCATTACACTTCAATTATCAAAGAAAAAGACAGAGCTGACAGGGACGAATATGAAAGAAGACTCAGCACCTGCAATGACTGTAAATTCCAAAGTAACGGTCTTTGTACACAGTGTGGCTGTTTTACTGAAATACGGTGCTTATTAAAGAATGCCCATTGTCCTGCCGCCTCTCCGCTGTGGTAAAAGATATGAAGTTTCCTACACAATAAAAAGCCGGAATAACCCGGCTTTTTTATTATCAATGTATAATTTATAAATTCGATTCAAAATTATTGAGCATCTGCATCGCCATCTGTTCCGACTTCATCCTCAATAACTGTTGCAGTACTGGAAGCAACGTTAACATTAATGTCTTTATAGTAGGTGTACTCCTGTGCATCACTGTCAGTTACTTTTACGCTCAAGGAAACTGTTTTATTTGCAAGATCCTTGGTGTTTACAAAGTAAGAAGTAATGTTTTCACCAACAACTTCTGCATTATTTACATTAACATTTGCTTTCTTTGCTTCTGAAAGTTTTTCGCTGTTACTAAGACCATTTCTCTTATATGTTCCTGTTGCCTTGTACAAAGTGTATTTATCTTTGAAGTAGATAACGTAATCATTTTCGTTTGCAATACTGAGTCTTGCACCTGAAATACTAAAATCGATTCCTACATTTGCAGACTGTAAAGCACTTGTCAACTGTTCTCCAACACTATTCACCTGATCCGAACCGGATTTTGAAGAACTTCCTCCACCAAAAATAATCTTTGAACCAAAGAACGAAATTGCAATCACAACAACACAAATCACTGCCGCGATAATCACTGCTTTAGTGTTTAATGTTGATTTATCTGCAGATTCAGTTTCTTCAAAAACTTTTTCAACCGGCTTAGCAACCGGTTTGCCCTTCTTTAAAGCTTTTTCTTCAGCTGCCTTCCTCTTTTTAGCCGCCTCTTTTTCTTTCGCTACTGCCTTTGCTTCCTCTGCCGCACGTTTTGCAGCCAGTTTAGCCTCTTCTTCTGCTGCTTTCTTTGCTGCTTCCTCTTCTGCAGCCTTCTTCGCTGCTTCTTCTGCAGCAAGTCTTGCAGCTTCCTCCGCAGCACGTTTTGCCTCTTCCTCTGCCGCAATTCTTGCAGCTTCTTCAGCAGCACGTCTTGCTTCTTCCTCTGCAGCCTTCTTCGCTGCTTCTTCAGCAATTCTACGTTTGGTTTCTTCCTCGGCTTTCTTTGCTGCTTCAGCTTCTGCAGCAGCTTTTTCTGCAGCTGCCTTTGCTTCTTCTGCAGCTCTTCTTGCTTCTTCAAGAGCAATTCTTCTTGCCTCTTCTTCAGCTGCTTTTCTTAAAGCTTCTTCCTCAGCAGCTTTTTCTGCCTCTGCTTTGGCAGCTTCTTCCGCAGCAAGTCTTGCCGCTTCTTCTGCTGCTTTCTTTGCAGCCTCTTCTGCAGCCCTTTTTGACTCTTCAAAGCCGGCCCAGAAATCGTCTTTTACTTCAGGCTGAGCATCACTTGCAGAATCGGAGCTTTTCTCTGCCGACGAACTGCTGTTTAAGTCCGCGTAGAAATCATCATCAGAAATATTAGATGAATTTCCTCCGGATAAATTCTCATTTTCAACCTGACCGAAATCAAACTTTTTGCGTTCCATCTTTTCCCTCCATACAACATAGGTTATATCGTTTGGTAATAATAATCCACAATATTTCTTTAATTTTATCCTCTAAAACATAATATGTCAAGGCAAAACATGAAAAAGCCTTATTTCCCGTCATCCTCGCTTCTTGCCACTTTTATAATTCCATGATATTATTGTCTGTAACTACTTAGAACGGAGGAATTCCATGAAAAAAATCGTTTTCGGTATGCTTGCCCATGTTGACGCAGGAAAAACTACCATGTCAGAAGCTCTTCTATATAAAACCGGAGCAATCAGGCACCCCGGAAGAGTCGATACCCGTGACTCATTTCTTGACAATAATTCCATGGAACGTGCCAGAGGAATTACCATCTTCTCAAAGCAGGCTCTGTTCTCAGTCAATAATACGGTTTTTACCTTGATGGACACCCCGGGACATGTGGATTTTTCTGCAGAAACTGAACGTACTCTCAGCGTTCTTGACTATGCTGTGCTGGTAATAAGTGCCCAAAACGGAATTCAGGCACATACTAAAACACTTTGGAAACTGCTCTCCCGTTACCATATTCCTGTTTTTATTTTTGTAAACAAAATGGATATGCCCGGAGCAGACAGAAAACTAATACTTGAACAGTTAAAAAATGGTCTGTCAGGTTCTGTCATTGATTTCTCTAATATCAATAGCGAAGAAACTGCTCTTTGTGATGAAGAACTGTTAGAGGAGTACATTGAAACCGGTTCTATAAATCAGTCCAAACTTCCTCTACTGATTAAAAACAGAAAAGTTTTTCCATGTTTTTTTGGTTCAGCATTGAAACTAACAGGTATAGAACAGTTTATTGAAGGTCTTTCTGAATATACCCTTTCTCCGGATTATCCTGACGAATTTGGTGCAAGGGTGTACAAAATAGGAAGAGATGAACAAGGCAACCGTCTGACATTTTTAAAAGTTACCGGCGGAAAACTGGTTTCAAAAATGCTTCTTGGAAATAGTGCTGACTCCGAAAAGGTCAATCAGATCAGAATATATTCAGGAGAGAAATTTACATCCGTTTCTGAAGCAGATGCAGGAACCGTATGTGCAGTAACCGGTATCAATAATTCTACTCCCGGCAGCGGTTATGGATTTGATGCCGGTTCTCTTTTGCCTTTACTTGAACCTATACTTGTATATAAATTAAAGCTTATGGATGGCTCTGATCCGCTGACTCTTCTGCCAAAACTCAGACAGCTGGAAGAAGAAAACCCGGAGCTTCAAATAGTATGGAATGAAATTCTGGGAGAAATCCAGCTTCAGGTCATGGGTCCGGTTCAAATCGAGATTTTAAAAAATATTATTTCAACACGCTTCGGTGCAGAAGTGGAATTTGGAAGCGGCAACATAGTATACAAAGAAACAATACGAAATAAAGTGGAAGGCGTAGGACATTTTGAGCCACTCCGTCACTATGCAGAGGTTCATCTCATTTTAGAGCCCGCAGAACCGGGAAGCGGAACTGAAATTACCACAGACTGCAGTGAAGATTCACTGGACAAGAACTGGCAGAGACTAATCCTTACCCATCTTGCGGAAAAAAATCACACCGGAGTACTAACCAACTCCCCCCTTACAGATATAAAAATCACGTTGGTTTCCGGTCGTGCCCACAAAAAGCATACAGAAGGTGGTGACTTCCGCCAGGCTACATACAGAGCAGTCAGAAACGGACTGATGCAGGCAGAATCAGTACTTTTAGAGCCATTTTACACCTATACTCTTACTCTGCCTCAGTCCTGTATCGGTCGTGCAATGACAGATTTTGAACGCATGAATGGAAGCTGCATTATCCAAAGCACCGGCGAACCATCTGTTCTTACAGGACGTGCACCTGTCCGTATGCTAAATGACTACCAGACCGAAATTTTAGCTTATACCAGAGGACAGGGGAAACTCAGCTGCCAACCCGATGGCTACGGAGAATGCAGCGATGCTGACAAAATAATAGAAAAAACCGGATACAATCCGGAAAAAGATACCCTGAATTCCAGTGACTCTGTTTTCTGTTCCCATGGATCCGGTTTTATTGTTCCATGGTACGAAGTAAAAAAATACATGCATCTGGAACCGGTTCTTACATGTAATAATCAGGATAAAAATCAGGGCAATGACGAAAATGATTTAGTAATCGGCAAAGACAAGTGCTCAAATCATAATGCGGAAACAGAAATTGATATATCCCTTGGCACCGATGAAATTGATGCAATAATTAACCGCACTGCTTATTCCAACAGCCATAACAACGGTGGCAAATGGAAGCACACCTCCGGTCATAAGGTACTTGAAAATGATTATTCCGGTTTAAGCAAAAGCTTCTACCAAGACAAATCACGGAAAAAGATTGACTCATATCTGCTGGTGGACGGCTACAATGTAATATTTGCATGGGAGGAACTTGCTGATATGGCAAAGACTAATCTTGATGCTGCAAGAGGAATGCTGCTTGACAGATTGTGCAATTATCAGGCCTTAAAACATACTAATACCATTGTAGTATTTGATGCATATCGTGTACAGGGACATGATACAGAGATATCTGACTATCATAACATTCACGTTGTATTTACAAAAGAAGCTGAAACTGCAGACCAGTATATCGAAAAATTTGCACACGAACACGGAAAAAAATATAACATTACCGTTGCCACTTCAGACGGACTGGAACAGATAATCATTCTCGGTCAGGGTTGTACTTTGATTTCTGCAAGAGAATTTGAAAAAGAAATCCGGATGATGGAGGAAGAATTTAGGGAAGAATATCTTAACAGAACCTATTAAACTATTTTGTTTTTCCCCACAACATAGCACAGGTTTCTTCTGCCCAGCTGTATTGAGTCATATATTCACCATGAAACTCAGGTTTGCCTGTTTTTAGATAATTAAAATAATCACAATCAATACGAACCGTATCCAGACTGTGAACGTGTCCGTTCTGCCTGAGAAGTTCTGCCGCCCCTACTTCATCCAGGGCATTTCGTAAATCACAGAAAAGCTGACGTAAGTAGTTCATATTTTTGTTGTCATTGGTACTCTCCGGCCACATCAGGGCACAAATCTGTTTAGAAGTCATTCCTGCCCCATTGCGGTCAACCAGCACTGCCAGCAACTCTTTCGATTTTATACGTTTGAAATTCAGTATTTTATCTCCATTATACACTTCGAAATTTCCAAAACAGTTAACACGCAGCAGCTTTTTCCTTGTTTTTTCTCCGATTATGTAATTAATTTCCTTTTGAACCGCTTCTGCTGTAATTGGTTTTACAAGATACCCTGTACAATGAAGCTTTATAGCATCCAATGCATATTCGGTAAATCCCGTGCAAAAAATAATTTTACATTCCGGGCGAACCTCCAGAATTTTTTCCGCAAGAGCCAGTCCTCCCATACCACGCATACTGATATCCAGAAAAGCAATATCAACAGGATTATCATTTACCCATGCCAATGCTGCAGAACAGGTAGAAAACTCTTCTACCGAAGCAATATCAGGAGAAGCTGATACTGCCGTAGTCAATGTCTTTAACATCGGTCGTTCATCATCTACTGTTATTGCAATCATGTCCATCCTCCTTAGGTATTTTAATTGTTGCCACGGTACCCTTTCCCGGCTCACTAATCACCGTCAGGGTTCCTCCACACATAGCTTCAAGACGTCCGCGGATATTCCGAATTCCAATATGCTTCGGACCTTCTGAAAGAGTATTTATATTAAATCCCACACCATCATCTTCAACACTGACACAGTAATCAGCATCTGTTTCATAGGTCGAAACAACTACTGTACCTCCACTTTCCAGTCCCATAAGTCCGTGCTTAATGGCATTTTCTACCAATGGCTGTATTGATAATGCCGGAAGAAGAAATTCTCCCGAATTCAATTGAAATTTTATGGTCATATCCGGAAATCTCACCTGCTCTATTGCCACATAATATTTAACATGGTTAATTTCCTTGCTCAAAGGTATGGGTGCAGAATTATCTACTTCTCCGAAATTTCCTCTGAGATACAAGCTGAAATTATGAACCAGTTCTGATGCCACATCAGGCTTTTCAAGACAAAGCTGTTCAATAGTTCCCAGTGTATTATAAATAAAGTGAGGCTGAATCTGACTAATCATAGTGGCAATTCTGTTTTCAGTCAGCTGATGTTCATTTTCCGCCAGACGGTGTTCATTTTCCGCCAACAGCCTGTCTTTTTCTGCCAGTTCTTTTTCCTGTGCCGTATACTTCAGTATAGTACTTACTCCCGAAAAAATAATGTTTATCAGTAAGGCTGTTATTGTAAACAGTAATCCCGAAGAAGACTTTCTGACATAAAAAGCAACCACATCTGCTAAAGCACCCATTACACACAGAAGTAACAGTTTATCCTTTGTCAAGAACCCCCTTTCATCCCGATTTTTTATTCGGTTAACTATAAGAATTACTATAACAAGAGTAATCCCAATAGCAATGACAACGTGTGTTATTATCAGACTTTCACGAATATCCTTAATTCCCAAAATCTGAAGAAGTAACTGCCCCAGACACATTATTGAAGCCACAATACCATACCAGTTTAAAATCATATGACCTGTTTTATTAAAGCGGTTACCCATTACTTTTATAAAACTAATCATACCCAGCATAAGCATAATAACAGAAATATAATAAATCAGAATCGGTTTTTGTTCCAAAATAAAGGGGGTAAATCTTGTATCTGTCAGTCTCCAAATCCCAAGCATTAAGGAAAACAATCCCAATGACGCCAAGCCATCATTATGATGCGTTCTTACCCATGTGAAGATTGCTATGATTAAAAAAACAAAGCCTACAAGAACAGCAATAAAACTCACCACCATCTGTGGCAGATCCTTTATCAGACGATTCACATAAATACTTAATCCCGAGCCAATTAAGAACTCTACATCTCTGTTTTTGAAACTTTCATATGCAGGTGAAATTTCAATTTTAATCTCCTTTCCTGCATCCTCACGATAAAGAGGAATCATATTCCAGTTACTGCCCACCGTTTTAATAAAGGCTTCTTCTCCGGAAGGTTCCAGACAATAAACCTTCTCACCATCAATATATACCGACACATATTGATGAACAGTATAAAAGGAAAGATATGTGTCTCTTTTCAAGGATTCACTTACAGTAAAAGTATATTCAATAATTATGCCTATAGGAGAATCTTCACTTTCAATCTCTCGGCAGGTACAATCCTGAACATAAACTGCTTCATCACCTCGTCTTCCTTTCCATTTAACAATATCATTTGTCAGACCCAAATACACCAAAAGGAGAACAATTACAATTCCAACAAGTGTAACAACCACGGCTGTTATTTTTGATGAAACTTTGTTGTTCTTCAGCATATCTTTTATATTTTCCACCACTACACCTCTTCTGTATCCTTATCAATCCTTTGAATGTGAGTTTTTGCATTGGTAACTTCTGTCAGTATAATCAATCCTTATGAAAAATTCAACATAATTTGTATATTACACATTGACATTACGATTACAAAGTGATATTATTTTGATATCACAAAAGAATTGGGAGGTTCTTATTATGATTGAAAACACAAATATTAAAAAAACAAATGGCTTTAAAGCTCTGGCGTTTAGTATTTTAGGAATGCTTCTCAGCATAGCTCTGACAATAATTTCCGCCATATGCAACGCAGCAAACGGTGATGCAGTATCTCTTATTCTGATGATAGTCGGAATCGTATGGATCTGCATAAGCTGGATTCCTTTTCCGGGTTTCAAAATAATCAAACCACAGGAAGCCCTTGTACTTACACTTTTCGGTAAATATGTTGGTACTCTTAAAGAAGAAGGATTTTACTGGGTTAATCCTTTCTGCGTTGCAGTAAATCCTGCCGCACAGACCAAACTGGCTCAGAGTGGCACCGCAAGTGCAGGCTCCGACATTACCAAAACAAACGAACTGAATATTAATGTCAATTTGGATTCTTCCTCAAAAAAGATTTCCCTTAAGGTCATGACCTTAAACAATAACCGTCAGAAAATCAATGACTGTCTGGGTAATCCTATCGAAATTGGAATTGCAGTAATGTGGCGTGTTACCGACACTGCAAAAGCAGTCTTCAATGTAGACAATTACAAGGAATATCTTTCACTGCAATGCGACAGTGCACTGAGAAATGTTGTACGCCTCTACCCTTATGACGTTGCTCCGGGTATTGATACAACCGGTGACGGTGTTGCTGATGACGGTAGTCTCAGAGGTTCCAGCGAACTGGTTGCGGAAAGAATACGTACAGAAATCCAGAATAAGGTGGCAGATGCGGGTCTTGAAATCATTGAAGCCCGAATCACATATCTTGCTTATGCTCCTGAAATTGCAGCTGTTATGCTGCAGAGACAGCAGGCTTCCGCTATCATTGATGCCCGTAAAATGATAGTTGACGGTGCGGTTGGAATGGTTGAAATGGCACTTGAACGCCTTGGAGAGAATAAAATTGTCGAACTTGATGAAGAGCGTAAAGCAGCCATGGTTTCCAATCTTCTCGTTGTGCTTTGCGGCAACCATGATGCACAGCCTGTAGTAAATTCAGGAAGTCTTTATTAATGGCAGAAAAGAAGCAAATTCCACTACGGCTTTCGGCAAAGCTTTATAATGACATTGCCGCCTGGGCCGAGGACGACTTTCGTTCGGTAAACGGGCAGATAGAATACCTGCTGACTGAATGCGTCAGACAAAGGAAGAAAAACGGAAAATACGTTTCCGATGAACCGGATATTCCATCAAAACCGGATATACATTAGTAATAAATAGTCCGCAAATCGGCTTTTGGCCAAGCGCGGTCGCAAAAAAACTCTGGTCAAAAATGATATTTAACCTGTCCACTTGAAGGGAGGCATATCATTCTTACCAGAGTTTTTATTTATGTTATTATCAGCTTTAATTATTTTGCAGACAGCTTCTTATCCACATAATTATATATCATGCTGATTATGAAACACAGAATACCTGAAATAAAGAATCCAGCCGCCTTACCCATTGTGTTTTCATATGATATATCTACTACCAGTAATTTAAATATACTGATCATGGACAATACAATTCCGTATATTCTAAGCGATTTATACCGGAAAATGAATCCTGTCGAGATGCTTGCCATGGCTAATAGAAAGCAACAGACACTTATTACATAATTACCGGCATTAAAGGAAGATAATACAACAACCATAAACACGGTAAATTTAAAACCAACATAAACTCCCGGTATATAACCTTCCCATTTGTCAAAAATACTCTTTACGTTTACCAAAAACGGAAACAGCGCAGCTAATATTATAATAACATGAGGCAGCTGTCCTTCAAGCTCAGAAATCAAGCCCAGTCCATACAACATCAATACCAGATTCGCACAATCATAAAACCATATTTTTTCTTTCTCTCCTGTGCGCAAATCTGTAGTACAGAACTTCCTCATCACAAGGCTGTAAAGCAATACTATTAAATAAAGAACAACACTTACGATTTCGGAATCCCAATTCATGTTATACAGCCATGTTGAAAGAATGGTAATTATATAAAGAATAGTAATCAGATACAACCATATTTTATAGGCAAAGGTGTACTGGTCTTTTTTTAAAAACATTCCCCAATAGCAGACTGCAAGAAATGCAATACCAAGAACAATATCAGTGAATTCAATACTACCGGTACAAAATACAGCATACATGCCGAACAGAACCATGGCTCCGTACTTAAGTGTCCGGCTTCCAAAACATAATCCCAAAGCAGCAACCGGCATGCAAATTGCCAGTACAAAAACTATTTCCTCCGACAATTCTATCAGGAGTCCGCTAATCCAAAGAATTATCATCATAAAAAGCTGAACAAGAGCTTTACCGTGGTAATTCTTTTTCTCACCCAAGGCTACCATATCCTGATCAAAGCATTTTGTATTCCAATATTTTATTTTCAGCTCTGTTAACAGTACCAAAGCCATGGCAGCTACATAATAACACCATCCCGCCGCTTCATCACTTAATGCAGCTTTCAGGTATACTGCCATCATAATAAAATATGTATTGATTACAAGACCATAGGCAAAAGAGCCTCTCTTCCATTTTTCAAAAAATACTACTCCCATGTGGACCAGAATTACTATAGTCATTGCAATCATCAGCCATTGAATTTCACCGGAATGTTCCTTTCCATAGAATCTGCATGGAGTATAAAGGAAAAACAGATTTATTAAGCTGAACACATGATGAACAAGACCTGCCGAACGTTCCCTGCGGTAGGAATTAATATAATAAATTGCAGAAGCAACAAGTGCAAAAATTACCAGCACCACTGTTTTTGATTCGTCTTCACTTTCCATACAAACCCGACTGCCGAAAACAACCGCAACCGTCACTCCGCACTGACCGATAATGCCAAATATTTTCCCCTGATATCCGGACAAAACACAGACACAGACTGCCCATACTGCCAGTAATATATAAAGCGTTATGTCACCGATATACTGAAAATAAATATTTGTCAGGAATAATGAAATATATACAGCTCCAATTCCGCAGCCTGTAATGGCAATGTAAAAATGATTTGTTTTATCCTTTTGAAGCTTATACAGTCCCACCGCCACAAAGGCTAAGCTGACTGCATACAGCAGAATCATTTTAAGCACTTCACCCAAGCGGCTGTCCATCTGTGTTGAAAACAGAATGAGACTGACAAAAATCAGAACAGAGGCAAATACACCCATAAAGGATTTACCAATTGTCTGTTCAATATCTTTTTTATCCTTTTCTTCTTTGCCGGAAATCATGCTGACAGTCTGATTTTGGAATGAAGTATCCGCTTTTGTTTTAGGAGCAGTTACATACGAAGAGGCAGTATAATCCACTGTCCTACTGTATGCCGCTCTTGGTTGTGATGTATAATCCTTAGTAGTCTCCCTCTGCACTTCATGCTCCCGGACAGGTTCTGATTCTGCAATTTTCTTTTCTGCCCTGCATTTCAGTAATTCATACTGGCGGCTCAGATAATCAAGCTCAGTCTGAAAAAAGAAAAGCTTCTCACGAATTATTTCAGCTTCATTTTCTGACCCTTCATCTGACAGCTCCAATAATTTCCGGCGATCTTCAATAAGACGTTGTTCATACTCATTGATTTTCTGCTGCAGTGTCTGTTCATGTATACCGTTACGAATGACCTGTTTTTCATCGGCACTAAGCTTATCTAACATCTTTCCCTCCCAAATAAACCACCTATAAAAGGCATTTATTATCTGTAAACAGATTATATCACATAAGTTATATGCTAACAACGATAAATAATTCAGTCAGTCAACAGCAAACCACAGCACAATTTAATATCAGAAACTCTTATTTGTCATTCAATTATCACTTTATCAATCTACATTAACCCCTTTATTTATCAGTTTTATGTCAACAATCCAAAATACAGCCAGCAGGACTGAATAGTATAAAATTCCGCCTGCAAGTATACCTTTCAGCACTCCCATGTTCTTTATTTCATTACTCTGAAACAGACTCAATAGTTCGTTGTTGAATAATGCCACAACAAATATAACAGCAACTGCAAAAGCAGCTACTACAAAATAACAGATAAGTCCGTATAGGACTGACTTTTCTATTCTTCTGTTATCTGCTTTGTGTCCGAGAATAATTCCGGTGTAACCTGCCTGAACAATAAAGGCAGTTTCCAAAAAGAACACAAAGAAAAACACTAACATGATTACAACAGCTGTACTGTCATAAACATCAGCCAGCACGTTAAGTGATGCCTTCAATAATTCAATTCCTTCTTCGGTATACCACGCAATGCTAACAGACAGCAAAATGACTACAACACTGGCGAATATTGAAATGATAGTGGATAGAAACTTGGCATCATAAATCGTTTTCTTTTCAACAGGAAGTGTATGTGTCAGATAAGATTCATCTCCATACAGGTTTTTAATAAAACGAAGCCACACACGAATCACATTAAAAAACACAACACCTATCATTAATATAATTGTAAGGAAACCGGTTATATTAATCAGTATTTTAGAAACAACTGATTCCGGCAGCAATTTAAATATACGGGTTACTGCAGCGAATACAATTGCTATACAGTATAAGCCGCACAGTCCTTTAAAAATATCTTTTAAATCATATTTTAACACCTTTACTAACATTTGAACCTCCTTCTGAAAATCTCATCAATAGAAGCATTTTCTTTCTCTCTAAGTTCATCGGCCGGCGAAGTCAGTATAATCTCTCCTTTGTCTATGAAAATGACTTCATCAAGTATTCTTTCGATATCAGAAATCAGGTGAGTGGAAATAATTACACTGGCATTTTCTCCAAAATTAGCCAGAATTGTATCAAGAATATAGTCTCTGGTTGCAGGATCTACTCCGCCAAGAGGTTCATCCAGGATATACAGCTCTGCCTGTCTGCTCATTACCAATACAAGCTGAAGCTTTTCCTGCATCCCTTTACTCATTTTAGAAATCTTACACTCTAAATCCAGTTCTAAATCTACAATCAGTTTTTTTGCCTTTTCACTGTCAAAGTTATCATAAAACTCAGAAAAGAATGTTATCACCTGTTTTATGGTCATGGATTTATTCAGGTATGTTCTTTCCGGAAGATATGAAATCACCTTCTTACTTTCAACTCCAACAGGCTTTCCGTTTACAAGTACCATTCCTTCCGTTGGAACCAGTAAATCATTAATTAATTTAATAAGTGTGGTTTTTCCCATACCGTTTTTACCCAAAAGTCCAATGATTTTTCCCCTTGGAATTGTCAGGTTTACGTTTTTCAGGGCTTTTTTATCGCCATAACTTTTACACAGATTTTTGCACTCTAATAATTCCATCTATTCAAGTCCTCCCAATTTATTAAGATATGCGACTGCGTCTTTTTTAGAAAAACCCAGTTCTGTCATATCATCAAAAAATCTTAACGCCTTCTGCTCGGCATATTTTTCTCTGTAACTGCATATCAGAGAATTATCCGTTGTTACAAATTTACCATTTGTTCTTTCTGTATATACCAACCCTCTGTCCTCAAGTTCTGCCAATGCCCTCTGCATTGTATTTGGGTTTACTTTGGACCGGCATGCCAGCTCACGAACCGACGGCAGTCTTTCTCCCGGGGTAAACTGCCCTGAAACAATAAAGCGTTCCAGTTGTTCAACAAGCTGAATATATATAGGCCTTTCATTGTCGAAACAAAATTCCATTATTTCTCCTTTCATTGTATTAATCGATTAATACAATGATACAACCTCCTTCGCTGTCTGTCAATACAAAAATACATATTCTATAAAAAACCTCTCTTGTCCCGGTAGACAAAAGAGGTTCATTTAGTTGCTTCAACATTCTTATAATAAGTGTAAACTGTAAGCGAAAGAATACCTGCATTCAGACATATCAAAAAAAGAGAGCCGAAGCTCTCTAATACATCATTTCCATTTTTATGATTAAAACATTAGAACTCCATAGTCCCATTCAAATAATATGAGCTAATTTAACAACAATCTATTACTTCAGTGTTATACTCGATTGCTATAAAACCAAAATCCCCGCCATCTGAAACAACAATAAAAACGCATACATCTGATTGAACTCATTACCCATCAGAACCGTTATTCCAAACAATGTAATTGAAATCACAAGAAGATAAGCCTTATTCTTCCTTCTTTTTTCATCCTTAATTTTCAATCTATTTTTAGATTGAATCGGTCCAACTACCATAACAAGAATGCACCAGATAGCTAGTATAACTCCTGCAATCCAATAATTCACTACTATAAAAGGGCTAATATATATTGCTGATAAAACGCATATCATTGTTATTAACAGACACTGCAAATAACTTTTACCATGAAGTCCACCTAATATACTTCTAGTTAACATTAGGATAAATAGGCAAAATAAACACTTTACAAACACATGTAATAAAATAGCAAGTATTACTATTATTAATAGCTTGGTTGATTCATTTAGAAGCAAATTAATCGAATAGTAAACCTTAGCTTTTTTAATTTCAAAAGTTTTGTCATCGATAGCTTTATTATTTCTATTTTTTGTGACATCAGCATTGTTAACTACCTTATTATCAATACCATCACTACTTTTCGTATTAGTATACTCATCATATCTAAACAGCTTATTAGTCAGCTTTAATGCTAAACTATCAAAGGGTCCTTTACTCATTGTCCTTAACTATCCTACCGTCACTTATCTCAATAATTCTACCACAGCTTTCTGCCACCTGTAGATCATGAGTTATGATGATAACTGTTTTACCTTTATCATTGAGTTCCTTAAAAACCTTCATTATCTGCTCCGTTGTGTTGGTGTCTAAGGCTCCGGTAGGCTCATCTGCAAGGATAAAGTCAGGATCATTAACAATTGCCCTGGCTATTGCCACACGCTGCTTCTGGCCACCTGATAGTTTATTTACATCCTTATTAGCAAGTTCATCCATATCTACCTGCTTAAGAGCTTCCATGGCAAGCTTTTTATACTCTTTATGAGGTCTTTT
>JBJEJI010000067.1:0-9760 GCA_051877895.1 Lachnospiraceae bacterium | reverse complement strand
TATTAAGTTTTCAATGTTCGATTTTGTTTTTTTGCTCTCACTCTCGGCGACAGCTCATTTAATATATCACATGGTTTGTTGTTTGTCAACAACTTTTTTTCAACTTTTTTCAACTTTTTCAGGTTGATTTTTTCGTTAAAAAAAACGGAGAAGGAGGGATTTGAACCCTCGCGCCGCTATTAACGACCTGCACCCTTTCCAGGGGTGTCCCTTCAGCCTCTTGGGTACTTCTCCAGTTTACATCTGCAACCGTCTGAACGAATTGCAGAACCCATTAATATATTAAATTGAGTTTTATCGGAATACCAATAAAACTTACGGAGAATGTGGGATTCGAACCCACGGTCCCTTGCGGGATCACTGGTTTTCAAGACCAGCTCCATAAACCACTCGGACAACTCTCCAAACGTGCTTTACTAAAATAACACACCAATTCCCAACTGTCAAGCACTTTTTCAACTTTTTATCAGTTTTTTTGCTAACTTATCCACCGGAATACGGGTGACTTCCTCTTCTATGTATAAAGTAATCCTCAACCCCTGATTAAAACCCGGATAGATCAAACACTGTGCAATAAAGCCTCTGCAATAACCATATCCTCAGGAGTAGTTATTTTTATATTTAAATAGCCTGTGTCCGTCAGATATACAGGATGGTTTCCATAGGTTTCTACCACCATAGCATCATCTGTAGCGGTAATATCTCCTGCCCGTATAAGTTCAGTATATGCATAATTAATCAGATTATATGCAAAAACCTGCGGAGTCTGTACCTGCCAGAGTTTACTTCTTTTAGGCGTGCTTTCAACTTTTCCTCCTTCATCCACCACTTTAATTGTATCTTTTACAGGGCACGCAGCTACTACTGCATCCCTTTCTTTGACGGATTCAGACAGTTCTGCAATCATTTCCGGCGTAACGAAGGGTCTCGCCCCGTCATGAATAAACACATAATCAGAGTCTTTACTGACAGCCTTAAGTCCGTTATATACAGATTCAAAACGGTATGAACCTCCTGCGACTACCGCCTTTACTTTTTTTAATGCATAATGTTGCACTATTTCTTTTTTAACATAATCAATATCCGAGGATGCAGCAACAATTATAATTTCATCTATAATACTGTCTTCAAAGCTTTTTAAGGCATAATATAACACCGGATGTTCTCCAAGCAGCATATACTGTTTGGCAACATCTGACTGCATTCTTGTTCCTTTTCCTGCTGACAAAACGATGGCACTGTTCATAAAAGTTTACCTTTCTCCAAGCTTTAAATTCGGAACTGCATTTAAGTCCCAGCCATGGCGTGTTCCTTTTATATATTCATAGTAGCCCGCTGCACCTATCATAGCTGCATTATCAGTACAAAGTATTGGCTCAGGATAGTATAATTTTATATCTGCTGCTCTGCAGACCTCTTCCATTTTCAGTCTGAGAGCAGAATTGCATGCCACTCCTCCTGCCATTACTATTTTATCATAGCCGTATGCATTTGCCGCTGCTACCGCTTTAGTGGCCAGCACATCTACCACCGCCTCCTGAAACGAGGCTGCAACATCCGCACGATTTATTTCTTCACCCTTCATCTCCTGCTGGTTTAGGTAATTCAGCACGGCTGATTTTACGCCACTAAAGGAATAATCATATGGGCAGCCGTCAATATGAGCCCGTGGAAAAGCAATTGCAAAAGGATTTCCTTCCCTTGCAAGTTTATCTATCTTAGGTCCCCCCGGATAGCCAAGACCGATTGCTCTTGCAACCTTGTCAAAAGCTTCTCCTGCTGCATCATCATGGGTTCTTCCGATAATTTCATACTCACCATAGTCCTTAACAATAACAATATGGCTGTGTCCGCCTGATACAACCAATCCCATAAACGGAGGTTCAAGTTCAGGATGTGAAATATAATTTGCAGACACATGACCTTCAATATGATGAACTCCGATTAATGGCTTTTTAGTGGCATAGGCAATAGCCTTTGCAGCAGAAACCCCTACTAAAAGAGAACCCACCAGTCCCGGTCCATATGTAACCGCAATTGCATCCACATCCTCAAGCTTACAATTTGCCTGGTCTAAGGCTTCGGTAATAACCGGGGTTATTTTTTCAACATGCTTTCTGGATGCAATCTCCGGCACAACGCCTCCGTAAAGAGTGTGCAGTGCGATCTGCGAAGAAATTACATTACTGAGAACTTCACGTCCGTTTCTAACCACAGAAGCAGCCGTTTCATCACATGATGACTCAATTGCTAATATATATACCGGTTTCATTTTTCCTCCACATCATCATTTGTGTATTCCAGCACTTTTACAGCACCGTCTTTATACACTCTCGTGTTTTTAAAAACTGCCCTGGCAAATCCCACATAATCCTTCGGTCTGACAAGAGACGGACTAAAATGTGTAAGCCACAGTTCCTTTACGTTTGCATTTTTTGCTATATGAGCCGCCTCGGTAAAAGTCATATGACGATGTTCCTTCGCCTTTTCCTCCATCCCCGGTTCTCCATACATGCCTTCACAGATAAATAAGTCAGAATTCTTTGCAGCTTCGGTTATGGAAGGAACCGGTCGGCTGTCGGTACAGTAAGTCAGTTTAATGCCCTTTCGTTCAGGTCCGAGTATCATGTCCGGAGTATAAATATTTCCGTCAATTTCAACGTTTACACCTTTCTGCAGTCTGCTCCAGGCTTTCATCGGAACGTTGTTTTCTTTTGCCTTTTCCGGAACAAATTTCCCCGCACGCTTTATTATCTGGCTGTAGCCGTAACAGGTTATGTTATGGCTGACTTTATATGCAGTGATTGTATAGTCTTTTATATTTATTTCTTCTGTAGGGTTTTCCAGTTCAATAAACTTCAGTTCAAAAGGGAGTTCCGGAGCAATTACTCTGAGTTTTCCCACTACATCAATAAGCCCTTTTGGTCCAATAAGGGTAACCGGTTCTGTACGGTCAGCATTTCCCATGGATAAAAGCATTCCCGGCAATCCGCTGATATGGTCTCCATGAAAGTGCGTAAAACAGATAACATCAATATCATGACAGGAAAATCCCGCCTCTTTCAATGCAATCTGAGTTCCCTCTCCGCAGTCAATGAGCAAAGCGCTCCCATTAAATCTGGTATAGCAGGCGGTAAGCCACCTGTTGGGCAGAGGCATCATGCCTCCGGTTCCTAATAAACATACATCCAGCATCCGTTTCTCCGTTTCTCAATTATATTTCTAAAGCTTATATTTCTATATGTTCATATTCCAAAAATCCGTATTTCAAAAATTTAAATTAACATTTATTATTTTCGTAATTTTCTCATTTTCTTTTGTATTTCTATTTATCAATACAGTCAGACAAGCCCCACTGACATCAGCAGTGCATCTTCCACAGGTTTTCTGTAAAAGTTTTTTCTCACGCCATCAACCCCAAAGCCTGTTTTTTCATAAAGTCTGATGGCGGCCTTGTTGCTTTTGCGTACCTCAAGAAAAAGCCTTTCTGTTCCGGTTTCCTTTTCTCTCTTCAACACTTCTTTGAGAAGAAGACTCCCAAGCCCCTTTCCTCTGCAGCTTTCGTCTACAGCAACACTGACTATTTCACCTTCTCCCCATGACAACACAAGTCCCACATAGCCCAGAGTAGTCCGGTTTTCAACATCAACCAGGCAATAAAACCTGTAATCACTGTTATTCAGGGTATTTTTTAAGGCATCCGGACTCCATGGTTCGGAAAAGCTTTCCTGCTCTATCCGTGCAACAGTCCCCAAATGCCTTTCATTCATTATTTCTGTTATATACATTGTCCACACTCTTTACCCGGCAGTTTTAAAAAAAATCCTGTTACTTTTACTGCTCTTCGGTGTTTTATTTTTCCATGCGTTCTCTTTCCGCCTGGGAAAGTCGCAGATAATCCGGCACGAGTTCCATGGCCGAGGTCACCTTGCCCTCAGAGATCATGCGAAGGGCGCATCTTCCCACCGCTGCCCCACTTTGCATGGCAAGCTGAGGCGGTGCAAGTGTATAAGGTACTTTTACCAGTTCTTCAATGTGTTTCCTATTTACAGGTACTCCGTCTCCAAGAAAAACAACCTCTCTGCCCAGTTCGTTAATTTTTTTAATAATTTCCTCAATTGAAACAGCTTCCTGAGGACTGACTACAGCAAATTTTCTCTCAGCATCAAAATTGTTACTGCCTTCCGGCTTTTCAAAAGTATAAATACCTGTATAAACCTGGCTTCTTCTGGCGTCCATGAGAGGGCAGATTATTTTGTCAACGCCCTCATAATTGTAAGCGAGAGCATCTACTGTAGGCACAGCCACTATAGGTTTGTTAAGTGCCAAACCCAGTCCTTTTGCCGTAGACGCACAAATTCTAAGGCCGGTAAAAGAACCCGGTCCGTTGGTCACAGCAATATAATCTACATCCCCTACTTCCATCTCAAGCATTTTCATCACTTCATCCAGCATAGGGAGCAGTGTCTGTGAATGTGTTTTTTTATAATTTACGGTATATTCTGCCAGAATCTTATCCTCAGTCAGCAGGGACACTCCTGCCACAAGTCCTGAACCGTCCAGTGCAAGTATATACATGGTTTCCTCTCAATCAAAATTATCGGTCAATGTTATTTTTCTGTAATCCGGTCCCTTTTCGGGAATCTTTTCGATTGTTACATGGTACAGCTTACCGGTAAGCAGTTCCTGTACATTTTCCGGCCATTCTATCAAACAGACCCCGTTTCCGTATAAATAGTCATCAAAGCCTATTTCATACATTTCCTCAGGGTCTGCAATTCTGTAAGTATCAAAATGGTAGAAAGGGATCCGTCCCTCTTTATATTCCTGAACAATGGTAAAGGTAGGAGAAACAACCGGTTCGGTAATTCCAAGTCCTTTTGCCAGTCCTTTTGAAAACACAGTCTTACCCGTTCCCAAATCACCGGACAAACAAAAAATCATTCCCGGTTCAGCTTTTTCTCCCATCATCCTGCCCAATTCGAAGGTATCTCTCGAACAGAAACTTTCCATTGTTACTGCCTTATTATCTGACATAATTTAATCCATCCGCCATAATCAAACAATTCTTGTCCGCTTTTGTCTCAGCTCTTTGCAGCTTTATCTGTATCTTCATCAGGCGCAACACATTTTGCGGTATCTAAGGCTCTGGTCCCTAAATCTTTTTTGTTCTTTTTCAACTGTTTTACAACAAATTCAAAGGTTTCTTCACCAAGCTGTTCTTTCGGGAAAATAAAGGCTGTGATGCGGGAAGTATAGATGTAGATTCTCTTTCCTGTTGCAGTGAACCGCAACAAATGTCCCCATAAAAGTTCCACGCTTTCATTATCACGGACTACGGTAATTCCTGCTTCTGTTACAATATAATGCATACTCATGGCTTTTTTTGCCTGTGCGACTGCACGTCTGAACAAGGCTACAGGTGTATATACATCAAAAAGAATGAGTATAAAAAACAAAAGGAGTTTTGCTGTAAGGTCATAATTTGCCCAGTTTAAAACCAGACAGAGAATTACCACCACATTTATTACCAGATTAAGCAGTCCCCTCATTCCGGTGCACTGCTGTCTGAGCAGAAAGGCAAATACATCATTTCTGCTCATTTTTACATCAAATTCTTTTTTCATTAATTCTTCCTTTTATCTGCAAAGCTTTCGACTGATTTCCCAAAGATCTTCATCAAGGTCTTTCTGCATATTTAATGCTTCTTCAATATCGTAGTCTACAAATTCACCATTTTTCCATGCGACAATTCTGTTAGACTTGCCGTCAGCAAGAATTTCAACAGCCTTTGCTCCCATGGCACTGGCCATAACCCTGTCACGACAGGTAGGACTTCCACCCCTCTGCATATAACCGATTATGGTTGCACGGGTTTCAAGTCCTGTTGCAGCTTCAATACGCTTTGCCATACCGTTACTATCTCCAATGCCCTCGGCATTGATAATAATATGAAGTTTTTTACCAAGCTTTTTCTTTTCAATAATTGCATCTATGATTCTCTGTTCATCATAATCGTAACGCTCTGTAACGAGTACTTCTTCGGCACCGGTTGCAATGCCTGACCACAGAGCAATGTGTCCTGCTTTACGACCCATTACTTCGATAATAGAGCAACGTTCATGAGAGGTAGATGTATCTCTTACCTTATCGATTGCTTCCATTGCTGTATTAAGCGCTGTATCAAAGCCTATGGTATAATCAGTGCAGGCAATGTCAAGGTCAATGGTTCCCGGAACTCCTACCACATTAACGCCTTCTTTTGAAAGAGCAAGTGCACCTCTGTAGGAGCCGTCGCCTCCTATAACAACCAATGCGTCAATTCCATGTTTTTTCAGGATGTATGCTGCCTTTTCCTGACCTTCAGGTCTCATCATTTCAGGACATCTGGCAGTATAAAGAATTGTTCCGCCCTTCTGAATAATGTCTGCCACGCTTCTGGCATTCATATCAAAAATGTCTTCTTCAAGCAGACCGGTATAGCCTCTTCTGATTCCTTTAACCTGAAATCCTGCACCTATGGCAGTTCTTACCACTGCACGGACAGCAGCATTCATACCCGGTGCATCACCGCCGCTTGTAAGCACGCCGATGGTCATGGATTCTCTTTTTTTGCTCTTCATAAAAGCCATAATTAGTACCTCTTTTCTGAATTACTTATCTTTCCAAAATACTTTTTCAGACTGATATTTTTTGTGTTAACATTTCCTTTGCCGTATACAGCTTCAAAATATGTCAGTGTATCTGCATCAATTCTGACAGTCAGATTATCCGGAAGTTTTTTTATCGCCTTCTCCTGTTCACAATACAAAACCACGCCGGAGGAGCCCGGATAATTTTCTATCAGCCTTTCTAATTTTAATTCATCTGCCTTGGCACTGTCAATAGACTTATACTTAATCCACAATTCTTTTGGCATATCTTCAAAACGAATTATGTTCTGGCATATGAGCTTTGCAGGCTTGTCCTCCTCAACAGAAACCCTGCCTTTTACAAATATCTTGCTGTCAGGCATAAGCATATATTTATATTTTTCATAATCCTTAGGGAATACAACAACTTCTACTGTTCCCGCTGTATCTTCTATTGTGGCAAAACACATAAGAGTATTGCTTCTGGTAGTTTTTACTGTTTTGTCAACTACTATTCCCCCGATAATTTCTATGTTGTCCTGCTTTACTTCAGGCAGATTTGTATCTTCATCCAACATAAATGCCGAAGACAGTCTGGTTATACTTGGTTCGATTAAATCAGCATAATCATCCAGCGGATGTCCGCTGACATATATTCCAAGAACCTCTTTTTCAAGTGCAAGCAGTTCCTGTCTGTCATATTCTCCTACATCAGGATAATGCATTACATCTCCCGGTTCATTATCGTCTGCCTCCATAAAATCAAACAGTGTCATCTGTCCGGAAAGATTTTTTTTCTTTTCCCTGACAACTCCGTCCATAACCTGCAGATAAATGCACATTAACTGTTTTCTGGTACCCGGCAGGGAATCAAAGGCTCCTGCCTTTATAAAACTTTCAACAGTACGCTTATTTACTTCTTTTCCGGAAAGCCTTTCACAGAAATCCTTGATGTCCCTGAATTTTCCGTTCTGCTCTCTTTCTGCAACAATGGCGTCTATCACAGGCTTTCCAAGCCCTTTAATGGCAGATAAACCGTAACGGATATTGTTTCCGTCAATGCTGAATTCCGAACGGCACAGATTTATATCCGGAGGCAAAAGCTTTATGCCCATAGCTTTAATGTCATGAACATAGGTAGTAACCTTACCCGGATTATCAATTACCGAGCTGATTAACGCAGCCATAAACTCTACAGGATAATAACGCTTCAGATATGCGGTTCTGTAGGCCACTACCGCATAGCAGGCAGCATGGGACTTGTTAAATGCATATTTGGCAAAATCAGTCATTTCATCAAATATCTTATTGGCAACATCTTCACTGATGCCATTTGCCACACAGCCCGGCACTCCTTCCGCCTCATTACCATAAACAAAGTTCCGGCGTTCCCTCTCCATTACGTCCGCCTTCTTTTTGGACATGGCACGGCGCACAAGGTCGCTTCGTCCGTAGCTGTAGCCTGCCAGCTCACGTACAATCTGCATAACCTGTTCCTGATATACAATACAACCATATGTAGGCTCCAGAATCGGAATCAGTTCAGGACATTCATATACAATATTTTCTTTATTATTCTTTCCTTTTATGTATTTAGGAATGAAATCCATGGGACCCGGACGATACAGGGATATTCCCGCAACCACATCCTCCAGATTTCCCGGTTTCAGTTCTTTCATGAAAGCCTTCATTCCCGCACTTTCAAGCTGGAATACGCCTTCTGTCTTTCCTGAAGCAATGAGTTCAAAAACTGCAGGGTCTTCATAACTGATTTCTTCTATTGAAAAATCCTTCTCCCTGCTACGAATCATATCCTCTGCATTTTTTATTACAGTCAGTGTACGAAGTCCCAGGAAATCCATTTTCAAAAGTCCCAGTTCTTCCAGTGTTGTCATGGTATACTGGGTGGTAATAATATTGTCTGCGCTTCGCTGAAGAGGTACATAATTATCTGCAGGTGCATTGGCTATAACCACGCCCGCAGCATGAATGGAGGTATGCCTTGGTAAACCCTCCAGTTTTTTACTTATGTCAATAAGATAGGCCGTTTCCCTGTCACTTTCGATGAGACTTTTCAGTTCAGGGTTCATTTCAATAGCCTTATCTATGGTAATATTTAATTCCTGCGGAATCATCTTGGCAATGGAATCGCATTTTGCATATGGCAGATTCATGGCTCTTCCCACATCACGGATTACGCCTCTTGCCGCCATGGTACCGAAAGTAACAATCTGAACTACTCTGTCCTTACCATACTTTTCAACCACATAATCAATTACTTCCTGTCGCCTTTCGAAACAGAAGTCAATATCTATATCCGGCATGGTTAATCTTTCGGGATTCAGGAAACGCTCAAAGAGCAGTGAGTACTTTATGGGATCTATATCGGTAATTTCCAGGGAATAGGCAACTATACTTCCTGCCGCAGAACCACGACCCGGACCCACAGGAATATCATGCTCCTTTGCAAAACGTATAAAGTCGGAAACAATAAGAAAGTAGTCTACAAATCCCATGCCTTTAATAGTTTCCAGCTCGTAAGCCAGTCTGTCTTCATGCTCTGTATAGTTATGGGGATATCTCTTTTTAAGACCTTTATGGCAAAGCATTGATAAATAATCGAAAGCTTCATAGCCGTCAGGCACGTCAAATTTCGGCAGCTTGTATTCGCCGAAAACAATTTCCACATTACATCTGTCTGAAATTTTTTTTGTATTTTCCAAAGCTTCTTTTGCATAAGGAAACAGGTCATACATTTCTTCCGGAGATTTTATATAAAACTTTTCCGGTTCATAACGCATTCTGTCCGAATCGTCAACTGTGGTCTGGGTCTGGATGCAGAGAAGCAGGTCATGAGCCTCATAATCTTCTTTATAAGTATAGTGAACATCGTTGGTTGCAACAAGAGGAATACCGGTTTCCCTGCTCATGCGGAGCAGAGCCTGGTTAACTGTTTTCTGTTCGTATATGCCATGGTCCTGAAGTTCGAGAAAAAAGTTATTTCTGCCAAAAAGGTTCTCGTAGTAAATTGCAATTTCCTTTGCTTCTTCATAAAAGCCTTTAGTAATTGCAGACGGAATTTCTCCTGCAAGGCAGGCACTTAATGCAACAATACCTTCGTGATATTC
>JBJEJI010000066.1:0-39951 GCA_051877895.1 Lachnospiraceae bacterium | reverse complement strand
CGGGAAAGAAATATTTTCGTTATTTTATTTGTCTACTTGACGGGTAGCACACCATAATAAAGGCTTTGGGATGTTCAATTAAAAATTTCATTGAAAGTGAGGTAGACTAGATTATGGCTAATGCTTGGGAAGAATTAGAAAACAGGTGTTACGAATATTTAAGACGTATGTACGGAGATAATAATTCAATTGAACCATACGGCAAATCAGACTCTACAAAAGCCGACATCAAAATTGAACCAGCAGCATCCGATGAATTCTACGTTGAAGTAAAAGCCGGAGATTCTCAATGTTGCCAGTTTGTATTATTTCCCAACGAAGATACTGAATCATTTGATTTTTCAAAAAGAAATAAAGTTCCGCTATCTGATAATTGTAAGAGAATTATTGCATATATGGATGGGTTATATAAGAGATATTACAAAGTCGGAAAAAAGGGAATTCCCGTAGATGTCGACAGTTCAACTCTCTATGGTTTAGTTCAAGATTTCTACTCTGTGAAAAATGTTAAATTCTTTATGACTGAAGGAACAGACATAATAATTTTTCCATCTAGCAGTTTTTCCGATTACTTCACTATTGAGGCTTTTTATCGTAGAAAAACAAGCGGTTCTGCAGAACCTAATGAGTCAAACAATAATTCAGAAATACTGCAAGGATTAAATGAAGAAGGTATTTCTGGAATTATCGAATACAAGCCAGTAGGCGGAAAGACAAGGTGTTTCCTTCACTCTGACACTAATATACATAAAAGAAAAATGATGTGTGAAGAACATACATATCAATTTAAGGATAATAATTATTCCAAAACACTTTCTAAATCAAAGAAATATGTTTTTGAAGTTAGAAGATTATCAAATACAAGTAACCCAAATGTAATCTGTCAATTATCACTTAAGAAGACAGTACAAGACCAAAAGGATCTTCAAGCGTTTGAGGATGTAATGATTAAGGAGGATTAAGCAATGACAATATGGGAAGAATTTGAAATTCAATGCACAGATTATCTTAATAACAGATTCGGTGCATACGCAAGATTTTTTCATCAAGGAGGTGCCGATTCAACCGTACCTGACATTTTAGTTGAGACCAAGTCTGGCACTTCATTTTACATTGATGCTAAACACTCACCTGCTCAATGCGGGCAGTTTGTTTTATTACCAGACCTTGATACAGGAACATTTGAATACAGCCGTCTCAATGTTAATCGCATAAACAGATATGCAGAAATGATAATGGAATATATGAATGAAGATTTCGATGCATTCAGAGAAGCTGGTACAGCCGGAAAAGATATTGATATGCCAAACGGCTCCGATATCTTCGCTGACTGGATTATCCAGGCATATAAAGATAAGGGAGCCGACTTCTTCATCACAAATAACTATACTATTTTACCTATTGAGCGTTTCAGAGAATATTTCGATGTAACAGCTAAATATCGAATCAAACGAAGTGGTTCAGGCAATGTAGGTAAGAGCCGACTTAAGCCTGTGATGGATTATATATCAACTCACGATTATGTTATTACAGATTCTCGTGTTGCCGGGGATAAGCTTTTTGTTGTTTCGCCACAGCAGCTACATGATCACAGATTCATCCTTCGTGGAATTGAGTATATGTTTTCTCTACGTGGAGATGAATATGAACTTCGTAAACTCTCAAACACATACAATGCGAATGTTATTTTTTCAATCAAGCATAAAGCATCTATGCCTGGTATGTCCGAATCAGAATTTATTGCTTGCTTGAAGTAACATCATCCGAAAACTGAATATACTGTTTAAGGGCATGACGATACGTACTCATGTAGTACTTTCCTATTGGAAGATTTGCATTTGGGTATTTCTTCATTTCGTCATTGTTGCCCATATCCAAGAAGAGTTTTAATAGATATTCACATTTATCACTGCGGTATTGTTCATCAATATCGCAGTTTTCAATTTCTCGTTCTATTCTTTTTAATCTTGAAATTGTATCTCCTGCAACCTTTGTTTTTACACCTTTATTAATAAGCCAATTTCTGAATTCAACCTCATTCATCACTATTTCCCCTCCATCACTGTACCAATTTCCACTGCGATGAGCTGCAAAACATCAATTACTACTGAATTTCCAAATTGCTTATAAGCTTGGTTTGCACTCTTACAGATTTTATAGGAATCTGGATAACCCATAATTCTAGCACATTCACGTGGATGCAACTTTCTCGTCTTTCCGTTTATCAAATATCCACCTGTCTTTGCAAAGACTCCTCCGCCATATGCAGAAAGAGTAATTGCGATTCCCTTGGTGCTGTATATTCTTTCGCCTTGTCCACCTTTGTTTACAATACCTAAACGAATAGACTTATTGCTATACTGGTTGTCTTCTACGCCGTTGTAGTAAGTGTCTGGTCTATCAACATATAAGTCCTTGACCATTTCTTCGTCTTCAAGAAGAAAGTCTTCTACGTGACGTGTTAACTCAAATGGCTTAGGGTACTTAAAATCATTAATCTCTAAGTCATTTCTAAAACACACCATATAAATTCTTTCTCGTTTTTGTGGAACACCATAATCAACAGCATTCAACACCTTCTGATAGAATGTATAACCTAATTCCTCCATGGTGCCTTTTACAACTTCAAGAGTTTTGCCGTCATCATGAGTCGCAAAATTCTTCACATTCTCCATAAAGACAATTTTGGGTCTCTTCGCTTTTACAATTCTAGCAACATCAAAAAACAACGTTCCTCTACTATCTTCAAAGCCACGTTGCTTGCCACTAATAGAAAATGCCTGGCAAGGGAATCCGGCACAGAGTATGTCATGATCAGGAATCGTATTCTCATCAACTTGCGTAATATCCCCTTCTGGTGTATCACCAAAGTTCTCTGCATAGACCTTCTGTACAGGTACATCCCACTCGTTTGAATAAACGCAATTTGCACCTAATGATTCTAATGCAATTCTGAACCCACCTAATCCTGCAAATAAATCTATAAACGTATAGCCTGTTAGCAACTTCTTTTCAACTGAAATCATCTTCACAACTCCTTGTTTTCATTTTCTTAATTATAGCGCAGTGCGCTATAATTTTCAACAAGCACCAAGAAAATTTACAATTTCATTTTTTCTCGTCTTCGATAATATTCCAAAGTTCATCTCTATCCATCTCCAAAAAATCGGCAAAAAAATCAATGTTCCTCTTTGATGGAGTTAGATTATTATTTTCAAAACGAGCATAATACATGGGCGTAACACCCATAAGTTCAGCAGTTTGCTTTTTTGTTAGTCGCTTTTCATTTCGTTTTGCAGCGAGCATTATACTTAGCTTTGATTTCATCTTACCTCACCGCCTTATTCAAGGGTCTTGTATATTCAACCCGAAATCAATAGTTTTGTATTCTCAACTTCTATTTTACTCTTATTTTCCGTCCCATTAAACATAAAAATCCGAGGACCTGGATTTACGTCCAAATCCTCGGAAAAGCCTTATTCTTCAAGTATTTTCACACTATCACTCATGTACTTTAGTCAACAGAACCACGCACTCCACATGTCCCCCCTGTCCGAACATGTCCACGGGCTGCACCTTATTTACTCTATACCCATTATCCGCGAACCGTCTGCAATCCCTTGCCATGGTGGCGGGGTCGCAGGACACATAAACGATGCGCTCCGGCTTCATCTTTGCAATGGTGTTCACCAGTTCCTCGTCCAGGCCCTTTCGCGGAGGGTCTACCACTACCACGTCGGCGGGCAGCTTCTTCCGAATGTAGATTTCTTCCGCTGCCCCCGTGAAGAATTCTGCGTTTTCAATATGGTTCAATTTTGCGTTTGCTCTGGCGTTTTCCACAGCCTCAGGCACAATTTCCACCCCATAAACCTGCTTTGCCTTTTGGGCAAGGAACAGGGAAATTGTTCCGATGCCACAGTAAAGATCCCAGACTGTTTCCGTGCCGGTCAGATCTGCATATGCAAGAGCTGTTTCATACAGCACTTTGGTCTGGACAGGATTGACCTGATAAAAGGACAGAGGTGAAATCTGATAACTGATTTCACCGATTTTATCGGTAATATATTCCTTTCCCCAAAGTACCCTGCACTGATTTCCCAAAATCACATTGGTGTCTTTAGTGTTGAAATTCAGCTGGATGCTGGTCATGCCCGGTATGTCCTTCAGACAGTCCACAAAGCTCTTTTCGTCCCGAAGCTTCTTACCGTTAATCACCAGAACCACCATAATTTCTCCGGTAGCCTCCGCTTTTCTCATAAGAATATGACGGACTACCCCCTTATTTTTAGTCTCATCATATACACTTTCGCCCGACTGTGATATATATCCAAGCACCTTTTCAAGAATTTCCTCATGTCCTTCAAACTGAATTGCACAGTAACTGGTTGGAATGACGCTGTGGGTTCTTCCGGCATAAAATCCTGCAACAGGTCTGCCTTCACCATCCATCCCTATTGGGAACTGGGCTTTATTACGATAATTCCATGGGTTGTCCATACCGATAGTATCCTTCACCGTAATCACGTTCTTGTTATTTTCAGGACTATTATATAACACATCATTAGCAATAGCTCCGGCAATATTATCAGCACGGTTATCAATTGAATTATTACATTCACCACCGGACAAATTCCCTTCTGCCACCTTAAAGCCACCTACCCGCTGAAAGCAGTTCTTAACCTTCCGGGTCTTAAACTCCAGTTGCTTTTTATAGTCAAGGTTCTGTAGCTGACAGCCTCCGCAGGGTCTGTAAACCGGACAGCGGGGTTCTGTGCGATATGCAGATGGTTCCAGCACCCGGGCTGTTCTTGCATAGCAATAGGTCTTTTTCACCTTGGTGATGCCGGCCAATACCCTGTCTCCGATTACCGCATCCTTAACAAAAAGGGTCAGCCCGTCGGCATGGCCAATCCCTTCTCCGTTGTCGCTCATATCCTCTATATCAACTTCTACCAAATCATTCTTTTTCATGTTTTCCCACACTCACTTATTATATTTTACCGTCCGGCTTCCAATCCCTTTTTTCTGCGTTTTTGTACAAAGCATTTAAGCCTGCCCTTTTCTCTCAAAGCCACATCAAAATCATTTCAACCATCAGCTTGACATATTACCCGGCTACCTTCTTATAACAAATCCCGGTTACGGCATTTTATACACAACGAACTACCCGCCGCCTGAGGTGATGGGTAGTTCGCTAAATTTCACAAAATCATATTCCGGTCTTTCTGATGTTGCTTTCAAATATTCTCTGATATCCCAGCCAGCCGGTATCTGCTTCCGGCGTGGACAGCAGTTCTCTCATGCTCTCCATTTTTGCATCCAGATTGTCTGCCATGCTGAGGGCAAGGGCTTCCACCAGGGCAGGCTTTTTCGGTGAACCGAACTCCAGTTCTCCGTGATGGGCCAGTATGCAGTGCTTCAGTTCTCCTGCCAGTGTCTGCGGAAAGCCTTCAATGGTATCAATCCTTCTTCCCAGCATTTCCGTACCGATATAGATATGTCCCAGCAGATTTCCATCGTCTGTATAATCGTTTTCAGGGAACACAGAAAGTTCCGTGGTCTTACCGATATCATGGCAGATGGCCGCCGTAACAATTAAATCCCTGTTCAGTATGGGATAGGTCTGTGCAAGATGGTCGCAAAGATTTGCAACTCCAAGGGTATGTTCCAAAAGACCACCGATAAAGTTATGATGTACAGACTTTGCTGCAGAATGGGTTTTAAAGGTCTGCGCGAAAGCCTTATCCTCAATGAAGAAAGAAGACAGAAGCTTTTTCAAATGAGGTTCCTTAACAGATTGAATCAAAGCTGCCAGTTCGCTATACATTTCATCTACATTTCTTCTTGAGCAGGGCATATAATCGCTGACATCATATTCCCCCTCATCTGCCTTGCGGATTCTGCGGATATTAAGCTGGTTTGCACCCTGAAATGTAGTTACCTGAGCATCAATCATTATGTAATCCATTGGTTCAAAATGACCGATTCCGCTGCCCAGCTCCCATACTTTACCGTCAATTGTTCCTGTTTTATCCTGTAAAAGCAGGGACATGTAAGACTTTCCTGTTTTAGCTTTTAATGTCTGAGCCTGTTTACAGAAATATATTTCCCTTACAATCTCTCCCTCACGAAGCTCATTTAAATATCTCATACCATCCTCCATTTTCGGCTGTTATTTTCAAGCCGTACTTCAAACCATATTTCTGAATATTCTTTTCATTCACTTACAGAATCTTACTTATCCGGATGTATTATCCACTCCTCACTTTGCAACCGTTAATGTAATAACCTTATCCGTACCGTTACGTTTTACACGAATTGATATTTTTCCATCATATCCGGCATCATATACACACTTTGTATATTCATCAACAGAGTAAAGCGGCTCATCTCCAAAATGGGTAATGATGTCACCGCTCCGCAGTCCGGCCTCATCGGCAGGGGAACCGGATTCCACTTTCTGCACATAAATCCCGTTACTGCAGCCGGCTTTACGCAGTATCTCACCGGTTACATCCTCACATACCGCTCCTGTATAAAGCAAAGCAGAATTATTGGCAAGATATTCAATCAGAGCCGTCATGTTGTCCGTTGATACAAATGACGTAATTGCCTTCTCTGCATAAATATCAGAAAGAATACCGCATATTTTTCCTTCCATATTCACAACCACTCCGGCAGCATCCTTATAATAGTGCAGATTTGATGTAAAAACATTTACATTCAAATCGGACACCGGATAAAAATTGTTTCCGCTGGTAATAATCCCGTAATCAATGGAGCCTACAATGCCGTTAGGAGCACCCACTGCCATTACCGCACTTCCCCGCTCTACACTTCCCGGAGCCGCAAATTCAAGAATTTTTACACCGGAAAAATCTTCCATGTAGTAATCTGCATATTTAACAACAATAACCGCTATATTAAGTGTGGAATTAAATCCGACGATTCTTCCTTCGGTTGTAACGTCTCCAAATTTCAAAACAAGGGATTTGGATGATGCCAGTACATCATAATCAGACAAAACATAGAAATTCTGTCCGTCGTCCGCAATGACAATGCCGTAGTAATCTTCCTTACTGGTAAGTGTATCCGAAAAAAGTCCGTCACCGGTTTCCGTCACTGTATAAACCTGCACCACAGCCCCTTCTACAGTTTCTGCCAGAACGCTGATATCAGTAATAATAGCATGCTCTGTCTGGTCACTGTCAACGCTGCCTCCTCCTAACTGTATGGGAGTGCGTTCGGCCTCATTATTTTTCTTTGCTATATATTCCAGAACGCCATTGGAAACTGCATATGAAATGCTGGCAAGAATTCCAAAAAATACGGCAAGACACAGAACCAGTGCCACCAGTCGCGACTTACTTCGTCCCACCATATCCTTTGGCGTCGGCATTACATCCTCGCTGATAAAATCATACTGTTTTTCTGCCGGTTTATCAAAAGAATCAGAAAATGTCTCCTGCACCCCTGCAGAATTTTGCTTCTCCGGGGCTTTTTTCTTTCCGTACGTCTGCTGTCCCTTTTGTTTTCCCATCTTTTCCTCCATAACTGCACCTGATGTGCTGTCCGGACCTAAGCTTATGCAAGCTCACAAGTCTTATGGTTTCTCAACTCGTTTCAAACTGAATTTAAATTCAGTTCCTTCTCCTACTACACTGTCTACTGTAATATTCTCTTCGTGTGCATTAATAATCTGTTTCGTAATGGACAAACCAAGTCCGGTTCCCTTTTTATCTTTTCCTCTGGACAGATCGGTTTTATAAAACCGTTCCCACACCTGACTCAAAGAAGCTCTCGGAATTCCAATACCATAATCTCTTACCGAAACAAAAACCTTATCGTCCTTTTCCGAAACCGTAATAACAATCAGGTTATCGTCATTACTGAATTTTATGGCATTATCAATAAGGTTATGAAGCACCTGCTGAATCTTGCTTTTATCAGCCTGAACCCATATTTCCCTTTCTGCCAGAACCAGACGGATTTTCAGCTTCTTTTCCGCACATTTTGCTTCAAATGTGGCTGCAGACTGCTTAATCATCTGGCATATATTAAACTTTGACATAACCAGCTTAACGCCTTTATTGTCAAATTCGTTTAACTGAAGAAGACTCTGGGTCAGCCCTGTGAGACGTTCCGTCTCAAACAGAATAATATCCAGATACTTGCCCTGTGCCTCCGGCGGAATAATGCCTTCCTTCATAGCCTCCGTGTATCCTTTAATGGAAGTAAGCGGTGACCTGAAATCATGAGACACGTTTGCAATAAAATTTTTCTGATACTCTATCAGGCCCTCCGTTTTTTCTGCAAGACATACAATGGCATTTGCCAGCTTCTGATGCTCATCCAAAAGCTTCATATTCATCCGGTCGTCAAATTTACCGTCCGTATATGAAACCGTAAGCTCAATCAGCCTATTTATAACCTTGGTATAATAAAACGAATTACAAATGGCAACCATCATCATAATAAGAGATACCATGACTCCGGCAATATTTACCCAGAACATAGTGTCTTCAATGCTGTCCGATATGGATGTATAATTCCCGTGAAGGACCAGATAACCCCGTATAGTGTAGTCATAATTCATAGGGCAGATAACAGATATGCAGTCATAGTCAATCAGTCCCTCCAGCTTTCGGTGTTTGAGTACCGTCTGATCCAGATAATCTGCCTGAATGTGGGTCACGTTGACCCCTTTGGCGCTGTCTGTTCCTGTATCGATAATTATCTCACCATCTGTTTTTACCACCCAGTAACGAAATCCGGTATAATGATCCGCTGTCTTCAGCAATTTTTCGAACTTATCCTGAGTAATTTCTTCTCCGTTTGCAGCAGCAGTAACATACTCATCCACCATATAATAACCGGAATCCTTCAGATCGTTAACAAAGCTCTCTTCCGCTTTTGATGTCATAAACATCTTAAAAGGAATATTGGCCAGCAGAAAGTAGGTCAGAACACATACCAGATTGGTCAGAACTAACTTTTTCTTTAAGCTTCCTTTTTTCATCTGCGGCCGACCTCAAATTTATAGCCCTTTCCCCATACGGTAGAAAGGCTCCAGTTTTCACCGTCATGGATTTTCTCACGGAGACGTTTAATATGTACATCTACTGTCCGTGTGTCACCCACATAATCGTAGCCCCATACATCATCCAGCAGCTGTTCTCTTGTGAAAACCTGGTTTGGATGAACAGCAAGATAATATAAAAGCTCCAGTTCCTTCGGAGGGAGGGAAAGTGTTTTATTTTTATAAACCACTGTGTAATTTGTCAAACTTACGAATAAATCCTGATAGCTTACACTTTCTCCTTTTTCTTCCTCTTTTACTGTATTTTCCACAGCAGGTGCAGCCTGGTTTGCGGTTCTTCGAAGAACTGCCTTTACTCTTGCAACCATTTCCTTGCCGTCAAAAGGCTTCATTACATAATCATCTGCACCCAGTTCAAGCCCCAGCACCTTGTCAAAGGTTTCACCCTTGGCACTCATAATAATGATAGGGGTGTTGCTCACTGCACGGATTTTTTTACAAACCTCATATCCGTCAATTCCCGGAAGCATTAAATCAAGCAGTACAATATCAGGCTTATACTCCTCAAAGTCCTTAACTGCCTGCAGTCCGTCACTACTGATTCTGGTATCAAAAAACTCTTTTGTAAAATACAATACCAGCAGTTCTGCGATGTTTTTATCATCGTCCACTATTAGTATTTTATGATTGTCTGACACGTTCATTCCTCCATACTATGTGTCCGCTTGTGAAGCAGATATACATAAGTTTAAACTATAATTTCTCCTTATTATCAGTTACTAATGTTTCTCTAATTATTATAACCTGGTATGTTTTCCTTATTATTGAAGTCTTTATTTACTTGTTTTAATAACCTTTATTTAAATTCCACAATTGTTACGCCGTGGTCGCCCTCGCCAAACTCTCCGACACGAAAGCTTTTTACGTTTCTGCAGTTTTTCAGGTAATCATGCACCGCTTTTCTCAGGGCTCCTGTTCCCCGTCCATGGATAATTCTTACCTTATCAAGCTGAGCCAGATATGCATCGTCTAAATATTTCTCAAGCTCAGCTACTGCTTCATCAGGATATTTTCCAACCAGATTAATCTCCGGAGATACAACAAAGGACTTACTCATTCTTATCTGACCGGCTCCTGTCCTCTGAACCTTTTCCGGAAGTTTAACTTCGTCCTCCACAATCTCCAAATCGGATATATTACACTGATACTGCATAATTCCCATGGTTACCGTACACTGTCCTTTTTTGTTTGGCAAAGTATGAATGGTACCTTTTAAATCCATGCTGATTACGTGAACTGTATCTCCGATTTTAAAATCCCCTGCTTTGTGGGTGGATTTTCTTATCTGTTTTTCACTTTTTTGAGGTCCAACCTCATCCAGTTTCTTACGAAGTCCCCTGCGTTCCTCCTCCAGATCCTTCATATCAAAGTTTCTGCTTAGTTTATTAATCTTTCGGATGGTTTCGTCTGCATATTCCTTGGCATTTCTCAGAATTTCTTCAGCCTCTTCTCTGGCTCTTTCGATTTCCTTGTCTCTGCGTTTGTCCAGTTTTTCCTTCTCCCCGGCAAGCTCAGCTCTGATTTTCTCTGCCTCGTCACGCTTTGCTGCCGCCTCTTTTTCTGCCACCTCTGCATCATGTCTGAGTTCTTCAAGCTCTCTTAACATGTCATCAAAGCTTCTGTCCTTCTCGCCCACAAGAGATTTTGCATGGTCAAGAATTTCTTCTGACATTCCAAGCCTTAAGGAAATGGCAAAAGCATTACTTTTTCCCGGAACTCCGATTAACAGTCTGTAAGTCGGTTTCAATGTCTCCACATCAAATTCGCATGAACCATTGGTCACTCCCGGAGTAGTCAGGGCATATGCCTTTAACTCACTGTAATGGGTAGTAGCCATAGTACGCACGTTCCGGTTATTCAGGTCATTGAGAATTGCCATTGCAAGTGCTGCACCTTCAACCGGATCGGTTCCGGCTCCCAGCTCGTCAAACAACACCAGTGAATTCTCATCTGCTTTGTCAAGGATTTCAACCGTATGTGTCATATGTGAAGAAAAGGTGGAAAGAGACTGTTCAATGCTCTGCTCGTCACCTATATCTGCATAAACCTCAGTAAAGATTCCAAGCTCGGAACCACCGAGAGCAGGGATATGAAGTCCGCTCTGTCCCATAAGCTGAAACAATCCAATAGTCTTTAAGCTTACTGTTTTGCCACCTGTATTTGGTCCTGTAATAACTAACAGGTTAAAGTTTTTACCAAGTTCTAAATCAATTGGCACCACCTGCTTTGGATGAATCAGCGGATGTCTTGCCTTTTTCAGTACAATACTGTGACTCTCCGTAAATTTCGGTCTCTGGGCTCTCATTGATTTCGCCAAAGAACCTCTTGCAAAAACTGCATCCAGCTCACCAAGTGCCTTTACGTCATATTTCAGATTTTCAATTTCAGGTATAAGAGAAACACTGAGCATCTGAAGAATTCTTTCGATTTCCTCGTTTTCTTTAATTTCCAGCTCACGAATCTCATTATTCAGCTCCACTATTTCAATAGGTTCAATAAAAAATGTGCTGCCGGTTGAAGAGCGGTCATGTATCATGCCCGGCACCTTGTTTTTATACTCCGCCTTTACCGGAATACAGTACCTGCCGTTACGCATGGTAATCAGATTGTCCTGCAGCTTTTCGTCTTCTGCCGCCTCTCTTGCCAGAGCGGTGATTTTATCGCTTATCCTGGCCTTTTTCTGCCTCATCTGCCTTCGGATACCCAAAAGCGTCTGGCTTGCATCATCTGCAATTTCATCCTCGGAAATGATACAGCGGTTGATTTCTCTTGCAATATATTCCAGCGGTTCAATCAGGGAAAAGCGTTCTGTCAGAACATCGGTCAGTTCACTGCTGTCACCATACTGCTTTACCCTTAATGTAACGGAAAGAAGTGCCGCAACCTTTCTCAGTTCCCCCGGTCCGAGCGTTGCCTTCAGGGCAACTCTGTTTATAATGTCTCCCACATCAGGAATTCCGCTAAAGGACAGGCTGCCCTTCCGCTCAATTCGTGAAAGTGCTGCCGCGGTTTCCTCCTGACGCTGTTCTATTTCATATCTGTCGGACAGGGGAAGGGTATCCTTGCATATCCGCTTTCCTGCCTCCGAACCTGCCTTCTCACACAGAGAAGCAAGGATTTTATCATATTCCAAAGTATGCAGAACCCGTTCGTTCATACTTCTCTGTACCCCTTTCTTATATGCCGCCCACAGCCAGGTACCTCTGCGGCATGTCGTTACTCCAAAACAGACACTGCACTCCTACCAGTGTAGTCTGTGCAGCTCGCCCTTAAGATTCATTCCCTCGAAGTTATTCTGTCTGAGTGCCTCATAAAGTACTACCGCCACAGAATTACTCAGGTTCAGGGATCGCACATCTCCAATCATTGGTATTCTGACGCAGGTTTCTTCATGTTCCTTCAGTATTTCCTCCGGAATTCCCGCACTTTCCTTGCCAAACATAATATAACAGTCCGGCTCATATGACACATGGGTATGGCAGTGCCTTGCCTTGGTGGTTGCATAATAAATCTTTGCATTCGGATTTTTCTGAAGAAAATCCTCATAATTTTTATAAACCGTTACGTCCAGGTCTTTCCAGTAATCCATTCCGGCCCTTCTCAGGTGTTTCTCGTCAAGGGAAAAACCCAGTGGCTCAATCAGATGCAGTCTGGTGCCTGTTGCCACACAGGTACGCCCTATATTCCCTGTATTTGCCGGTATTTCCGGCTCATGTAAGACAATGTTTAACGCCATGGTTATTTCTCCAGCTCTGCCCTTCTTCTTTCCACAAAACGACGGATACGTTCCAGTGCAATTTTAATATTGTCAATGCTGTATGCATAGGAAATTCTCAGGAAGCCCTCCCCACATTCACCGAAAGCGGTACCCGGAACAACAGCAACCTTTTCCTCGTGAAGAAGCCGGGTGGCAAACTCATCACTGGTCATATTAAGGCTCTTAATGCACGGAAATACATAAAATGCACCCTTTGCTTCAAAGCATTCAAGCCCCATATCTCTTAATTCTTCAATCAGAAAACGGCGTCTTTGGTCATATGCCTGACGCATACGCTCTACATCCTTGTCTCCGTTTTTCAGTGCTTCCACAGCAGCATACTGGCTTGTGGTGGGAGCACACATTATGGCAAACTGGTGAACCTTCAGCATCTGCTGAATCAGAAGCTCCGGTCCGCATGCATATCCAAGTCTCCAGCCGGTCATTGCGTGGGACTTTGAGAAACCATTAATAACAATGGTTCTCTCCTGCATTCCGGGAAGGGATGCGATAGAGGTATGCTTTTCCTCACCATATGTAAGCTCGCTGTAAATTTCATCGGATACAACTATAATATCTTTCTCAATACAAATGCGGGCAATGTCCTCCAGCTCACTTTTTGTCATAATGGAACCGGTAGGATTGTTAGGGAAAGGAAGAATCAGACACTTGGTCTTATCTGTAATAGCCTCAAGAAGCTCTTCTCCTGTAAGCTTGAATTCATTTTCTGCTTTTAAGTCAATTATTTTTGACACTCCGCCTGCCAATAAAACGCATGGTTCATAGGAAACATAGCTTGGCTGAGGAATAATAACCTCTTCACCCGGTTCAAGCATAACACGCATTGCAAGGTCGATAGCCTCACTGCCACCTACAGTAATAAGTACATTTTCTTTTGGCTCATATTCCAGTCCATAATGACGCTTCATATAGTGGCAGATTTCTGTTCTCAGTTCCATAAGACCTGCATTAGAGGTATAGTGGGTTTTACCCTTTTCAAGGGAATAAATACCTTCCTCACAGATATGCCATGGAGTTTCAAAGTCAGGCTCACCTACACCGAGACTGATTGCGTCCTTCATTTCGCTTACAATATCGAAAAATTTTCTGATTCCTGACGGTTTCATCTCAGTTACTACTTGATTTAACGGATTTCTCATGGGGTAATTAACATCCTTTCATCTGCTTTTTCTCCGACCATTTCAAGGCCGTGTTCTTTGTATTTCTTAAGTACAAAATGAGTAGCTGTACTGACTACGGATTCCATAGGTGCCAGCTTTGAGGAAACAAACTCGGCAACCTCACGCAAAGTTTTACCTACAATCATAACTGTAAGGTCATAACCGCCACTCATCAGATAAAGTGCTTCAACCTCTTCAAACTTATAAATCCTCTCTGCAATCTTATCAAATCCCATACCTCTCTGGGGTGTTACGGTAACTTCAATCATTGCCGTTACCCGCTCATCCCCTGCCTTATCCCAGTCAATAAGAGTAGGATAACCACAGATTACATGCTCTTTTTCCATTACCTTTATTTCTTCTTCAACATAGGCTTCTTCCTTGCCTAACATTTCTGCCAGTTCTCTTGTTGTAAGCTTGGCATTCTGATCCATTGCTTTTAAAATTTCTATATCCATTTTTTCCTCCATTTCAAGGCTTTTCTGCCCAAATCTATTTATCGATACCCCTCGGTTCCTATCCTAATTAAGGGTTTTATCCACGGTATTCTCTGCTGAACTTGTCTCCTTTGAAGGGTTCAAGATAACGTACTTCATCTCCGTTAACAATCAGCTTGTCGTTTGACTTGTTTAATACGCCGATAACAGCTGCCGTCTGCCCTGCCTCGGCGCACACCGCGACTGCAGCCTCCGGCTCTGTAGTAACCATAAGAACGGCTCCGCCTCCAGGCATTTCATATGGGGAAACATCTAAGACTTCACATATTTCCACCGTAAGAGGGTCCACCGTAATCTTCTGCAAATCCACACGCATGCCCAGATGAAGCTGTTCGGACAACTCCCAGAGGGCGGCGAATATTCCGCCTTCACCCGGGACCACTGCATAACGGTTAAAAGCTGCCAGGCGTTCCATCAGTTTTCCCGGATATAATTTCTGCTTTAGTCCTGTGGTATCAAGGAAGTGACCGGCATACAGATTTTCAAGCTTTTCTGCTTCTTTTTCTCTGAGTATCAGAGTTGCTTCTGTGGCAGCCTTTCCGATTAATACTATGCCGGCTTCGCTTCCAAAATTCCCACCGGAGGCTTCCTCTCTTTGTGCAAAAGGGGTTCCTGTAACACTGACAGTAATCTCGGGACATTCAAGCCCTGCCCTTCTCACTGTTACATCCGAAAACAGAATTCCGGTTTCATATGCGGCATTTGTAGCCGCAATAATATATGGTCTCATATGCTTTTCTACTGCTTCTGCAGGAAAAGTAAGTGTAAGCGTACCCTGTACCGGTCTTATCCAACCTGCCAGTGCCTGCAGACAGCTTCTGTACACTGCCAGTCCGCCACAATACGGAACATCCCCTCTCAGGGTTTCCGTGTACAGCATGCGACGCTTTTTTATATCCGCCGCCTTACTTAAATGTGCTGCAACATCCAGGCCTTCACGTCTTGCTGCGAAGGGTTTTCCCAGATAAGTGCTTCCGGCAAACTTTGATACCGTTCTGTCAAACTCTGCAGTACTAAGATTTCCTGTTCCCAGTTTCATAATTCCTCAGTTCCCATCCAAATGGATGCCCTTTATATAAAAAGCTTTAACAACTTTTCTTTCTGTCAATTAAAACTGCTGCCGCAATAAGCACCAGTCCCACACCGGCGGTAATAAAACAGCCTGCTGTATTTCCTGCGGTTTCCAGATAATAATTGGCGGGAATAAACCACCGCAGATAGTTCACACCTGCCACATAACGTGCAATATTTACTACAATGTTACAACCCACTATGGATGTTACCGTCATCATGGGAAGCAGGGCACAAATAGTAACTGCGTTAGAAGTAAATGCCCTTATAATGTCGGCATATCCGGTCAGCAGAAGGCAATATACAAACATACGAAACAGCTCATTAACGAACCCCTGCGAAACACCTGCCATAAAAAAACTGATAAGTGCTATGATTCCCGCAAAAACTGTAGGAATAAATACCACCGAAAGGTTTACAAATGGCTTTTCACTATATCCCATGGTTTTATATACGCCGCTTTTCTCATCTACCGCCCAGAAAACAGCTCCTGCCATGGCTGCCATAAATACGAATACAGCCAGAACTCCCCTTACCGGTTTCATCAGATAGGAATTATCTGCCGCTACGGAGGACACATCACGGACCACGGTCTCATCGCCTTCAGGATATGAAATTGTAAAGGTCCCGCCCTCTGTTAAATATATTTTGTATCTTTCTTCCAGATATGCATGTCTTTCCCCTGTGGTCAGACCATCCTCCGGCTCTCTGCTTTCCAGGTAATATTCCAGTACATCCAGAGACAGAAAGGAGTATATTTCTGCAAATACTTCTTCTTTTATAAGGTCAGAGCTTGTTGTTTCCGTGCTCTGATAGATTGTAATCATACCCTCGGCTTCTTCCCTTATCATGGCATCCCAGACACCATCTGAAAAGACGAATCCGCACTCTGCGTGCTTTATCAGCACGTCTTCTCTTAATTTTCTGGCACTTTCTGCCTTATAATATGCCACTGCTCCCTCTGAATTAACCAGTTCATCAACAATTTGATTTGTCTTCTCATCCTCACTGTACAATGCCACATATACGGTTTCATCATCCTTTTCCAAAACAAGACGAAGCCCCAGCACCATGGCCGGCATCAGTAACAGTATGATAAGAAATGAGGGCTTTTTGCACAGTCTTTTTACAAAAAGCAGGAAAAATACCACCGTTCGTTTCATACTTTGTTTTCCTTATATTTCATAATCCCTACACTTGCAACAAAGCATGCGCAGGAAAAAAATACCATAATCAGAATGCACCTTATATCAACCATTCCGGCAAGGGCATTTGTGGCCTCCTTGTGCATATATGTGGTAGGCAGATATTTTGCTATGCTTCTTATGGTTTCCGGCAGATAAACAGACGGAAACAGACAGCCGGATACATAGCTCATGACTATTATTCCGATAAACAGAAGCAGTATGCCTCCCAGCTGATTGGATGCCAGTGTATAAGCCAGCATTACAATAGCAGCTCCAAGTATAATTACCGGAATGAATGAAAGCAGCAGCAGAACAATCTGCCACATACTGTCTATTTCTATAAGCTCAAAAGCCTGTGGTGCAACAGCAAAACCTCCTAAAAGCAAAGCTCCGATTACAACAAAAACCGAACCCAGCAGGGACACAAGAGCGACGAACTTTATAAGCATCTGCTTTTCGGTTGAAATCAGATTTGCACTAAGCTTTTTAGTAAGGACAAGAGAGTCACTTTTAAGTATTGTTCCGCAGGACAACCCCCACAAAAGAACCAGAATAACCAGTGCAGAACAGAAATAGCTTTGGGTAAAGCTTACATCATCCTCACCGTAAATCGTAACCTTATTAAAGATATCTTCACGGGAGAGTATAACTCTGGCATCGGTAACATCCATTTCATCTACCATGCTGCCACTGTCCGAAATTTCATACTCCTTAGCCCAGTCCTGAAGTGCGTAGCTGGCAGCTTCGGTGGACCCAAGCAGGGAACCTGCCGCATCTGCAATTTCTGCAATCATGCTGACAGAATAAGAAAATCCTGCACTTCTGATTAACACACGGGCAGGATCGTTTTCTCCCCGCCCAATATTGTCTATATAGTTATCAGGGAATATAACAATTCCTTCCAGTTCCATGTTTTCAAACTTTTTTAAAGCCTCTTCTTCTGTTTCTATGGAAAATTCAAACAGATTCACCACGGTTTCCATGTTGCCCATCATTTTCATACCAACATTTTCCACCAGCTTATTGTTGTTGGTAACAAGGGCCACTCTTGTAGCTTTTACTTCTACGGTGCCCTTGTTAGAGACTGCTCCGAATAATACAATGGCTGCCACTACCAGTGATATAAGTAACGCACCCATTAATATACGAGGCAGTTTGGTCATGGCACGTTTTATTTCCAGTTTTAAAAGCATCCTGGACTGCTTCATGCTTTTCCTCCCGGCTATGCCTGAAAATGATTTCTACAGAAAATCTTCAAGCATTTCCTCATAATATCCGATTTTGTCCATAATCTGCTGATAAAGGCCCATAAAATCTTCTTCGTCCATTTCAATCAGATTAAGTACCGGTTCCTTAGGTTCTGTGTAAATTTCCGGTTTATCCTCCTCAGCACTAAAACCAAGTTTAATTCCCGCAGTAAAAAGCTCACTGCCATTATAATCCACAGCCAGCTTGTCAAAAGCAAGCTTTAAGATTCCGCCGTCTGTGTCATTGGTAATATCACCATTTGCCTCTATGTCAATTGTATCGTAGCTGTCATTCATAGTCACATCAATTGTAAAGCTGTTGCTCTCGAAAACATATCCCATTTCTGCCCGGGCCATACAGCGGATGTCACAGACAAGAAGTTCTCCCTTAAAGCTTACAGCAAGTTCTTCCTCTGTGACTTCTGCCCCATATGAGAAGCTGCCTTCTATCTTATCTTCTCCTGCAAAGAGAAGTAATTCGCCTTTTATTTTGTCCGCAGGATGTTTTTTACCTTCAAAAGAAAGTCGTAAATCAAATCCTGCGTCAACTCCCTCATCGGTTGTGCTGTTATGACTTGCCTCCAGACTCACCAGCCGGTAATCCTTATCAACATATAAAATGATTTCTACAGGCTCAGTCAGTATTCCATTAGCTGCTGTTACCTTTATTCCGTAACAGCTTTCTTCTTTGCCGCAGACAACCAGTGTCTTTTCTTCCAGACTGCTGTAGGTACATTCAAATGAAACCATGTCCAGCATTTCCCTGATTGTCATGTCCGTATACGGAGATTCCTCCATGGTTTCTCCCGTCAGCTCCATATAAAGGTTTCCTATGGTTCTGTCTGAAATATCCATGTCTTTTTTATAAAGCAGAATACTTTCTTCAATAAATTCCGGGGACGAAATAACAAGCTTATCACTGTCTGCAGTATATTCAAGTACGGGAACGGTCATAATTGTCCAGGTTATATCCAGGCTTCCCATAAGCCTTTTATCCGCTGCATTTACAACGGCATCACCCTTAATGCCTGCTCCGCTTGCCATCTTCTCAAATCCCAGTCCGAAATCTCCAAGGCTTTTTAACTTTATGGAAGCATCCACTTCATAACAGCCCTGCGTCAGCAAATCGTACCAGATATCTCCGTTTATATCCTTAAGGACATAGGATTCCTTTCCCCAAAGATGGTCGCTGCAGTCTGTAAGTGCACGTTTACAGGCATCTTCAGGCGCCAGCTTTTCCTTGTAAATGAAGGTTTTATACAACCCGATGCCTATAAAAACAAGCAGAAGCGCTGCTACCACTACAAAAATTATTTTTACTTTCCTTGAACGTGGATTTTTCCTTATTACAGGCCGGAATTCTTTTACTTCATACTCAAATTTATCTTTTTTCAGTTCAAAGGCGGTTTTATCGATCATGGCCTTTTCCTTTCCCATGCCCGACATCCGGGTAAACGAATACTTCCCGTCTGTCTGTTAATACAGATGTGCCAGAAGCTCGGCACCTCTTAAAGAAGTATCTTCTTCGTGAAGAACCCCTTCTTTCATAACCAGAAGTTTATTACAAAGATCCAGTTCTGCCTCATCATGGGTGGTAATAATGATAATCCCATCCCTTTTCAGATGTTCCTTCAGATACAGACGGATGTTTTCCTTACATGCAAGGTCAAGCGCTGCGGAAGGCTCATCCAGAATAAGTACCGGAGGGTCATAAGCTACCGCACATCCGATGCTGACACGTTTTTTCATTCCACCTGAAAGTTTGCTTACAGACATGTTGACAAAGGCATCAATGCCCAGCATTTTAAGTATGCCCTTTTCCAGTTCTTCCTCCATGTCAAGATGACTGTCACAATACCACAATCTTAAATTATCACGTACGCTAAGCTCTTCAATCAAAGGATTCTCCTGCGGAACATAGCCTATAAGACCTTTTCTTTTGCCCGGTTCTTTTAACAAATCCGTCCCACGAACCATAAAGGAACCGCCGTCACTTTTCAGCGTACCACTTAATATGGAAAGCAGCGTAGATTTTCCGCAGCCGTTAATTCCTGCTATGGCAATGCATTCTCCCTTTTCAGCCGAAAAGGAAATACCTTTCAAAACGCTCTTTCTTCCATAGCTTTTATAGATGTCTTTTACTTCAAGCATGGTTTCTCCTTACTTTGCATTATCCAAGAGACAGTAAGCATTAATATGCCCGGGGTTCTACCACGCAAGAGCTGATAGTAAAGATACTACCATAAGTACAACACAAAGAATTGCTACAAATGCAATAATTTTTTTCTGTGTTTTTCTGTTAAAAAAATTCATATTTTTCCCTCCGTTTTTTCTTTTTCTGTATTCGGTATTTATTAGTGAATATTTAAAAAGCTTGTCAGTATTATGGCTCCTGACAACGCCTGTTTATCCGGGTTTAATACTACGCCTTACAGGACGGGCATATGTCCTTTAAGAAGCACTCACTGCATTTAGGTGAACGTGCGGTGCAGATGCCTCTGCCATGGGTAATAATCTGTATATTCCATAAAATCCAGTGATCCCGGGGAAGCACCTTATAAAGATCTGCTTCCACTTTTTCCGGATCCGTCTCAGTAGTCAGTCCAAGTTTTCTGGAAATTCTTCCAACGTGGGTATCCACCACTATACTGTCAATGTGGAATATGTTTCCACGGATGACATTTGCAGTTTTTCTGCCTACTCCCGGAAGAGAAGTAAGAAGGTCAATGTCAGATGGCACCTCTCCGCCAAAATCTTCCAAAAGTTTATTTGCACAGGCAATTATATTTTTAGCCTTGTTATGATAAAAGCCTGTGGAATGAATGTCCTTCTCCATTTCCTTTTGGGAGGCCTTTGCAAATGCCTCCAGAGTAGGATACTTTACAAACAGGTCTTTGGTAACAATGTTTACCCTTGCATCGGTACACTGGGCGGAAAGTATGGTGGCAAACAAAAGCTGCCATGCATTATCATGTTGAAGATAACACACATATTCTGTGCCGTAGGCTTTATCAAGGCGATTTAAAATCTCTTTTACTCTGTCCATTTTTGTTACCTGTCCTGAATTTCCGTGGGAATATTTTTTAATACAATTGCACTCTGCTTAGGCATTTTCAGCGACACATAGCCCTTTACCACAGTGTAAAGCTTGGCATCCAGTCCGTAAAATTCGGAATTGGTATAAATTAGTCGCACCATCAGTTCATGATTGGAAATGCCAAGTTCCCACACCGGAAGGGTAACCTCCTGCTCATCTTCATTATTGTTAAATACCACGGTGAAAATTTCATTTCCCTTGAAGCGTCCGTAGGCAATAATGCCTTTACGCGCAAATAAAATCTTTACACTGCCGCTTCGAAGTGCATCATAACTCTTGTGAATGTTTATCATTTCCTTATGGAAACATATACATTCCTTATTCTCATGTCCCCATGGAAATGTTCTTCTGTTATCCGGGTCAGTCCAGCCACACACACCGGCTTCATCTCCGTAATATACTGTGGGAGCTCCCGGCCATGTCATCTGGAACACTACCGCCTCACGAAATACACCCATGTTTACATCTTTTTCAGCGGCTTCAGGCCCCATGGTGCTGGTTCTGCCCACTACGTGATTGGTACGTGTTAAAAACCTGCTATGGTCATGATTTGACAATTCATTCATTGCCACATGAAGTGACGGAGTCTGATATCGTGTCATGTTGTAAATAAGTGCATTTGAAAATGAATTGCCGTTATTCAGCATTTCCGGTACAAAGGCATCGCTGTGTTTTTCCATTCCTGTAAAAAACCAGGTTACCGGCTCCATAAAGGCATCGTAATTCATGACTGTATCCCACTGATCGCCACGAAGCCACTCATGAGGGTCCCCATAGTGCTCTGCCAGAATAATTGCTTCCGGATTGGCCTCCTTTACATTTTTTCTGAAATCTGCCCAGAATTTATGGTTGAATTCAGAAGTGTGACCTAAATCTGCTGCAACATCCAGTCTCCAGCCATCACAATTGTACGGTGGAGAAACCCATTTTCTGCCAATGTTCATGATGTAACGGTACAATTCTTCTGAGCCTTCATAATTCAGCTTCGGAAGAGTATCATGTCCCCACCATCCGGAGTAACTGTCATTATATGGCCATGCATCTTCTTTTTTGAAAGTGAAATATTTACGATAACGACTGTCTTCACTTACATATGCACCCTTTGGGAAATCAAGGCACTGTTCATAAATTCCTTCACGGTCAATCCATTTGTTAAAGGAACCGCAGTGATTGAACACGCCGTCCAAAATTATTTTCATGCCTCTCTTGTGAACTTCTTCTACCAACTTTATAAAAAGCTCATTACTGAGCCTGCAGTTTTCTTCTGATGTAACTGCATCAATATAGCTGGTGGCATGGGAATTATTGTTATCATCCGGAGCAAGTACACTGCCACGCCTTGTGGCAATCACCCCGTAATGAGGATCAATATTGTCATAGTCCTGTGCATCATATTTGTGATTGGAGGGAGATGTAAAAATAGGGTTCAAATAGAGCACCTCCACTCCCAGATCTGCAAGATAATCCAGTTTCTGAAGTACTCCTGCCAGATCTCCTCCGTAAAATTCCCTTACATCCATGCTTTGCGGATAACGATTCCACGAATCCACATGACTTACATGCTGTCCAATATAGCAATACTCATCATCAAGGACATCATTATTAGGGTCTCCGTTACAGAAACGATCCACAAAAATCTGGTAAAATACTGCACCCTTTGCCCATTCAGGAGTTGAAAATCCGGGGGTTATTTCGAAATCATACCTGGAATCCGGATTATCTACAACGCCAATACGGTTGTAGTAATAAACCGTTTCATTACGGGTCATTTTAAAGTAATAACTTACTCTTTCTTCACCAAGCTTGTATTCAGCCTGGTAAACATCCATCATTCCATTACGGGATTGGCATATATGAATCATGGGAAAAAGTTTCCCGTCTATACAAAGTTCCATACTGTCCACGCCGTCACGAAAGGTCCGGATGCGGATTTTTACGGTTTCTCCCGCTTTGGGTTCCGCAGGTTCTCTGAATTCTGCAGTTCCATCGCTGAAAACAGCTTCAGGTACAAATTGCTCTACCATTGAGTAAAGTTCTCTTTCCTGCTGACGCTTTTCTTTAATATGCTTCTGATATATCTTCTGCATAAAACCTCCGGAGCCACACTTTGATACAGTACGGCTATTGTAACAGTCCATTTGGATTTTATTATATAACAAAGAAGTGTTTTTTACAACCTGATTTTAGACATGAAAAAAGGACAGCAATTGGGGGGTGCTGTCCTCTTTCGGAGAAGGTATTTTTGTTACTTATGGGGTGTAGCAAAAACTATATAATGTATTGGGGTTTACGCTATGAAGTATATCATGATAAAGCAAAACCGTGTGCACAAACTTTCACCAAAATGCAAGTTTTTTTTGTACATTTTGCTAAATACGCGCATCACGGTTTGTGCAATTAGTCCATAATAATCTCATCTACCATGCCGTTTTCGTCATTTCTAAAGAGCGACTCAAATTCCTCCCTGTTGATTCTTTCCTTTTCAAGCAAAAGTTTTGCACAGGAGTGAAGAATTTCAATATTGTCAACAAGAATTTCTTTAGCTTTCTTGTAGCAGCCATCAATCAGACCATGAACCTCATTATCAATGATTCCGGCTGTGCTTTCAGAGAAGCTTCTCTGCTGGGCAAGATCACGTCCGATAAATACTTCTTCTTCGGAATTATTTTCGTAGTTAATCATTCCCACTGTATCTGAGAAACCGTATTTTGTAACCATGGCTCTTGCATATCCGGTTGCCTGCTTAATATCCTGACTGGCTCCGGTGGTTACATCATCAAAAATCAGTTCCTCAGCAATTCGACCGCCCAGATCTACCATAATTTCCTGAAGCATCATGCCCTTTGTAATAAACATGTTGTCATTTTCAGGCAGTGGCATGGTATAACCTGCAGCCCCCTGACCTGTTGGGATAATAGACACTGTATAAACAGGACCCACATCCGGAAGCAGGTGGAACAATATTGCATGACCTGCCTCATGATATGCAGTAATCTTTTTCTCTTTTTCGGAAATAATCCGGCTCTTCTTTTCTTTACCGATTCCAACCTTAATGAAAGACTTTTTGATGTCTTCCATGTTAATGAAGGTACGGTTATCGCTTGCTGCGGCTATTGCTGACTCGTTCATGAGATTTTCAAGGTCAGCTCCCGTAAAGCCTGCAGTGCTTTTTGCAACCTGCTTAAGGTCAACGTCATCTGCCAAAGGCTTGTTTTTAGAATGAACCGCAAGAATTTCCTCACGTCCTGCAACGTCCGGCCTTCCAATTACAACCTTACGGTCAAAACGGCCCGGTCTCATAATTGCAGGATCCAGAATATCTACACGGTTTGTAGCCGCCATAACGATAATGCCTTCGTTAGGTCCGAAACCATCCATCTCAACCAACATCTGGTTCAATGTCTGTTCTCTTTCGTCATGTCCGCCGCCCATACCGGTACCACGTCTTCTGGCAACAGCATCAATCTCGTCAATGAAAATAATACAAGGTGCATTGTTTTTTGCATCTTCAAACAAATCCCTTACACGGGAGGCACCTACACCTACGAACATTTCTACAAAATCCGAACCGGAAATGGAAAAGAACGGAACTCCGGCTTCACCTGCAATTGCTTTCGCAAGTAAGGTTTTACCTGTTCCCGGAGGACCCTCCATCAAAATCCCCTTAGGAATTCTGGCTCCAAGCCTTGTATATTTCATTGGATCCTTTAAGAAATCCACGACTTCCGCAAGTTCTTCTTTTTCCTCTTTCAATCCGGCAACATCCTTAAAGGTGGTTCCGATTTCATTTGGATTCTTCTTTACTGCACGGCTTTTACCGAAATTCATCAGTTTCTGGTTGCTTCCGCCACCTCCAGCAGAACGGACAAAGACGGTAAGCATAATTGCCACAATTGCAAGAATGCATAAATATGGGAAAACAGTGGTAAAGAACCATGAACGATCTGTAACCTTATCGGTTACTACCTTTACGCCTTTTTCAATAACAGCTGTTTCTATTTCAGAAACATCCGTAGCATAAAAGCTCTCTTCTTCTCCATCTGTAAAGTATACATAAATCTCTCCGGTAGGTACATGGGAGTCCTGGTTAATTTCAATTCTTTCCACCTGACCTGCTTCAAGGTCCGCATAAAAATCACTTACGGAATATGTGTTAGCCGAATCTCCCAGTCTGCCCGATGCAAATATAGAAAAGAATAATATTCCCACCAGCAAAAGATATAAAATCAAACCACTGTGTTTTTTCAAGTATTCATCCTCCTTCCTGGCAATACGCACAGTCCTACTGCCAGTTCAATTAAAGCTCAACCACTCCGATATACGGAAGTGTTCTGTACTTCTGGGCATAGTCCATACCATACCCCACAACAAACTTATCAGGAATGTCAAATCCGATATAATCCACAGGAACATCAACCACTCTTCTGTCAGGCTTATTAAGCAGAGTGCAGAGTTTCAGTGTTTTCGGTTTTCTTGCAGAAAGCATATCCATCAGGAAAGAAAGTGTCCTTCCGGAATCAATAATATCTTCTATAACAATAACATTCTTTCCTTCAATATTTTCATCCAGATCCTTTACAATACGGATGCGTCCCGAGCTTTCCGTTCCGTCACCATAACTTGATACGGACATAAAATCAAGGGTTACAGGCAGATTAATTCTTTTTGCAAGCTCTGCCGTAAAAAATATACTGCCCTTGAGAATACAAATAAGATGAACCTCTTCCCCTTTATATTCCTCATCAATACGTGCTGCAAGTTCACGTACTCTTTTATTAACCTCTTCCTCAGAAAACATTACGCTTATCTTATGTTCCATGACCACAATCCTTTCCATAGATAAAATATGTGATTTTTCGGTTTTAATACCTTATATTGCGAACTACATCGACAATTGAATTGCCGAGAATCCCCCTTGTATTCTAAACAAGCTCAAATTCAAGAACTCTTGTGGAATTCTCATCCAGCCTCAGTGCCTCATCCCTGCGCATTCCGGGTATCCACAGGCACCTGTTGCCACATGCCACAAGCAGAATTTTTTCCCGTTTGTCGGCAGAAAGCTTTTCTTCGATAAAAAGCCTGTTCAGTTTCTTTTTTCTTCCGTCGGTGTACGGGCAGAAATAATCCCCCTCTTCCGGCGTCCTCACTACTAGTTTTTGCCCGATTTTATCCGGGTCAAACCAGACCTTGAATTTTTCTTTCGGAATAACGGAATTTTTTTCATAGGGAAAACATCTTACTACAAGTGTCCTCCCATTTCCGAAATCATACCGGCTCTCTCCGGCTTCAGAAATATCAATTTTCTGAAATAATTCGGTTTTCTCCTGTCCGGCAGTTCTTTTTTGAACCACCAGGGAGGTATAATCCCTTTTTACCGTTATATCATACGGCAAATCCACAGATTTGCCAACTTCCTTTTTTAATAATTCAAAAACATTTAATATATGAATGCGCTGAATGTCCTTTTTTCTTCCCGCATTATCACAAATAAATCTGTATATTATCCTTTTTACAAGGAAATCCGGAAGTTCTTCACAGGCATCTGCCAAAAGAGTATTTCCGTCACAACACCGATTATAATATTTTTCCGTTTCATAATCAACAAAATCTTCTGCCTCGCGAATATCACTTCCAAGCATTCTGATGTGTGCTCCAGCCCGGGGACTGATTTTCTCCGCTGCCGGAATCAAAGTATTGCGTATATAATTTCTGGAATACTCTTCTCCAAAGTTGGTGCTGTCCTGACACCAGCTTATATTTCTTTTCAGAAGGAAAGCTTCTATTTCCTTTCTATCTGTTTCCAGCAAAGGTCTTACAATTAGAATATCTTCCCCATTATTAAGAGTTCCAACCGGTCTCATTCCGCAAGCTCCTGTAAGAGAGCTTCCACGAAGCATATTAAATATAATTGTTTCTGTCTGGTCATTTGCATTGTGTGCCACGGCAATTTTTTTGCAGCCTTTTTCCTGACAGATTTGCACAAAGCGTATATATCTGATTTCCCGTCCGGCCTCTTCCTCCGAAAGGCCTCTTTCCCCTGAATATTCCGGAACATTTTCTTCAAAAACCCTGCATTCAATGCCTTTAGCAGCACAGATTTCTTCCACAAAGTGCTGGTCTCTCAGAGCCTCATCGCCTCTTATGCCATGATTCACATGCACCACGGTCAGCCCCAAATCATAGATTTTCTGCAGTTCTTCCAGGCACAATAGCAGACACACGGAATCTGCACCCCCGCTTACACCAAGGACCACCTCTTCCCCACGCTCAAACATGTTATATTCCTGCACAAAGCCTTTTAGTTTTTCAAGCATAAATTTTCTCCGTTTTGCGCCTGCATATCCTCATAATGGATTCATCCAAAATTTCATAACGAATCCTGCATTATTTTTATCTTAACGTAAAACCAGCAAACGCTCTGCTTTTTACTCATTATAAAATTCTACCTGCTCAGTTTCCCAACAATGACTGTCATATCATCCATTGGCTCATAATATCTTTTTCTGAGAGACGCCATCAAGACCGCCCCTGCCATATCCTTTGGTGTCATATCCGGAAGTTCCTTAATCATTTCCTGCAGAAGCTTTTCTTTTTCATCTACGGGAAGTCCGTCCAAGACTCCGTCACTGAGTACAATAACACTGTCTCCATGATACAGCTTCTTTTTAGTTACCTCCGGTCTTACTTCCGGAAGCATACCAAGAGGGAGTCCCGATGCCGAAATGGTTTCCACCCAGTCCTCATGTTTAATAAATGTAAGGGATGCACCGGATTTGGCCACCGTAAGGTTTCCGTCATAGAGATTCACCAGACATAAATCCAGTGTGGAATAGGATTTGGCTTCATTTCCCATAAGCAGAACCGAATTTATCAACGATACTATTCCGTCTCCACGGAAGCCGGCCCGTAGAAACCTTTCCATTAATTCAATAACCGCTGCACTTTCCAGATAAGCATCTTTACCACTTCCCATACCATCGCTAAGAACAATTGCCGCTTCTCCAAGACCCGGAGTTAAAACCGAATAATTATCCCCGGAAGGTTCTCCCGCAGTCTTAGCGGCACGAACCGCACCGGTTAGGAGCTTATATGTTTCCTTTTGTCTGAAAACGTAGTAGGCATAATCTCTGCCGAAAATTCTGCGGCAGCCTTCCTTCAGCATAAGTGCTTTCCCCAGCTCCGATGAAACAAATGCTGCCACTTCATCGCTGAGATAACAGGGATTTCTGCTGCATCTTGCCACCATATGAACTTCAAGGCCTTTATCCTTTACATTAATAATGGCAAGCTGCCGGAGTTTAATTCCCTTTGCGGCAAGCGCCCCCTTTAACCGGGATTCTGTCTGTTCTTCCGCGGTTTTTAAAAGTGGGGAGGTGTCCGCCATATTCATCAGTATATCTGCAAGTTCTGTATACTGCTTTGCCAGCATTCCCCGTGCATCATGAAGCAGTTTATTCCATATATCCTCTTCCGACCCAGTTTCCAGAGTTTCACTTCTCTTTCTGTAGCCTTCTGCTATGTACTCCATTGCCTCGGAGAGCTTTTTGATTCTCTCACCGGCAAGCCCCATTTCGTAATCATATCCGCTTACTCCGGATGTTTTCAGTAAATTTACCACACTGCCCATATCTGCCTCCCGCTTTGAAATAATCAAAAGCATTGTAGCAAATTAACGGACAGATTTGTTGTCATATACTGTATAGTTCCCGTGAAACCATCGCAAAGTGTGATAATTATCCTGTTACTTCTCCGGATTCACCCTGAAAATTACTTCATTCCCATAAACAAGCCCTAAAACATCCCTTGCCACATCTTCCATGTAACTTTTTGTCTGGACATAGGCTCTATATTCATCAATTTCCGCACTTCTTTTTTCTTCTTCAGCAATCAGTATTTCCAACCTCTTTTTTTCCTGATTAAGGGCCTCATATTCCTTTTGCAGCTCCACCTTTTTTAAATAAAGTGACGTGCATAAAAAGAATACGCTTACAGCAAGGATTACTATTCCCAACAGTCTTTTCGGTCTCTTTTTTTTCACTTCCCGTTTTATTGCCATTTTAATCCTCCAATTGGTACATATACCAAAACTGCGGACCATCAGGTCCTACTCCCGGTCCTTCTTTTCCTGCAAAATCCTTCTTCTTTCTTTTCTTACCAGAACAGCCGTTTCGACTTTCTTGAACAACGTGCCTGTAAAGATAATTCCAAGCAGCAGGGCAATATAATTATAGCCTCTGACCAGACCTCCGCAGGTCCGGAACATAAACATATAGGTCCCAACTGCAATGGAAACAGCAAGAACCAGATCTTCAATTGCACACGCAAGTCTTCCACGTTCCAAAATTGTTCTGAATGCATGAATGGTTTTATAAATCACAACCCAGGCCAGGCCTGCCACGAAACTTAAGATTATCATGAAAACAACCTTTTCGCCAGTGATTCTTTATTCTTTTTTACTTCCTGTCTGGTATAAACCAGGGCCGCAGGCTCCCCTTCAAGCTGTACTATTCCCTGTTCCAGGGAAAGATTTTTAACTGCAAGCCCCTTTCCTTTAATCAGAAGCATTCCAAGCTCTGTTTCCAGGAGAACCTCCAATTCATCAAAGGATTTCACATCCAGAACTCCTGTCAGGTTTATTTCTCTCCGATCTCTTACAGTAATATTGTGGGATGGTACAGGCTTCATTTCGTTTTTTTCCATTTTTATTCCAAATCACTTTTTTTAAATGGTATTCAGCCTTCTTGTACCATATGCCCACAGTTACTTAATTTAGGTATAGTAGTATGCTGACGACAAAACAATATATTTGTTAATACGAAGTCAGCACTTATTCTAGAGGTAACGGAACAGCTCTTTTGCCTCTTCTTTTTTAGAGGTGTCCGCGATGGACAGCACTTCTATTTTCACAGCCTTGGTTCCAAACCCCACCTCAATAACATCTCCGGGCTTAACATCCTGGCTTGCTTTTGCCACTTTCCCGTTTACAAGCACTCTGCCCGCATCACAGGCTTCATTGGCAACGGTTCTTCTTTTTATTACTCTTGATACTTTAAGATATTTGTCCAATCTCATATTGTACCTCCGTTTTGAATCTTTCCTGCGATTAACGCAAACAAAAATAAGGGGCTCAGGGCCCCTTACATAAAGTTATCATTAATTATTTATTAACGGTTTCCTTTAATCCTTTACCAGCCTTGAATTTTGGAAGCTTGGAAGCAGGAATTGTAATCTTTTCTCCTGTAAGTGGGTTAAGACCTTCTCTCTCCGGTCTTTCAGCTACTTCAAAAGTACCAAAACCTACTAAAGCGATCTTATCTCCGTTTGCAAGACCTTCTGTAACAACATCAACAAAAGCATCAACTGCTTTCTTAGCATCTTCTTTCTTTAATCCTGTCTTTGCAGCAACTGCAGAAACCAATTCAGTTTTATTCATAATCTTCCTCCTGATTCATTTCGGGGATCTCCCGATTATATTATTATTCAAATAATATGGACAAAACCCATACCTAAGATAGTTATAACCGATTGAACTTTATATGTCAACACCCTTTTACCCCTTTTAACTGTAGATTTACTACACTTCCCGCATGTTTACGCTAGTTTTCCATTTGTTTTCCTAAAATCGCCGCAGTACATTTTGCAAGGCTTTCTTCTTTTTCCCCAACCAAGGCATTCCCTTTTGGCAGAATAATAACAGCTCCTATGGGATCACCTTCACAGATTATCGGGGCAATTACCTCAACCGGAGCAGTTTCAATGTCAGGGGAAACTTCAACATAGTTTTTATCCCCCTTTACAGCTCTGATGTTTTCCTTCCGGTTAATTTTATCCTCCAGTTCTCTGCTTATAGGTTTATCCTGCATGTCCTTTCTTGAACCGCAGACTGCTATAACCTTATTTTTGTCTGTCACTATAGCGATATGTCCTGTGACCTGTCCAAGGGAATCGGCACATTTTCCCGCAATCTGTGACAGACTTTCAATCTGGGAATATTTTTTCAGAATAATTTCCTTTTCCCTGTTTACAAATATTTCTATCTGATCACCCTCACCAATTCTCAGGGTTTTTCTTATTTCCTTCGGAACCACAATTCTCCCAAGCTGGTCAACCCGTCGGATTACACCCGTTGCTTTCATTATTACATTTTCCTCCATTACCTTAATTTTCAAGATATGGAGTTATTATGTGGAAATAATGGAAATATTATTCGCGATAATTTTAATAACAAAACAATGAATTTACCATATTTACATTGTTTACAATTAAATATACTCAATCGGCAATGCAAGCAGATTTTCTCTCAGATAAGTTTTTTTATCTACCAAACAGAGAATCACTCCCATGCCCCTTGATTTTTCTACAATTTTATCAAGGACCGGATTGGTTGCTCCCATATTAGCTTTAGGATTACCAGACAATTTTATTTCAATCGGATAGAGGACACCATTCTCTTCAATAATAAGATCTATCTCATTTTCTCCGTGAACAGATTTGTCTTTGCCCCTATAATAAAAAATGTTGAATCTGTAATCTTTTCCTTCGTTTGTATAAGACTTTAGTATCTCGGACACCACAAAGGTTTCGAACATATTACCTGCCACAGCGGAACATTTCAAAGCGTCCGGTGTCAACCACCTGGTGAGATAACAAGCCAAACCGGTGTCTCTGAAATATATCTTTGGGCTTTTAATCGTCCTGCTTAATACACTGGCACTATATGGTTGTAACAAAAATACAATTCCCGTTCTTTCTAAAATAGATATCCATTTTTTTATAGTAGGCTCACTCACACCTACTTCTCCGGCAATATTGGCATAATTTAATATTTCACCTGTTCTTGCCGCTATCGCTGTAAGAAATTTTGTAAAAATAATACTATCCGTCGAAATCAATTCATTTATATCCCGTTCAAGATAAGTTGACACATAAGAAGAATAAAATTCCTGCCAGTCTCTTTCTATATCGTACAATTCAGGATAAAAACCTTTGTGTATAATTTCCCACAAATTATCATAAGGTACTATTTCCTTCTCTCGTTCTTTCAGATATTCATCTGTTGGTACGAAATGACGATTAAAATTAATACTATGAATTTCTCGCAAAGAAAGGCCGGATAACTCAGTAACAGCCACTCTGCCTGCCAGAGATTCACTCATTTCTTTCATAAGTTCAAGCTTTTGTGACCCTGATAAAATAAACTGTCCTCTTTGCTCAGATTCGTCTACAATCAGCTTAATCTCTTCCAAAATACTATTTTCCTTTTGAACCTCATCTATAAATAAAGGGCGAGGATTATTCATAAAAAATAATTTGGGTTCCTCTTTTGCCTGCATTCTTGTCAGTCTGTCATCAAAATTTGCTCTGTTGTAATTCTTGAACTCATGCTTAATGAGGGTCGACTTTCCAATTTGTCTCGCTCCGGTTACAAGCATGCATTTACTCTCTTGTATTCTTTTTTTTAAAATAGGTGTAATCGCTCTCTTTATATAAGCCATACCAGCCCTCCTTCCGACTAATCTAAAGTCTGATTTTATTTTAATCATACTCTTTCTGATTGTCAAGAAAGTTGGTGAAATATTTTTCTGGGTATTTGGCAATTTTTACTCACAATTGAAATTGTTGCAACACAATTATTCAACACACGCAACCATCACTTATCTCTACAGTTCGTTTGCAATGCCGGGCTATCTCTTTATCGTGGGTTACTATGAGTATTGTTTTTTTATATAAACTATTTATTTTACACAAATGCTCAATCACCTGATTACTGTTGCTCCTATCAAGATTTCCTGTCGGCTCATCACACAGTATTATTTGGGGATTGTTTGAAATCGCTCTTGCAATCGCAGTTCTCTGTTGCTGACCACCACTAAGTTGTGAGGGAAGATGGTTTTTTCGGTCTGAAAGTCCTAATATGTCGCATATTTCATTTATGTATTCATAGTCAGGCTGTCGGTTGCAAAGTAAAATAGGCAAGCAAATATTTTCAAGTACGCTAAGTTCCTCCACGAGGCAGAATTTCTGAAAAACAAATCCTATCTCCTCTCGCCTTAATGCAGAAAGAGCACTGTCATTCATGGTATCAAGTCTTTTTTCTCCTATAAACACACAACCTGAAGTAGGTTTGTCAAGTCCGCCAAGAATATGCAAAAGTGTAGATTTACCACTGCCACTTGTGCCGACAACAGCAACCATATCACCTTCATTTATAGTTAACTCTACATTATTAAGTGCATATATTTCTTGTGAGCCCATTTTATATATTTTGCTAAGTGACTCTGCCTTTAAAGCGGTTTTACTCATAATAACTCTCCTTAAAAATCTGACTTTTCAATATTTCCCGATATAGACTGCTTTGAAATATAACGTATCTGAGGTATTGTTACAACAAGCATTATAACTACATACACGGCGAAGCAAACCGCCATTACTGCAGGAATGTTGTAATCGTAAAGTTTGTATCTGAACGGAACGTAATGATACCACGGTATACCTTCAAATTGAGTAAAATTCCACTTTTCGCTGTCTACCATTTTGGCAATATAGTCAAAAAAACGTTGACATAATGACACAGGTACAATTGAAATCAATACTCCGATGACTGGATATATTATGTTTTGTCTTATTACCAGATATGATATCTGTCCCACAGACATACCACAGGCCCTCATTACTGCAAATTTACTGCTACGCATACGCACGTCAGAGTACATGATGATAGCGGTGGTTATTAATGCGAGAATTATTAGGATGATAATCATACAATAATACACGCTCATTGTTTTCTGTGTCCCTGTATTCATCTGTGCAACAATTTCTGCGGTTGACCTTACTGTTATCCCTTTTGAACCTGAAAGTATATCGTACCAATAACTATCAGCATTACCTATATCTGCGTCAGGTTTCAGTTTAATATCAAGTTCAGTAAGTTTATTGTCAGGAAGTCCCCATGCATCAAATTCTTTAAAAGTGCAAAAAATGTTTACACCGTAATTGTCCTCCCCTGCAAACTTCATATATCGCATTATCTGTTTGTCAGGAAGAACCACAACAGCACCAATAACAGTATCAATATCGCATCTTTTGCCAAAAGCATAAGAGGAAAGTTCTACTTCGTCACCCTCCGGTGTTGTTACTGTCTGTTTGTAAACAGGCTCGCTCACTTCGGATGGCATAAGACTTCCAAAGTTGAGCAATTCCTCATATTCATTTAAAACAATATCCGAAAGGGGTAATTTATCACCTGCTTTAAACATGGAAATGTAATTTTGGTACTCATATTCGGACATGGCAATAATTACCTCATCGCCCGAATTAAGCCTGTCAATATCAATTTCTCCGTCAATAACATATCTTTGAAGAGATTCAATATCCATATCAGCAAGTCCTACTGACGGAATACTGAAAACAGCCTCGTTATCACCGTAACCTATATTTTCAAGCATTGCGTTTTCTGCTTTCTGAAGTGCAGTTTCAAATTCGGAAGTTTCGTCAATATTATCATATCTGCGCAGGTTAAATTCTTTAAGCAGAGTAACACCTTGCTCACTATTTTCGTTCAGGTCATAGGTTATTCGGGTTGAATTGTTAACGATTCTTGCAAAGCATTCATCAACAAAATCCTGCTTAATCAAATCGTTATAACCGGTTATGTCTATGCCGTAATCGTGATGATTTTCTACATTAAATTCATACATAAATGAATTGTCGGTTTTTGTGGCTTTGTAGTCCCAATCATTCAGTTCATATTCTATTTTTTCGTATTCAAGTTCACTGTTGTTGAGGTCGGATAACGCACGAAAATATGTATACCCGAACAGAGATGCACTCATTACTACAACACATATAATTGCAGTGCTGTGACTATACATATCAATTCTGCTGTTTAAAAGCCTTTTCCAACTTTTAAACTTTGTTATTTCAGAGCATTTTTTCGTTTTTACTTTTCTATCCAACTTATCAAAGAGTTTTATCGGCATTAATCTTATAAATTTTATCGATGCTAAAATAGTGGCAGTTACAACACACAAAAATACAGTTATTGTTGACAGCAAAAACGGATTATATGTAACGGAATTTACCGTAATGTCGCTTCTAAAACCAAACGATAGTCTGATTTCTAAGACAGCATTCAACAGCTTTATCAAGCTGATGTGCAACAACATACCCACTACTGTTCCCACAACAACAAAAACTGCCGTAAGCGTTAAAAAATCAAGCATTATCATGGCAAAGAGAGAACTTCGCTCCATTCCTATGCTACGCAGAACAGCAAATCCCTTCTGTTTATCACGAAGTATATTCCCTGCTATTCCTAAAATAGAAATTATTACGACTAAAGAAATAAGTACCATAAAAATCGGCATAAGTACACCTGAATAGAAATCCTTTATACCGTCGCCGTTTTTCATTGCCTTAAAAATTGTTGCAACTGAACTGTCACCGTATTTGTTTTCAATAGTATCATTAATTCCGAGAACATAAGAATATGCAAAACGCCGTCCACCAGGTATGTCTGTCTGTTCCCATGCTATGGAATCTGACCTTGAAACTATATCGTTACACAAAGTGGCCAGGTCAGATTCGTCTGTTTGAAAAAAACAGGTGACACTATCGCTTTTGGCTTTGTCGAGTATACTATTATGAAAAAACATTCCCGGCATTTTTGCAGTTTCGAGATTCATCATTGACGGATATCTGTACCAACCGCCATATGCCGACGGAGAACTAAGTTCATAAACACCGCTTATAATGTACTCCTTTTTTTCGATTACCTCGCCTTCGTATGAGCAAAGTTCAATATTTACCTTTTCATTTGGATAAGGCTTTATTCCCATTGCTTTTGCAGTATTCAGGTCAATAGCGATTTCGTTGCTGTTTTCAGGGTAATGACCTCTTGTGCAGGTCATGTGGTATAATTTTTCGGAATCTGCATTATCGAAACAAGCAACATTTGTCTTTGCACCGTTATCGGACATTGCAGTTCCAATCTCATAATATTTGCCGTATTCTTTTATGGCATCATTTTGAGAAATGCTGTTGCTGTCATTATGGGAAATGCTATATATTATAACATCATAATTCCCCAGAAGCCGTAGTTCTTCATCAAGCACTGCCTGCTTTTCACTTCGTAAAAGAAGCGATGAGGATAAAAGGGCAGCTGTACCAAGGACTATGATTGACAAAAACGTCAAAAAACGCTTTTTATGATGACGCCAATACTCTGTGGAAATTTTTAAAAACAACATCCATTTTCTCATGCTTATTCTCTCCTGACATATAAAAGAAACCCGTTTACATATTGCGCATTCAAACTGATTGCTATATATGTAACGGGTTTTTCTTACTTAAAAATTGTAATATAAGGTTCCTGTTACAGTCTGACCGCTTACAGAAGGACCAACATATATCCTTCTAATATTTCCAGATGGAATGCTTGCTTCCAAATCTGTTGTAGAAACATAGTATGGAAAAACCTTTGAAGCAACTACTGTTCCATTGGATTTAGTGATGTTAACATGAGCACCCCTCTTTTAATTAATTTAACGATACATCATTATATTTTTATCAAGATACTCAATTGTCTGAAATCAAATTTAAAAAATAATTATTTTCAGGATCATCAACTATTATTGAATAGGCTATACCATCATTTGATTTTTCATCATTGCCTATGTAAGTTGTTGCGTTCCCATCAGAATTTAACTGTGTGGGTGTTATATACTGACCATTGATAATTATATTACTTTCGACAGAAATCTTCCCTGAATTCTTTTGTGTAGCGGATATAACAGGAGCGTTATATGCTGTTATGATTACTGCAAATATCAGCAAAATGCATACAACCAAAAACATACACGTCGCTGATGTTTTTTTATCACAATCATCATTCATCATAGCATTTACCCTGCGTGATAAAGTTCTGTAACTGCTTGAAAAAGAAGTTATCGGTAACATTTTTTCATTAGGCTGTTTTGCAAATGATAACAAAAGTGTGCAATAATTCTTTTTGTCTTTTTCACACATATATCTTTTGGCTAATAAATCACAGGAAACTTCGCAATCCTCAGCATTATCTTTTGCCAGGATCCATAGAAACGGATTAAACCAATTGAATGAACATATTGTCAATATAACTGCTTTCATCAATATATCGTTTCTTTTGTGATGTATCACTTCGTGCATGCATATCAAATCCAGCACATGACTGTCGCTGACGGTTTCAGGAATTATAAGCTCTCTTTTCACCAAACCCACAAGCATAGGTGTATAAATTATTTTGCATGAGAAAACAGGTACTCCACTTAATACAGATGATTTAAAATCTGTTTTCTTTTTCCATCTGTCCACAACCCTTTTAAATTTTTTATATCTTAAAACAATAGATAATAACACTAATAATGAAATTATCAACCATACACAGAATACCGCACAGGCAAAATCATTGCCTGACAACGTATGATTTGTCGGTATCGGATTATTCAATATAGTTTGAGCGGCAACTGTATGTATATCTGAAAATATGCTCTTTATCTGTTTTGATATCAACAGACCAAAAGGAAAAGATGCCGATAAGACAATAACAAAACTAATGTAATATGTAACAACACATGACAGTTTATTCTTAAATAATCTCTTGACAACAAGGAACAGTAGTCCGATTATTCCAATCAGAAAGGAATTGCCCAAAAATGCATAAAAAAATACAAAATTATTCATCGCCAATCCACTCGTCAATTTTTCTCTCAAGTAATTTTAGTTCGTTTTCGTCTATTTTCTCTGAATTACACAACGCAGTCATAAAACTTGCAAAAGAATTCTTGTGATATTTATCAAAGAAAAGTTGTGTTTCAAATTTTACATAATCATCCTGCGTTACAGTGGCAGTATAATAACGTTCTTTGCCGTTTTTTTCACTTGTAACAAAACCTTTATTTTCAAGCCTTTTTAAAAAGGATATAATAGTCGGAACCTTCCATTTGTCTTTTTCTAAGTGTGAATATATATCATTTGTTGTAACTGAGCGGTCATACATCCATATAATGCTCATTATTTCAAACTCGGTATCAGGTAGTTTTTTCATTTTTGCAACCTCATTTTAGTCATTTGTCTAAAATATTTATATCACGATTCAATTAATATGTCAATAGAAACAAGCATGATTTTAGTCAAATGACTATAATGCCGAACTATAAACATAAGCCTAATAATTTCAGACTCCGGAACAAGGACCTTAAAATTACCGGACACTAAAACAACTCCGGCGTGATATAATCCGTCCGGAGCTGTAATAAATACTTAATTTAATGACGACCTGCCCATTGTCTGAAATCAGTGGATTGTGGTCGTTCAATTTAACCGTTTGTACTCTTAATCTTATAAGAAGATGTACTTCAGAATGAAAAGTACAGCAAGTACATACATGAGCGGTGTAATCTTCTTTGCCTTGCCACAAGCAAGATTAATAATGACATAGGAAATAACACCGATTGCGATACCTTCAGAAATACTGTAGGTAAGTGGCATTGCTACCAGGCACAAATAAGCCGGAACAGCTTCTGTCAAATCTTCAAAATCGATTTCAACAACAGCAGTTACCATTAAGAATCCTACGAAAATAAGTGCAGGAGCTGTTGCAAATCCAGGGATTGCACAGAAGATTGGTGAAAGGAAAATAGCAAGCAAGAACAGGAAACCTGTTACTACTGAAGAAAGACCTGTACGTCCGCCTTCAGCCACACCTGCGGAACTTTCAACGAAAGTTGTTGTTGTAGAAGTACCAAGGATAGCACCTGCAGATGTTGCCACTGCATCTGCGAGAAGAGCCTGCTTAATTTTTGGAAGCTTTCCTTCCTCATCAAGCATTTTAGCTTTGTTTGCAACACCGATAACGGTTCCTAACGTATCAAAAATATCTACAAACAGGAATGCGAAGATAATTACTACGAAATCACCAATGTTAACACCGGATAAATCGGCTTTAAAGCACTGACCAAAGGTTTTGCCGATAGCACCGAGATTGAAATCAGCCCATGCAGGATATAAGGAATAGAAACCTGCAGCAGCGTCTACTTTATATAATCCTGTTGCCTGGCAAATCATACCAAGAATCCATGTTGCAACAATACCGATGAGAATGGAGCCCTTAACTTTCTTTGCATATAAAATTGCAATAAGTAGTAAACCGATAAGTGCAAGGATTGCGCTGATTCCCACTGTGCTGAAATTCTGACGGAAATCTACAATTGTTACAAGTGTAGATCCACTGTCTACAACAAGATTTGCTCCCTGTAAACCAATAAAGGCAATAAAAAGACCGATACCTACGGAAACGCCTTTTTTCAACTGCAAAGGAATTGCGTTGAAAATTGCTTCACGAACATTAGTTACTGAAAGTACGATGAAAATAAGACCTTCAATAAATACTGCTAACAAAGCAAACTGCCAGGAATAGCCCATTTCACCACATACAGTAAAAGCAAAGTATGCGTTAAGACCAAGTCCCGGTGCCAGTGCAAACGGATAGTTTGCAAGTAACGCCATTGCAATCGTTCCGATGAACGCTGCCAAAGCTGTTGCCATAAGAACAGCCTGAGAATCCATACCTGATGCTGATAAAATGCTTGGGTTTACCGCAAGGATATAGGCCATTGTCATAAAGGTTGTAATACCTGCAACAACTTCGGTTCTCACATTAGTGTTGTTTTCCTTCAATTTGAAAAATTTCTCTAACATGACTTCCTCCTGAATTAATTTTTATTTAGCCGAAATCATTCCCGATAATCGTCTGATTTCACAACTATATCTAATAATA
>JBJEJI010000065.1:0-40299 GCA_051877895.1 Lachnospiraceae bacterium | reverse complement strand
AACAAAGGCTTATAGCCGCAGAGCAAACCACCCGTTAGACGGGTGGTGCTGATTTATCGGTATTATTATGTCATCCGTTGCTGCCTATAAGTGTAAAGAGACGACGTATATAGTCAGCCATTTCTTCAGGACTTTCACGGTTTTCTTTATTAAGCCAGTTCTGAATTACGCTGTAGCCACCGGATATGAAAAATTCATATGTATAATGAGGATATGCGGCAAATTCAGATTTGCCGGTCATTTCATATATGTTTTCTTTAATGACCGGCAGATTCAGTATTTTACGGGGAAATTCCGGATCTGCATTGTTGTTAATCAGCAGTCGGAACAGCTTGCAGTTTTCGTTTAAATATTCCAGAATTTCAGGAAGCTGTTTGTAAGAGGAGGAGTCTACTTTATTAATTTTCTCTGACAGGCTGTTAAGCAGTATATTTTCAATATCCTCCAAAAGGTCATACGGACTTCCGTAATATTTATAAAAGGTAGTTCTGTTAATTTCTGCTGTTTCACAGATTTCTCTGACAGAAATTTTATTAATGGTTTTTTTCTCTAAAAGTGAGATTAATGCATTGCGCAGGAGCTGCTTACTTAATCGTATTCTCTGGTCTTCCTTCATGTATGAGCCTCCCGGTAAATTTTTTGTGAACTTATCAACAGTTACGAAGAAAATGTCGAGCATCATGCAAAAGAAAATCAACAGTTGGTTGTTTTCTCTCATTTTGTATATTATCATATTTCATAGGTTTTCTGTCAACAAAAAAGATACAGAAAAGTAGAAATGGAGACAATGTATGAAAAAAACAGCAAATTTTCTTGTTGATAAACGGCACATCGTTTTTGTACTTTTTTTAATTTTTGCCATTATATCACTTTTTCTTATGGACAGGGTCAATGTAAACTATGACATGACTCAATATCTTCCGGAGGATTCCTCCATGAAACAGGGCATGGAGCTTATGGAGGAAGAATTTGGAACTACGGAATCGTCCACGTTAAGATTGATGTTTAAAAATTTGCCTGAGGATGAAAAACAAGAGGTTTATGACTATCTGGCCGGACTTTCCAATGTAGGCAGTGTATTATGGGAAGCAGACAGCAGTGAATACAATAAGGAGGAATACACCTTATATGAAATCAATATGGATTTCGACAGCTATTCGGAGGAATGCAGGCAGCTTTTTGATACTGTAACGGAACGGTATGATGAGGACTATGAAATTTATACTGACGGAGATATCAGCAGTGCCAATATTCCTACGCTGCCGGCTTATGTTTTGGTTCTGGCTTTTGCAATTCTGATGATAATTCTATTCCTTATGTGCAATTCATGGTTTGAACCGGTTGTATTTCTGGCAAATATCGGAATTGCAATTGTAATAAATATGGGAACCAATGCTTTTCTCCCAAGTATTTCGGATACTTCCAATTCTGTAGTTGCCATTATGCAGCTGGTTCTCTCCATGGATTATTCTATTATACTGATGAACCGTTATACACAGGAAAAAGAAAACTGTCCTGACAACCTGACAGCCATGAAGCATGCTATAGCCAATGCTTTCGGTTCTATTACAGGAAGTTCGCTTACAACCTTTGTAGGCCTGTTGGCTCTGGTATTTATGAGTTTTAAAATCGGTGCGGATATGGGAATCGCTCTTGCTAAAAGTGTGGTCATAAGTCTGATTTGTATTTTTACTGTACTTCCTTCCCTGATTCTGATGTCAGATAAAGTGATTGTCAGACTGCGTAAAAAAGCACTGAATATCCCTATGGGCGGATATGCTAAAATATCCTCAAAATTCAGATATGTTTTTGGCGCTGCATTTATAGGAATTTTTGTTATTGCCTTTATTCTCAAGGGAGATACAGAAATTATGTATGCACTGGAAGAGGATAATGAAGTTGCAAAGGTCTTTGAGGAAAGCAATACACTTGTCATGCTGTATTCCGCAGAGGACAGTGAAAAAGCAGGAGAAATTGCATCCGGATTTGAAAATGACGGGCAGGTAAAAAGCATTACAGGGTATTACAATACACTTGGTAAGGAATACACTGCAGAAGAATTAACAGAGACACTTGGCTCCATGAGTGAGGATTTATCCTTGGATTCTTCTGTTATTAACATGATTTATTACAGCATCTATGGTGATAGCGAAGGCAATAAAATTCCCCTTTCGCATATGTTGCAGTTTATTCTGAATATAGCAGATTCGGAAAACTATTCACAGCTGATAAATGAAGAAATGACGGCGCAGCTTCAATTATTTGCAGCATATACTGATGAGGCTTATATTAATGCATCATTGTCGGCAGAGGAATTGTCTGCAGTATTTGGACTGGATGGTGGGATGGTGTCCGATTTGTTGCAGATGACCGGTTCGGAGTATATGAGTATGAAGGATTTTGTAGACTTTATGGTAAACAATATACTGACAAATTCTGATTATGCAGTCATGTTCGATGAGCAGTCTTCACAGCAGCTGTATATGTTACGGGAACTTATGAGTATGGCGGGAGCAGAATACACGGCAGAGGAATTTGCTTCAGTATTCAGTTCATTATCGGATGCCATGGATGAAAATACGGCACAGCTTTTGTACCTTCTATATGAGTCTCAGAACAACAGTAACGATGCATGGACAATGACCCTGCCGCAGTTAATGGATTATATTTCCGGAGAACTTGCGGAAGATGCACGCTTTTCCTCATATATTGATGAAAATATGGTGGAGCAGATTTCAAATATGAAGGCTCGGTTGGATGATGGTATCCGGCAGCTTGAGGGCAGTCGATACGGCAGAATTATTTTTGAAACCACTTATCCGGAAGATTCCAGAGAAACCCGGGAATTTCTTAACAAGCTGACATCGATGTGTGATGAACAGCTGACGGAAAAAACCTATTTTATCGGAAGCTCCTCCATGGACTATGAAATGTCAAAGAGCTTTAACGGTGAAATGAACAGGATAACAATTATTACGGCAATCGCCATCTTTATTGTTGTTATGCTGACGTTTAAATCTCTGGTTATTCCGTTAATTCTGGTACTGGTTGTCCAGTGTGGTGTTTTTGCAACAATGTCCATTATCGGTTTTAGCGGCAACGGAATGTATTATCTGGCATTGCTGATTGTCCAGTGTATCCTTATGGGGGCTACCATTGATTACGGAATTCTTTTTACATCGTACTATAAGGCAAATCGGAAAACAATGGATGTACGGATGGCAATTGAAAAATCCTATGAAGGTTCAATGCACACAATACTGACCTCCTCAATGATTATGATTCTGGTAACTGCAATTCTGGGATTTGTATTATCGGATCCGACTATTGGAGAAATTTGTCTTACGATTTCTAAAGGAGCTCTTTGTGCTACCGTATTGATTGTGTTCATTCTTCCGGGTGTACTGGCATGTGCAGATAAGATAATTTGCAGAAAAAAGAACCGGAAATAAAAAAAACTCCGCAGGAAGTTTTTCCTGCGGATTTTTTTAGTTTTCAGATTCATGAAATTGAAAATTAATAAAATCAAAATTGGAACCCGGCATAAAAATGAAGTTTACTTTGTTCTGACCGGTTACTGAATCAATAGGGAAAGTCATTGTCTGAATTTCCTCACTTGCAGGAAATTCGCAAATCTGGTTAATATCACCGCTTTCACCATGGAAACGTACATGTACAGGATTGCTTGGAATATGAGAGCGTCCTGTAATTGTTATGGAACTGATTCCTTTTGTAAAGTTCATTCTCTGGAACTCAATATCAACATTGTTTCCGATAGCATAAATTCCATCGTTTTCAATGCGGAAGGAGTCACCGGTTATCATGTTGTATTCTGTTACATCCAGTTTGCCGTAAGCTTTTTCTTTGCAGATCATGTAGAAACCACCGAAAACGAAACCGGAGTGGAAGCGGAAGGTAAGGCTTCTTACACCCTTAATACGTTTGCTGAGTGTAAATATATTTTCCTGATATACGTTATAAATACTTGGAATACTGTAGGTCCCCTTAAACAGAAGGTCACTGTTATCAGGTTCGCCGTCCCAGATTTCAACCGGCTCGCTGTCTCTGAATGTGAAAATGGAAAACGCCAGCTGGTCAGAACCATATTCGCCAAAATCAAGATTGTCAAAAGTAATGATGTTGTAATCCTTTGTGAAGTTTACACCACCTCTGAAACTAAGAATGGCATCTACGTTACATTTGCTGTACTGACATCCGTGAACCATGTTGTAAACATCTATGGTTGCACTTCCCATGCCTTCTATACTGAATTCCAGATCGGACATAATCTCTGTGTGATCCTTGCCGTTGTTGGCTACACATAAAAGTCTGAACTCACCATCTCCAAGGGCAGTTACTTTAGCATCAAGTCCGTCTCCTTTAACCTGTACGAAGTTGGCTTCGATTCCATCATAGGTTACTGCCTTCCAGATTACATCTCTGTAGGTTGCATTTTCAGGATCTATTACTGCATGAAGAAGAGCAGTAGTGTTATCCTGGTTAAGCTTTCTGTCAGCGTTACAGAATAAGGTCAGCTTTCTCACAGGGACCTCAGAGAAGAAATCTTCATTTGGTACAGAGTAGGAACATGAAATTCCTTCTCTTGCAATGGCAGGAACAGTGTTGAAACTGATGGATGCATCAGCAAGACCTTCAGAGCTTACGCTTACTTTAACTTTTCCGGCTTCGGTAGTAGATGCAACCACTGCCATGAGCTTTCCGGAGAAAAGCTTTCTGGAATTTGTTTTGTACTGGTCGTAATCCGTACTGTCACCATTGTCAAGACCAATAAGTCTTGCAGGTCCTTCTACTGTTACAAAGACTCTGTTTCTTGCATTGGCAACCTCTACACCTGCTTCATCCAGAACTGAAATGGCAATAAACATTAAATCTTCGCCATCAGCCTTGATGGTTTCTGTTTCAGGATCAAGCTTCAGTTTGACCGGATTGGAAAAGCTTGACTTGGAATCAATTGCAATAATATTGTCATTTTCGTCGTAAGCTACGGCTTTTATTGTTCCTTTTTCATATGGGAGTTGCCATGAACCTACGAAATCCATTCCGTGTTTATGGTCTAATTCTTTGGTGCCTATCAGCTCGTCATTGAAATACAATTCAATTTTTGGAGCATTGGAAGCAACATTAATATCAATAAGCTGACCGGGATTGAAATCCCAGTAAGGGCTTATATGTACAAATGGGTCATCTTTGTAGCTTACCCATGCTGATTTAAATGTATATGCAGTGTCTTTCCAGAAACCGGCAGTATCAATGTGACCGAAGAAAGAGTTTTTACTGAAATATGGCGTAGGTTCGCCGATATAATCCCAGCCTGTCCAGATGTACTGACCAAAGCAGTATTCTGCATCTCTGTCATCTGCAATTACTTTCTGAACGCTCTTGGCACCCCAGTTGGTTGAACAGTTATCAAGACAGGAGCACTGCATGTCTTCATAGGTCAGCAAACGGTTGCTCTTAGGAAAATGATAGATTCCACGGCTTTGTACAGTAGAAGCAGTTTCACTTCCGTAGATACACCAGTGAGGGAATTTCTCATAGTGATGTTGTTCATAAATGGATTCAAGATAGTTGTAACCGGAGAGCTCAAGCTCGTCGGAACAACGCTGAGCACCTTCCCAGGCAACGAAATTTGAGCCTATGGTTGTATATGCATTGTGTCTGTAATCATTGCGTCTTACGGCATCTCTTAAACGAATAGTGATTTTATGACCTTCCTCTGTATGGGTGTCAGGAATTTCGTTTCCGATTGACCACATAATTACACTTGGTCTGTTTCGGTCACGTCTTACCCAGCTTGCAACGTCCTTTTCGCACCAATCGTGGAAGAAGTTACCATAATCGTTTTCGGTTTTCTTGTTTTCCCACATGTCAAAGGCTTCACTGTCAATTAAAATACCCATTTCATCAGCTAAATCCATAAATGCAACAGAAGGCATATTGTGGGATGTTCTTACAGAATTAATCCCCATTTTCTTGAGTTCACGGAACTGGCGTTTGAGAGCACTTTTATTGAATGCGGCACCAAGACTTCCTAAATCATGGTGCATGCAGGCACCATGTATTTTCACATTTCTTCCGTTAAGGAAAAATCCTTTATTTGGATCAAAATCAATGGTTCTGAAACCGATATTCTGGCTAAGCACATCATAGGTGCAGTCATCACAACGAAGAATGGTTGTAAGTGTGTAAAGATAAGGGTCATCAATATCCCAGACACGAACATTACCCACATAGAAGAACTGGGTATTTACATTTGGTTCTCCATAAAGAGGCAGGGTTGATTCTGACATGGTAATGTGATTACCGTCAGCATCAGATAAAATGTGTGAAATTGAAGCTGTTTTGTAGGATTTTCCGGAAGAAATAACTTCTGTGTCAATAATAATCTTAAAACGCCCATCATCACAAAGAGTAGAATTAACATAAATTCCGTCGGTAACAAGGCGCACATCCTCTTTTATATCAAGCCATACATCTCTGTAAATTCCGGCACCGGAATACCATCGTGTGTTTGGTTCACGGTAGTCAACATAAACCAGAAGTTCGTTTTCTCCTTCCTTTTGGAATTTGGTCAGGTCTACTTCAAAGGAAGAGTAGCCATAAGGCCAGAAGAAAATCTGCTGTCCGTTCAGATAAATGGTGGTGTTCATGTAAACACCTTCAAAATAAAGAAAGTTGTGTTTTGTAATGTCTAAATTAAGTTTTCTTACATAGCAGCCTATACTTGATTGATAAAGTGCATTTGTATTATGAATCATCCAGTCATGTGGAATGTCTACAAAAGAAAAAGGTGACATAACTGCATCGGAAACAGTACCGTTATGAAGTACATCATATACTGTTTCAATTGTGGTTCCCGGTACAAATTTGCCAAAAATCCAGTTATCATTAATCAGATGTCGCATAAATACCTCCCAGGCAATTTGCCCTGTAACAGATACATTATTACATGGTTTGGGCTAATTGTGTATAATTGACAACATTTTACCAAATATAAAGAGTAAATACAAGCAAAAGGAAAAAAATACTCTGTTGACATTTAAAGTTTACGTGTTATAATCTTTCTATAAATGCAATGATAAAGAAGAGTAAGTTTAGCGGACTGCCACAGAGAGAAAAACAACGGCTGAAAGTTTTTTGCATACGCTATCCCGAAGACCACCTTTTAGCAGGCCCTAATCCGGCACGGCAGGCACCGTTACCGCCAGAATAAGCGGGTGATTTGTGCCAAATAGGGTGGAACCGCGGGTTGTTAACTCGTCCCTGTAATGTTTCAGAAGTCTGGAATATACAGAGGCGTTTTTTTATTGTAAAAATTAAGAAAGTGAGGAAAATATTATGAAAATCACATTAAAAGACGGATCCGTGAAAGAATATCAGGAGCCGATTGCAATTATTGACATTGCGAAGGATTTAAGTGAAGGTCTTGCCAGAAATGCATGCGCAGGCGAAATTGACGGAAAGGTTGTTGACCTTAGAACAGTTGTCGAAAATGACTGTACAGTAAACATTCTTACCTTTAATGATGAGGCAGGAAAAGCTGCCTACAGACATACAACATCCCATGTACTTGCAGAAGCGGTTAAAAGACTTTATCCGGAAGCAAAGCTTGCAATCGGACCAAGTATAGACGAGGGTTTTTATTATGACTTTGACTGCCCTGCATTTGACAGAGAGTCACTTGATAATCTGGAAAAAGAAATGAAGAAAATTATTAAAGAGGGTGCTGAAATTACAAGATTTACTCTTCCCAGAGAAGAAGCAATTAAATTTATGGAGGAGAAGGGTGAACCTTATAAGGTTGAACTGATTCGAGATCTCCCTGAGGATGCAGAAATCAGTTTTTACAGTCAGGGAGACTTTACCGATTTATGTGCCGGACCTCATCTTATGAGTACAAAAGGAATTAAAGCAATTAAGCTGATTTCTTCATCAGGTGCTTATTGGAGAGGCTCTGAGAAGAATAAGATGCTTACCAGAATTTATGGAACAGCATATACAAAAAATGCAGACCTTGATGCATATCTTGAGCATCTTGAAGATATTAAAAAGCGTGACCATAATAAACTTGGACGTGAAATGGAACTTTTCACAACTGTTGATGTTATCGGTCAGGGACTTCCTCTTTTGATGCCTAAGGGTGCAAAAATCATTCAGACAATGCAGAGATGGATTGAAGACCTTGAAGATAATGAATGGGGCTATGTACGTACAAAAACTCCTCTTATGGCTAAGAGTGATCTGTATAAAATTTCAGGACACTGGGATCACTATACAGATGGCATGTTTGTACTTGGTGATGAAGAAGACGGAAAGGAATGTTTTGCACTTCGTCCTATGACATGTCCATTCCAGTACTATGTATACAAGGCAACACAGCATTCTTATCGTGATCTGCCTATCCGTTACGGTGAAACCTCTACACTTTTCAGAAATGAGGATTCCGGAGAAATGCACGGGCTTACAAGAGTTCGTCAGTTTACAATTTCTGAAGGACATCTTATTGTACGTCCGGATCAGATGGTTGAAGAATTTAAAAACTGTCTGGCACTTGCTAAACACTGTCTGACTGTACTTGGTGTAGAAGAAGATGTTACTTATCGTCTTTCTAAATGGGATCCTGAAAATCCGGAAAAATATATCGGTGATGCCGAAACATGGAATAGCACAGAGGCAAGTATCCGTTCTGTATTAGACGAACTGGGAATAAACTATTATGAAGGTGTTGGTGAAGCAGCCTTCTATGGACCTAAGGTTGATATTCAGGCTAAGAACGTTTACGGTAAAGAAGATACAATGATTACAATTCAGTGGGATGCACTTCTTGCAGAACAGTTTGATATGTATTATATTGACCAAAATGGAAATAAAGTAAGACCATATATCATTCACAGAACAAGTATGGGTTGTTATGAAAGAACACTGGCATGGCTCATTGAAAAATATGCAGGTAACTTCCCGACATGGCTTTGTCCTGAGCAGGTAAGAGTACTTCCGATTTCAGAAAAGTATATTGACTATGCCGGAGAGGTTCTTGCACAGCTGAAAAAGAACGGTATTCTTGCAACCCTTGATAGCCGTTCCGAAAAGATTGGCTTTAAGATTCGTGAAACAAGACTCAACCATGTCCCTTACATGCTGGTAGTTGGTCAGAAGGAACAGGAAGAGGGAGTTGTTTCCGTAAGAAGCCGTTTCCTTGGAGATGAAGGACAGAAACCGTTAGATGTATTTATTAAAGACATTACAGAGGAAATCCGTCTGAAAACAATCAGAAAAGTAGAAACTGCAGAATAATTGTATGGAGGATTTATGAAAAGTAAAAAACTTACAGCCATTTTAATGTGCTTGGTAATGCTTGTTACCATGTTTACCGCATGTGGTAAAAATGATGATACCGATAAAGATGATGACAAGAATAAAACAGAACAGGAAAGTCCGGATCCTACAAAAGAAGCTGAACCCACTGAAACTCCCGAACCTACACCGGACCCTGGTGAGGGCAATGACAGTGTATTTGATTATGAAAAAGGAATTGATGTAATGACCCTTGATGAGGGTGATGCGTTTGATCAGTTCCTGAATGAGGTTTATATATCTTTAATTACAACAGACAGCTTCAGTCTCCACTTTAAGTGTGAAGATCCTGAAAAATACGGGATTGAACTGGATTATACTTACGGTGAGCCTGACAGTACTGAAACCATGAAACAATTTATCGAAACCATAGAAGAAGGACTGGATGAATTTGATTATGACAGTCTCAGTGATTCTCAGAAGGTTATATATGATTTGCTTGCCTATGAACTTGATATGTATTATCAGGGTGAGGATTTTGAAGATTTCTATATCTGGTCACTTGCACAGAATAATAACCTGATTTCCAATGTCCAGACATTATTTACGGAGTACAGCATTCAGTCAGAACAGGATGCAGAGGATTTTATTATGCTGCTGTCAATGCTTCCTGACTATTTGGAAGAGGAAATGGAATTAATTCAGGACGACATTGATGACGGAGCATGTATTACTGAGGCTATGCTTGACATGTCAATTGAAATGGCGGAAGACTGGCTTTCGGATTCGGCAGAAGAAAATATAATTTATGTTGCTTTTGAAATTAATCTTGAAGAAGCAGAACTTAGTGATGAAGTAGAAGAACAGTATCTTGAACAACTTGCAGAAGTTGTAGAGAATGAAATGCTTCCTGCAATTAACGATTATATTGACTTTCTTGAAGCTCTTGAAGAGGAAATTGATGATGCAAAGGGTCTTTGCAGTTTTGAAGGCGGAAAAGAATACTATGCATGGCTGATGGAAAGCTATCTTGGTGCCGGCATGAGTCCTGATGAGCTTTTTGACTATGTTGAAGAAAAATATTATGCCGCATGGGACAGAATATTTGAAATATCAGAAGAATATCCACTGGCTCTTGTAACTTATTCTTCGGCAGATTCCAAGTACTCGGATGACCCTGAAGAGATTCTCAGTGCTCTGGAAGAACTTACAAAAGAAGAATTTCCGGATGTGGGAGACATAAACTGGATTATCAGTTATCTGGATGAAAGACAGGAGGTTGAATCCGTAACAGCTTATTACATGTCTCCTCAGCTTGATAACATCGGAAGAAGAGTAATCAGAGTAAACGGAAGCAACATTTCTGATTCTGTTTCGCTGTTTACAACTCTTGCACATGAGGGTGCACCGGGACATTTATATCAGGATGAATTTAATCTCAGAAGTGATAATTTCCAGGAAATTACTTCTGCACTTACCTATCTCGGTTATCAGGAGGGATGGGCAATGTATGTTGAAAAGCTTGCTTTTTTGTGGTGTCTCGATGATGAAATAAATGCAGAGCTTCGTAATCTGGATAACATTCTCAGTTTTATGATGATTTCATTGGCTGATATCGGAGTGAATTATCTGGAATGGAGCTATGATGACTTAAAAGTATGGATGGCAGACCAGGGATTTTCAGACAGGGCTACTCTGAATTATGTATATGATATGGTTATTTCCGACCCGGCACTTTATCCTGCATATGGTATCGGATACCTTTTAATGGAGGATACTGTTAATGAGCTTGTGGATTCCGGATGTACGGAAAAAGAGGCATATGAGAAAATCCTTGAAATAGGCGCGTCTCCATATACAATTCTCTGGAATCATCTGGGAATTCAACCTATTGATTAATTTTTATAAAATGCCTTGATAAAGTAAAAAAATATGACTTGATAAGGGATATTTGAAGTTTCAAATATCCCTTGTTATTTTTTAACATTATGGTTTATTGATTTCGTTTGCGGGTTTTGTTACAATAAATAAAAGCAGTTTTTAAGGAGAGGTATATGATTAAAGACTACAGAATAATCGCACTTTGTATTTCAAAGGCAGGAGATGAAAGAAATTTTGATTTTATAAAACAATTGAGCAGCGTGGTTGTGAAGTATGGCTATCGTCTGTTTATTTATCAGACCTGTTCAGACCTGTACTGGAATACAAAATCGGAAGAAGGAGATAAAAGGGTATTTGACCTGATAGATTATGATGTTGTTGATGCCGTAGTCATTTTTGATGAATCTTTCCGCGAAAAAGGAGAGGTTAACAAAATTATCAGGAAAGCGGAAGAAAAGTCAGTTCCGGTACTTTGTGTGGGAAGTACAAGGAAGGATTGCACCAGCTTTGTATTTAATTATGAAACCGGCTTTGAACAGATTGTACGCCACGTTATCGAGTTTCATGGGGCAAAGGATACCCGTTTTATTGCCGGCATCAGGGAAGAACACTGTTCTGAACAGCGAATATCCGTTTATAAAAAAGTCCTTGAAGAAAACGGAATAGCTTTTAAAGAAGAAGATCTTTACTATGGAGATTACTGGTGGGGACCTACAAAACAGGCTGTTGAGAGCATATTAGGGTCAGGGAGAATTCCCCAGGCGGTAATCTGTGCCAATGATATGATGGCAATTACGGTCTGTGAGGAGTTTAAAAAGCACGGATATCGTGTCCCGGAGGATGTTATTGTTACCGGTTTTGACGGCACATGGGAGGCACTGAGTGCAAATCCTCCCATTACCACTTCAGGCTGCAGTCTGAAAGAAGCGGCTGAAGATATTGTGGCTGAAATATACAGGATTTTTAACGGGGATGATGAAATCAGACAGCACAGTATTAATTTTAAGTCTGCCATATATCATTCCTGCGGATGCAATCATTTTGCACCTGAATACAGCATGGGAGACTTGCTCAAACAGGCACAGGACAGATTTGTCCGTTATCAGGATGATGAGCGTGCATTAAATGAAATGTCAGAAAAAATTATCTCCTGTGATAAACCTGAGGAGGTTGCAAAGCATCTGAGTGAATTTAATTTTTATGACCTTTGTATCATTGTAAATAATCAGTGTATAAACGGCGTTGTTGATTTGTCGGATGGTAACAGTGATATCGGATTTGAGGATGATATGTACATATTGTATAAAACTTATTCGGATATCAGCCGGTTTCCTATACCTTTCAAACGCAGGGAAATAGTGCCTGACATAGAGAAAGATTATCTCGTCCGGGAAAATCCGCTGATTTTTTCTGCCCTTAGTTTTAACAGTATTCCTTTAGGTTATGCGGCCTTTAATTTTTCTGTGGATATGGATAATTACAGTAAAATCTTACAGTTTGTTACCGCAATTAAAAACTCCTTCGGAAGCTTTCTGATGATAAAATACCTGAAACATACTGCAGATAGTATTGAACAGATGTCTAAGCATGATTTTATGACGGGACTTCTGAACAGAAAGTGGTTTTATAAATTGCTTCCGGGCATTGAGGAGATGGCAATAAAAGATAATTCTCGTATTGTTGTTGCAACGGTGGATATTGACGGACTGAAAAACATTAATGATACTTACGGTCATGAGGATGGTGATTATGCTATTAAAGCTGTAGCTGATGCAGTGAAAGCCATACCATTTACAAATAAAATCTGCGGACGTTTCGGAGGAGATGAAATTGTTGTCTGTGCCGCTACTGATGATAAAGATGCAGAAACGGTATTCTTAAACAATTTCGCAGATTATCTGTTAAATGCAAATATTCAGAGCGGAAAGAAATTCAGGGTTTCTGCAAGTGTGGGTGTGGAAATCATGGAAGCTGATGTATTTGATTTTGAAAAGGCCTTGAAAAAGTCTGATGATAAAATGTATATCATGAAAATCGGAAGATCAAACAGAAGAAAAAATTAAAAATAAGCTGCAGGAAAACAAAAGATGTTTTTCTGCAGCTTATTTTTCAGCACTTACTCTGCTTCAATGACCGTATAACCGATTTCTTTTAAGTGTCTGATTGCCTTCTCCATGGATTCTTTATCATACATTTCTACCCTGAGTACGCCCTGATCGTAGGAACGGTTGTTAATAATACCAATGTTCTTTATGGAAACATTTATCTTATATAAATCATTTGCTACCGAGGCAATAGCTCCGGCTCTGTCCTCAATATCCATGTAAAAATAGTAGGAAGGATTTAACAGGCCCTTTGCATTAGGAATGGAATTTCTGAATTCTCCTGCACGACGGAAACTTTTATCAATATAATCACCGTTACCGGAAATAATGGCAGCTTCTATACGCACAATTGAATCCTGAAAAGAATCAAGGGTCTGGAGAATTGCTTCCGGATTGGAAAGGAGAATGGACTTCCACATTTCCGGAGAAGAGGAGGCAATACGTGTAATATCTTTAAAACCGCCTGCAGCCAGCATTTTCATTTTTGGTGTGTCTTCACCCGCATCCTGAACCAGATTGACGAGCTCTGCCGCAATAATATGAGGCACATGACTGATGGCAGCAGTAATGCGGTCATGTTCTTTGCTTTCAAGAATAATTGAAATGGCACCGGTGTCTGCAACCAGTTCCTTTAAACAGTCAAGCTGCTTTTCAGTGGAACCCTCTGCCGGAGTCAGAATGTAATAGGAATTTTCCAGCAGATGGTCATTGGCGTTGTCATAGCCTGTTTTTTCGGAGCCGGCCATTGGATGACCACCAATAAAATTAGCACCCAGGCCAAGTTCTTCTGCCGCTTTAACTATATTACCTTTTACACTGCCAACATCAGTGATAAGTGGGAGAGGGGTTTTCAGAGATTGAAATGTACCTTTAAGTTTTTCAAGATAACTGATATTTTTTAAAGTAGGGGCGCATAAAAATATAATGTCACAGTCACATAAGCCATAAAGGGTTTTAGTGATACTAACTATAACACCTTCATTAAGAGCTTTATTAAGCACCGGATTTTCATCTGTGTGATAGTCATAAACCACAACACTGTATTTGCCCGGTACTTTACTTTTTAAAGATTTGGCAATGGAAGCACCAATAAGACCAAATCCGATAAAACCGATTGTTGTCATTTTCATCCTTTCGTGTACATCGTGGGGCATCTTCGGACCGGAGTCGGTTTTTCGGACACACGGCAGAAAAATCCGTAAACCAATGTACTGTTTAACATTAAAGTAATTTTATATTTGCAAAAAGTAAATGTCAACCATAGATTTGGAGAGAATCATAAAACTATTTTCATAAAGTTGCACAAAACTCTTGCTAAATCGCAATGTTTTTAGTACAATATTACCTATTAAGGGCTATATAATGCTTATGCAGAATTGAAGGGTGGTTTTTGCAGGGCGAAAAAGCTTAAAAAAACGGAGGGTTTACAATTATGCAGACTTATAAGTATGAGAATATCCGTAACGTTGCAATTTTGGGTCATGGTGGTTGCGGAAAAACAACTTTGGTGGAAGCAATGGCTTATACAACAGGTGCTTCGGACAGAATGGGTAAAATCGAGGACGGAAATACCATCAGCGATTTCGATAAAGAAGAAATTAAGAGAAAATTCTCAATTAGTACTTCTGTTGTTCCGATTATTTGGAAGGATACCAAAGTAAATTTTTTGGATACTCCGGGATACTTTGACTTTGTAGGCGAGGTTGAAGAGGCCGTTTCTGCTGCTGATGCAGCTGTAATTGTTATTTCTGCAAAGGCAGGAATTGAAGTCGGTACCCTTAAGGCATGGGATTTGTGTGAGAGAAACAAACTTCCAAGAATGTTCTTTGTCACCGATATGGATGATGACAACGCTTCCTACAGACAGGTTGTTGAAAGCCTGAAAGAGAGATACGGCAACCGTATTGCTCCGTTCCATACACCAATAAGAGAGAATGAAAAGTTTGTTGGTTTTGTTAATGTAGTAAAGATGGCAGGTCGTAAGTTTACCAGTAAGCTTGGTGAATATACAGACGGTCCTATTCCTGACTATTGTCAGGAATATACAAATCAGTACAGAACTTCACTTGTAGAAGCAGTTGCCGAAACAAGTGAGGAACTGATGGAAAAATATTTTATGGGTGAAGAGTTCACAGAAGTAGAACTTGAGACAGCTATAAGACTTAGTGTAAGCACAGGGGATATGGTACCTGTATTATGCGGTTCCGGTATACTTGGAAGAGGCTGCCATGCACTGCTTCAGTCCATTGACAAATATTTCCCATCACCGAATAAATGTGTCATCACCGGTATGAGCAGGAAAACAGGTACCACCTTTATGGCCGATTATGATGCCAATAAAGATTTTTCTGCTAAAGTATTTAAGACGATTGTTGATCCTTTCATTGGAAGATTTTCCCTTATTAAGGTTTGCTCCGGCGTTCTGAAGAGTGATGACGTAATTTATAACACTAATAAGGAAACAGAAGAAAAGCTTTCAAGACTCTATGTCCTCAGGGGAAAGGAACAGATAGAAGTTAAGGAATTGTACGCAGGTGATATTGGTGCTATTGGCAAGCTGTCTAACACAGCAACAGGTGACACTCTGTCAACAAAAGCTAATCCGATTGAATTTACTCCTGCTAAGCTTTCCACTCCATATACTTATGTAAGATACAAGGCTGTTAACAAGGGCGATGATGATAAAATCAGCCAGGCATTACAGAAAATTATGGATGAAGATCTTACTGTTAAGACTGTTAATGATACAGAAAACCGTCAGACTCTGCTTTATGGTATTGGTGAACAGCAGCTTGACATTGTAAAGAGTAAGTTGTCTTCACGTTACAAAGTTGAAATTGACGTTGAAAAGCCTCGTGTTCCATACAGAGAAACAATAAGAAAACGTGTTCAGGTTCAGGGAAGACATAAAAAGCAGTCCGGCGGTGCAGGTCAGTTTGGTGATGTAGTAATGGTATTTGAGCCAAGCGGAGATCTTGATAAACCGTATATTTTCGAAGAAAAGATTGTTGGTGGTTCCGTACCTAGAAACTTCCACCCGGCAGTGGAAAAAGGTATTGCTGAATCTGTACTTAAAGGACCTCTTGCAGGCTATCCTGTAGTAGGAATCAAAGCAACACTTATTGATGGTTCATATCATCCGGTAGATTCCAACGAAATGGCATTTAAGCTTGCTTCGATTAAGGCATTTAAGGCAGGAATTATGGATGCAACACCGATACTCTTAGAGCCGATTGCTTCTCTTAAGGTTATCATTCCGGATGCATATACCGGTGACATTATGGGAGATTTATCAAAGCGTCGCGGACGTGTGCTTGGAATGAATCCGCTTCCTAACGGTAAGCAGGAAATCGTAGCTGATATTCCTATGGCATCCATTTATGGATATTCCACAGACCTTCGTTCCATGACAGGAGGTTTCGGTGATTATTCTTATGAATTTGACAGATACGAACCGGCTCCTAGTGATGTGCAGGCTAAGGTTATTGAAGAAGCTGCAGCAGAGGGAGACGAGTAATTTTTCTTTACAATATGCCTCTTAACAGGTATACTATATCAGAGCAGTAATTTTTCCGGCCGGTCAGGTAGCCAGTTGTGCTTACCTGACCGTTCGGCAGTTTAAGGACTGATGGAGGAAACAATGTTTAACAGTTTATATCCCGGAACAAGAGCCGTATCCAGTTATGACTTTGATTTTTCAGGAAAATATCTGTGCGGATACCGGGGCATTATTTTTGATATTGACAATACGTTGGTTGAACACGGCGCAGATGCCGATGCCAGGGCGGTTGAATTGATAAGGTCGCTGGTAGATATGGGGTATAAGATTTGCTTTTTATCCAATAATAAAGAACCAAGGGTACAGCGTTTCTGTGACGGATTAAGCCGTGGTGGCGTAGATATGCATGGAGTGTTCCATATATCAAAAGCAGGAAAGCCTTCAGTAAAAAATTATAACAGGGCGATGGAACTGATGGGAACATTGAAAGAAAATACCCTTTTTGTGGGAGATCAGTTGTTTACCGATGTCTGGGGAGCTAATAAGGCAGGTATTTCAACGGTCCTTGTTGACAGAATAGACGATAAAGAAGAAATACAGATTGTATTGAAGCGGTATCTTGAAAAAGCAGTTCTTGCATGTTATTCGGCAGGAAGGCAAAGAAAACGTTCAGGTAAGGCGGTTGTTTTAATCGGATTTATGGGATGTGGAAAGACCACAGTGGGTCAAAGTCTTTGCAAAGAGCTGGAATATGAGTTTGTTGACATGGACAAGCTTATTGAAGAACATGAAAATATGTCCGTTTCTGAAATATTCGACCAAAGAGGAGAGGATTATTTCAGAAGGCTTGAAACAGAAGCCATAAGCGGAAAATTCCGTAAGCTTCGTAATTGTGTAATCAGCACCGGTGGAGGCATGCCAATAAGACCGGCAAATCATCAGCCTTTAAAAGATTGTGGCATTGTGGTATATTTGAAAACAAAGCCGGAGACAATTCTTAACAGATTGGACGGAGATAACACCAGACCTCTTTTACAACGACCTGATAAAGAAGAGTTTGTAAAAAACCTTATGGCGGAGAGAGAACCGGTTTATTCCAAACTGGCTGACATCACCATTCTTACCGACGGAAAAAATGTGAGTCAGATTATACATGAAATTAAACATGCTTTATAATTAATTGGCTGAGTATGGCATGATAAATAACATTGTTGGAGGATTTAAATGAAAATACTGGTTATGAACGGACCTAATCTGAACTTTTTAGGTATCAGAGAGCCGGATATTTACGGTAAACAGGACTACGCATATCTAATGAAAATGCTTGAGGATTATGCAGCAGAAAAGAATTTTGAACTTGAAACCTATCAAAGCAACCATGAGGGTGCGCTTATTGACAGAATACAACAGGCCTACTATGATAAGGTGGACGGGATTGTAATCAATCCGGGTGCTTATACCCATTACAGCTATGCTATTCATGATGCACTGGCAAGTGTTTCCATGAAAAAAGTTGAAATTCATATATCCAACGTAAATGAAAGAGAATCCTTCAGACATGTAAGCGTAACACTGCCGGCATGTGATGCCCAGGTTGTAGGCGAGGGATTGAAAGGCTATCTCCATGCCATTGATATAATTCTTGCAGGTGGAGAGGCAGAGTGAAAAAAACTGTAAAAAACTATTGAAAAATGGCGATAAATGGTTTACTATAAAAAGAGTTAATATTAAGGAGGAATCCCATATGGTATCAGCAGGCGATTTTAGAAACGGTATTACACTGGAAATCGAAGGTAATGTATATCAGGTACTTGAGTTCCAGCATGTTAAGCCGGGAAAAGGCGCAGCTTTCGTAAGAACAAAATTAAAAGATATTAAAAATGGTGGTGTAGTTGAAAAAACATTCAGACCAACCGAAAAATTCCCACAGGCACATATTGAAAGATCTGAAATGCAGTATCTTTACAGTGATGGTGATTTTTATCACTTCATGAATACAGAAACTTATGATCAGGTTTCTCTTACTCAGGATCAGATCGGTGATGCTCTTAAGTTCGTAAAGGAAAATGAAATGGTTAAGATGTGTTCCCATGGCGGTCAGATTTTCTCCGTTGAGCCTCCTTTATTTGTAGAACTTGTTATTACCGATACAGAACCGGGCTTCAAGGGTGACACAGCAACAGGTGCTTCCAAGCCGGCTACTGTTGAAACAGGTGCTCAGGTTAACGTACCACTGTTCGTAAATCAGGGTGAAACAATCCAGATTGACACAAGAACAGGCGAGTATATGAAGAGAGTTTAATTACTTTAATTTCATAATAAAAAACAGTATTGCAATTTGCAATACTGTTTTTTTGTTGTCCGGGAAACTTTGTTCCCATACAATAAAAAACGCTCCGCATCTATAACGCCAAAACGTTCCCCGGATATGAGTTATTTTTGTTTTATCTCATTATAAATCTTATCAATAATATCTTCATCCAGTTTTGTATCCAGAAAATATTCACATGCATATACTGCCTGGGCAACCAGCATTTCAAGTCCGTTTACAGCTTTGATATTTTTTGCTTCGGCAAAAGACAGAAGCTTTGTTACTGCAGGATTGTAAATAATGTCTACTACAGCTGAAAGTTTTGTGTAAGGAGAAAGGTCTTTGTAAATGGATGTGTCCATAGGTGTTTCATCCACGTTTGGATACATTCCTTTAGCGGAAGTGTTTATAATTACATCTGCATCAGAGTGTTTTTCTGCAGCTTCTTCGTAGGTAATGGTTCCCTCCTCTACCTTGTATTTAACAATATACAGTGAAGCAGGAGAGAGGGAGTTTACTGCTGCAATTACTGCCTGGGCAGCACCGCCGTTTCCAAGAACCAGTACTTTCTTCCCGGTGATTTCAATGTTGTTTTTCTTTAATGTGTAAAGAAAACCATAGTAATCAGTGTTATAGCCGTATAATTTCCCTTCTTTGTTTACGATGGTATTAACAGCACCGATTTTGGTTGCAACGCCGTCAATTGAGTAAAGATAAGGGATAACTGATTTTTTGTAAGGGATTGTAACATTGATTGCTGCAAAATCCTTTCTTTCCATAAAATCAGTAAATTCCTCAGGAGTAAGAGGAATTAAATCATATGAATAGTCTGCAATTTTCTCATGTATGATTTTAGAGTAGCTGTGTCCCAGCTTTCCGCCTATAAGGCCGTATCTTTTATTTTCCATAAATAAATCCGGATATTCCCAAAGGGAAATTTTTCCTTTCTTTTTAGTACTGTGAAAAAACAGAAATCAGAATCGTCTTAACTTATCTGTAAGTTGGTTTAAAAATATCACTTTACATAGAGATATATTAAATTATGAACTTTAATTTTGCAATGAATATTTCAAAAATCACCTCATATATATTATTAAATCTTTGAAGCGTACAAGTTGTAAGATGCTTCGGAACGGAGGAATTATGAACGAACTTGAAACCGTAATGAGGGTGCTTCCTCAGGCATTGAGAAATGCAATTAAGCAGGGAATTAAGGAAATTAACGGACTAAATGAAATCAGATTGCGGACAGGCATGCCTGTATATGTGAAATATAAAGCCAAAGAGCACATGCTTTCTGTTAACGGTCTTTGCGATGAAAGTGGAACATCAAAACTGGTTTTTACTGAATGTATGATGAAGGAAACAGTTGAATATATCAGTAACTATTCCTTGTATGCTTTAGAGGAAGAGGTTGGACATGGCTTCGTTACAATACTTGGGGGTCATCGGGCAGGACTCTGCGGACGAGCGGTCATTGCTGATGGCAGGGTAAAAACAATTAGAAGCATTTCATCCATAAATATCAGGGTAGCACATGAGGTATACGGATGTTCCTCAAAGGTAATACAGTATCTTTTTAACAAGGACGGATTTGTAAATACATTGATAATCAGCCCTCCCGGGGGAGGAAAGACCACACTGCTTCGTGATATTGTAAGGACTCTTTCTGAAAAAGGTTACACGGTGGGAATTTCGGACGAGCGTTCCGAAATAGCTGCAATGTATCAGGGAATCATTCAAAATCGTCTTGGAACCAGAGTTGATGTATTGGATGGATGTCCCAAAAGTCTGGGCATTGAAATGCTCATACGAACCATGTCACCGGACATTATTGCAGTGGATGAAATCGGAACTGAAAGAGATGTACAGGCCCTTAAACTGGCGGCAGTATCAGGGTGCAGGGTTATAGCCTCCGCTCATGGCGCCGGATTAGAGGATGTAAAGAAAAACACTTCCTTGTCTGTTCTTTTAGAACAGGGTTATTTTAAAAGGGTTATTGCACTGAAATCAGATCCTGCACCGGGAACCATTGAAGGCATATTTGGAGACAAGTAGTCGTTTTCACTGTGAAGTGTAGTCTTTAAAATATAATTATGTCATGAAGAAGATTTTTTGGCAGGAGAGATGGTAGTGATAAGAGTATTAGGTGGTGCGCTTATTATATCTGCATGTACATACACAGGTTTTTTTATGGGGAACATTTTGCAAAAACGGAGAATGCTTTTGATTCAGTTGAGGGACAGTGCCATGCAGCTTAAAGCGCTTATAAGGCATGAAAGGACCCCACTTCCTGAAGCTCTTGACAAAATTGGCAGGGGGAAAACAGAGCCCATAGGAAAAATGTTTATTTCAGTAAGCGAGCAGATGCTCAGGTATGACGGAGTGCCATCGGGGGAAATATGGCGGGATAATATATACAAATTTTTAGGTGAAACCCCTTTGTCCGAGGAGGACAGGCAGAGTATATGCAGACTTGGAGAGGGGCTGGGCAATCTGGACTGTGGTATGCAGGATGAAATTCTTTTAATATACATGGAAGAAACAGAGCATTCGCTTGCTGTACTTAGGGAGGAAATCAGGAAAAAAACAGGTTTTTATAGAATGATGGGCGTTCTGGCAGGAGCTTTTATTACCATAATCCTTGTATAACGTATACAGAAAACTGGAGGAGCATATGACAATTTCCATAATATATAAGATTGCAGCCGTGGGCATACTGGTGTCTGTCCTGGGACAGATTCTAAAACACTCCGGCAGGGAGGATCAGGCTTTTCTGGCAAGTCTGGCAGGATTAATACTGGTACTTTACTGGGTGGTACCCTTAATTGCTGAGTTGTTTACAACTATCGAAACCCTGTTTGAATTATGATAAAAATAGCAGCGGCAGGATTGGTGGCAGTCATTATCTGTATACAGCTTTCCAGGGACAATAAAGAGTTTTCTTTCCTGGTTGCAATTGCAACAGGACTTTATATTCTGGCATTTGGTCTGTCCAGACTGGGGCAGGTTGTATACGAAATCAATTCTGTTTTAAAGCAGGTTGGAATGGGTGAAGGCTATATTAGCATTCTGTTAAAATGCATGGGCATTACCTATATCGGGGAATTTGCTTCCGGTCTGTGTAAGGATGCAGGACATGCTTCAATAGGAGATCAGATTGAACTGGTTGCAAAGCTTTCAATTCTGGCACTTAGCATGCCTGTGCTGACAGCACTGATAGATACCATTTACGGCTTATAACAGGAGGGAGTGTACTTGAAAAGAATAGCAATAAGCAGGTTCTTTTTGCAGCTTTTATGTTTCCTGTTTCTATGTTGTACTTTTTTATTAATAAGTCCTGCTGCGGCGGATACAATTGATGATATTAATGACGAGATGGACTATACGGAGCTTGACAGCTGGCTTGAAGAAAATTCATCCGGTGGAATAACCTTTACGGAATATGTAGATGGACTTCTTACGGGAAATGAAGATTTTTCCGTGAAAGGAATTGCAAAAAGTATAATAATTTCCTGTATTCATGGAGTGGAAGAAGAATTCAGTGTGTTTTCCACCATGTTTCTGATTATGGGCATGGCAGCGGTTTTTACGGCATTTACTTCGGCAATTAAAAATGTACAGGTTGCGGAAATGGGTTTTTATCTTACATATATGCTGACTATCAGTGTTTTGTCCGGAGTTTTTTCAAAAATGTGTCTTATGGCAGAAAATCTGCTTGGGTCAGTAACTGAGTTTATGAATCTTCTTACTCCTGCGTATATTATGGGAATGGCATTTAGTACAGGCAGCGGAAGCGCAACTGCCATGTATGAAATAAGTCTGTTTGTTATTGCTCTGGCAGACAATATAATACTGAAACTTATTTTCCCTATGATCGATATATATTTTATGATGATTATTGCCAATCATGTTACGGGAAAAGGAATGTTTTCTAAAATGACGGAACTTATATTCACAGGAATTCAGTGGGTAAACAAAACCCTGATTGCCGTGGTGATTGGTCTGAGTACAATTCAAAGTCTTGTTGCACCCGGGGTGGACCAGTTGAAAAGAAGTGTGTTAACAAGGGCTTCTGAAATGATACCGATTATTGGGAATCTGGTGGGAGGTACGGCGGAAACAGTGCTTGGAGCCGGTATGGTGTTAAAAAATGTTATAGGTGTGGCAGGAGTGCTTGCTATCGGAATACTTTGCATTGTTCCTATATCAAAAATCGCTATTATGCAGCTGGCTGTCAGATTTTCCGGCGCGGTGGTAGAGCCGGTAGTGGATGGAAGGCTTACAGATGTCATATCGGATACAGGAAAAGCCATAGCACTGCTTATGGAAACATTGATTACCACCGGGGCTCTGTTTATATTTGCAATCATGATTCTTGCGTTGGGAACCGGAATATAAATTTTGTGCACATTAAATTTTATGAGGAGTAGTAACAACAATGGAGAATTTATCTCTGTTTGTAAAAAATCTGGTTTCAGTGGTTATTGTTATTTCTGCGATTATGAATCTGACAACCGGAGAAAAATATGCAAAATATCTCCGTTTTGTAGTGGGACTTATGCTTATACTTTATGCCATGTCTGCCATTGGAAGCATGAGTTTTGATTCCGGGGGAAAAGCAGATTTTGAAATGGTTTCAGACAGTGAAGAAATACTTGCTCAGACAGAAGAAAAAAGAAATGAAATGATTGACCAGGCAGTGCTTGCATCCTATGGTTCCAGTATAGAATATGCTCTAAAAGCCTCGGGCTATGATGTGACAAAAGTGAATTGCTTTTATGAGGATAATAATATGGCAGTAAAATTTTATGTGGAAAGTACAAACAATATTGCAGGCATAAAAAAATATATAAATAACTTCTATCATGTTGACAGCTCGCATATATATGGCTATACGGAGGCAGAGGATGAAGGAATGGGTCAGTAAATTAAAAAGTACATTAAATCCCGGGATTCTTATAATGCTTGTTGCAGGAATAATGTTACTTATGTTATCCTGCCGGACAGAGGAAAAGGCGTCTGACGGACAGTTTCCGGTATCTTCAGGTTATGACAGTACAGATACTTTAGGGGAACCTACGGATGAAACGGAATTGATAACTTATTATGAAAACAAGCTTAAAGCACTGTTGTCCCGTGTTAAAGGCATAGGTGAGGTTGATGTTATGCTTTCGCCGGGGCTTGATGGAGCCTGCATTTTGTGCGAGGGTGCAGGAGATGTTCAGGTTCAAAGTGATATTATCGAAATATGCGGGTCACTTTTTGGAATACCAGCACATAAGGTTCAAATTCTGGAGATTGAAAAGGAGAATAGTTATGAAGGGCGGTAAAACGAATTTTCTGAAAAAAGTTGTTAAGAGAAATCAGGTAATTATTGCGGCACTTGCGGTAATGATTATTATTGCCGGATATCTTAATGTTACAGGACAGACAGATGCTTCAAAACAGAAGGGGTCAGATATTACAGAACAGAAAATTACCGGTGAGGGAATAACCGATCAGGATATTGATGGTACGGTACAAAATGACACGGAAGGAACCGTATCATCGGGCGGCAGCAGTCTGGACATATCCGATGAAGATATCTATCCTCCTTCTGATTCTGACAGTCAGGACGTTGACGCAATGGCTTCGGAGCAGGAAGGAGAAGATATAGCATCTTCCGGCGAAGAGAATGGTCAGGATGTAGGAGGCTCTATACTTGCCAGTACAACACTGGGAGGAAATTATTTCGGAAATGCAAAGCTGGGCCGTGAACAGATTCGTGCCCAGAACAAAGAAACACTGGAAAATGTAGTGAATGATGCTTCCATTAGTGATGAAGCCAAGGCGGATGCCATTGGATGCCTTGTGGAAATGACCAATGCAGCAGCACTTGAAGATGAACTGGAAACACTTCTTGAAGCAAAGGGTTATGAAACAGTGTGTTATGTCAGTGAAGATGAGGTAGATGTCATTGTAAATATTCTGGAAATCAGTGAACAGGACGTGGCAAAAATTGAAGATGTGGTTATGAGAAATACAGATATTGATGCTTCAGGTATTGTAATTACGAATGTAGTCACAGAGGAATAAAAAATACTTGGAAAAATGCATTAACTTTGATATAATGTAAAAAATATATGCAGAAAAGCCTTTCAAAAAAAGGCCCGTAAAAAAACGGGGTCCCTGAATATAGTGGTGGACTCCGCTGTGAACTGCCACGGAATGGAGGATCATAATGGGAGAAAAAAATACTACTAATTATACAGCAACCATTGAAGTTGAAAATTCATGCGGTAATGTTAAAATAGCTGATGATGTAATTGCTTCAATTGCAGGAGTAGCAGCTACAGAAGTTGAAGGAGTTGCAGCAATGAGCGGCAATATTACTAACGAAATCGTTGGTAAACTTGGTGTAAAGAATCTTTCCAAAGGCGTTGTAATCGACGTTCAGGATGATGTTGTAACCGTAAAACTTAATCTTACAATGAGATACGGCTACAGCATACCTAAAACATCAGCAGAAGTACAGGAAAAGGTAAAAGCATCCATTGAAAGCATGACCGGTCTTAAAGTGACCTGTGTGGATGTTCGTATTGCAGGTATTGAATTAGACAAAGAATAAATAAAAAACAGGGAGTGGTCACACTCCTTGTTTGTCGTTACCCCTAAAACAAAAAACACAAAGGTTTGAGGATCATAATATATGAAACAGAGTGTAAAAAGAAAACATGTGGTTTTTCTGCTGTATCTGTCGGAATTTTACGAAACCGGTGAAATCGGAGAACAGATAGACCTTTACCTCAAAAGCAATGCAGAAGAAGAAACATTGCAGGATACAGTTTTTTGCTTTAATGATTGTGTTGAAAGCGAAAATGCTGAGGAGATTACATCCAAGTTCTTTGCCGTTCGCGAAAAGCTTGGCCTGATTGACACCATGATAGCAGGTGTAAGTGACGGATGGAGACTGGACAGAATGGGAAGAATAGACCTTGCCATTATGCGTATGGCGGTTTATGAAATCTTTTATGATGATACTCCTCCTGCAGTTGCCATAAGTGAAGCTGTTATTCTGGCAAAAACCTATGGAGGAGATGACAGTTCTCCTGCATTTATAAACGGTATCCTTGGAAAACTGGAAAGAAACAGACAGAACAATGAGTAATGTATATTCAGTCTCGCAGGTCAATACTTATATAAAAAATCTATTTGTCCGGGATGGCGTTTTAGGACGCATTTGCATAAAGGGTGAAATCTCGAACTGCAAATATCACACCTCCGGACATATTTATTTTTCTCTGAAAGATGAAACAGCCCAGATTTCCTGTGTCATGTTTTACAGAGACCGTATGAACGGTCTTGACTTTAAACTGGAAAACGGACAAAGTGTGGTAGTAACCGGTTCCGTTAACATGTTTGAACGTGACGGGGTTATCAATGTCTATGTCAAAGCCGTAGAGCCGGCAGGACTGGGAGCACTTTACCTGAAATATGAAGCACTGAAACAAAAACTTTCCTCGGAAGGTTTTTTTAATCAGGAGCATAAAAAACCAATACCCTATTACGTTAAAACTTTGGGAGTGGTTACTGCAAAAACAGGTGCAGCACTTAGAGATATTGTCAGTATTTCGAAACGCAGAAATCCATATATTCAGATTGTTCTGGCACCGGCAAAGGTGCAGGGCGAGGGTGCAGCCGAATCAATATGCCGGGCTTTAAAAAAGCTGGATGATTACGGAGCTGACGTAATTATTGCAGGCCGGGGCGGCGGTTCTATTGAGGATTTATGGGCTTTTAATGAAGAAAAAGTGGCCATGACGGTTTACGATCTGAAAACTCCGGTCATTTCTGCTGTTGGACACGAAACTGATACAACAATTATAGATTACGTAGCCGATTTAAGAGCAGCTACACCAAGTGCGGCAGCGGAACTGGCTGTGTGCCGGATTTCTGATTTACAGGCAGCTCTTGTTGATTTTCATTCTGATTTATACAGTGGAATGTTAAACCGGATTGAAACTGCAAGAAGAAATTTGGAAATACAGGCCAGAACACTTGAGTATCTGGGACCTGAGAACAGTCTGGCTCAAAGAAAACTTGAACTTGACAGACTGGGAAACAGTTTGAAAAACAGTCTTGAGCGAAATATGTTGAAAACAAAAGGGGAGATAGAAACTCTGAAAACCCGTATGGAAGTTTTGTCAGCGGCTTCGTTGGAAAAATCCAGACACAAAATTCAGATTTATGCAGAGCAACTTCGCAGGCTTTCACCTCTTGAAAAAATTTCAAAAGGCTATGCTTATATTTCCCATGACAATAAGGCTGTAAAAAGTGTATCGGAAGTAGACCCGGGTGATAAAATAGAGGTGACTGTTTCCGATGGCTGCCTTTTGTGCCATGTTGAGGAAATTGCAGCAAGTGAAATTTCAACCGGAGATATTGCAAGCCGGCTTTAGTATTGTAAACTATAACATAAACCTAACCTTGTTACGGAGGAAATTATGGAAGAAAAGTCAATTACCCTTGAAGAACGCATGAGGGAACTTACAAATATAGTAAAAGAAATGGAAAGCCCGGATATACCTCTGGAAAAATCCTTTGAACTATACAAAAAAGGAGTAACTGAATTAAAAGAGTGTACCGCCATGATTGATACTATAGAAAAAGAACTTATTATACTTGAAGAAGGGCAGGAAGCATGATGAACGTTGAATGGAAGGAAAGGCTTAACTGTGCCAGAGAAGAGGTAAACGGTGTAGTAACTTCATATCTTCCCGAAGAAGAAGGACCTGCCCGTTTGATTTTTGAAGCCATGAACTACAGCGTTTTAAATGGCGGTAAGAGAATCAGACCATTAATGATGAGAGAAAGCTTTCGTGCATTCGGAGGCAATATTGAAACAGAAAAAAAACTGGTAGAGCCATTTATGGCAGCCATTGAAATGATACATTCATACTCACTTGTACATGATGATCTTCCTGAAATGGATAATGACATGTACCGAAGAGGGAAGCTTACCACCCATGCTGCCTATGGACAGGACGTGGCAGTTCTGGCAGGAGACGGACTCTTAAATTATGCTTATGAAACTGCAGTAAAAGCATGTATGTCTGCAAAAACTGCCGGAGAAACAGCCCATGCAGTAAAGGCACTTCAGATACTTGGCACAAAGGCCGGCGTATACGGCATGGTGGGCGGACAGACTGTTGACGTTACAAAAACAGGACAGGCTCTTTCCGACAGTGAACTTGCATTTATTTATGAACTTAAAACAGCCGCTCTTTTAGAGGCTTCTCTTATGATTGGCGCAATTCTTGCCGGAGCATCTGAAGATGAAGTAGAAAAAATAGGCAGAGTGGCAAATAAAGTAGGTGTGGCATTCCAGATTAAGGATGATATTCTTGATGAAACATCCACAAAGGAAATGCTTGGCAAACCTATTCACAGCGACCTTGAAAATAATAAGACTACCTATGTTACCTTACATGGTTTGTCAGAGGCGTCCATAAAGGTGGAAGAACTTACAAAAGAAGCCCGCATGATTATGGATGAACTTAATCTGAAAGGTGACTTTTTAAGAGAACTGCTTGATTATCTTGTGGAAAGAGAAAATTAAGAGCAGTTATGAACGGAGGCGTAAAATGGGTATTTATCTGGATCAGATAAAAGCTCCTAACGATATAAAGAAAATTCCTGTAGAGAACTATCCGGAACTGGCAAAAGAAATAAGACAGTTTCTTGTTAAAACTGTTTCTAATACAGGAGGACATCTGGCAAGCAATCTCGGGGCTGTGGAGCTTACAATGGCTCTTCACGCCTGCCTGAATTTGCCGGACGATAAGATTATATGGGATGTGGGACATCAGTCTTATGTACACAAAATTCTTACCGGAAGGAAAGAGTCCATGTATACATTAAGACAGTATAAAGGGCTTAGCGGATTTCCGAAGGAAGACGAAAGCGACTGTGATGCCTTTGACACAGGACACAGTACTACCAGTATTTCGGTGGCTGCAGGCTATGCAAGGGCCAGGGATATACGCGGAGAAAAATATAAGGTCGTGGCAGTTATCGGTGACGGCTCATTTTCCGGTGGCATGGCTTATGAAGCAATTAATAATCTGGCGCATTATAAAACCAATACAATTATTGTACTGAACGATAATGAAATGTCCATCTCCAAAAATGTAGGAGGTATGGCAAGTTATCTTGAGAGAATAAGAACAGATTCCAAATATCTGGATTTTAAGGGTGATGTGGAAAATGTTCTTACCAGAACTGATTTCGGTTCAAAGGTGGCTGACAAACTTAAAAAGACGAAAAATTCTATCAGGGATTTAATTACTCCGGGTGGATTTTTTAAAGACATGGGTCTGGGCTATTTCGGACCTGTTGACGGGCACAATATTACAGATTTAATTCGTGCCATAGAAGCTGCAAAAACCTATAAGGGACCGGTAGTGGTCCATGTGATTACCAAAAAAGGCAAGGGTTACAGATTTGCTGAAAACAATCCAAGCAAATTTCATGGCATAGATCCTTTTGTACTCAGTACAGGTGAACTTAAAAACAAGTCCGAAAAAGACAGTTTTACATCTGTTTTTGGAAGAGTAATCTGCGACATTGCGGAAAAAGACAAGGATATTGTGGCAATTACCGCCGCAATGACAGGTGGAACAGGACTTACGGAATTCCAGAACAGATTTCCGGACAGGTTTTTTGATGTTGGAATTGCAGAGGAGCATGCGGTTACCTTTGCGGCAGGACTGGCAGCGGCAGGTATGCATCCGGTTGTATGCCTTTATTCTACATTTTTACAGCGAGCATATGACCAGATACTCCATGATGTATGTCTTACAGGTAAAAAGGTTATTTTCGCAATTGACCGTGCCGGAATTGTAGGCAGTGACGGAAAAACACACCAGGGAATTTATGATATTGCATTTCTTTCCACAATTCCGGAGCTGACAGTTATTTCTCCAAAGGATGGTGCGGAATTTGTACAGGCTTTATATTTTGCCAAAGATTTTGACGGGCCTGTTGCAATCAGATATCCGAGAGGAGAGGTATATTACAGCGGAATAGATGAGACTCCTGTTGTATATGGACGTTCTGAGTTAATTGCCGGTGGAAAGGACCTGGCTGTAATAAGTCTTGGAACTATCTTTAAAGAGGTTTCCCGGGCTGCACAGTATTTGGAAAGTGACGATATCAGCGTGACATTTATCAATGCCAGATTTTCATCACCTTTTGATAAGGAGATGATAGACAGACTGCTTACGCATAAAATGATTGCTGTAGTGGAAGAGGGCGTTGCTACAGGAGGTTTTGGAGAACAGGTGGCTGCTTATCTTGCATCAAAGGGCTTTAAAGGAAAGGTTCTTACACTTTCATTGCCGGACATCTATCTGGAACATGGTACCAGAGATGAACTGCTTCATGAATATAAGCTTGACTGCGACGGTATATATGGTGCAATTATGAGTGAATATAAAGGAATAGGAAAAGAGTCAGATGAAGGAAAGGCTTGATGTTCTTCTTGTAAAAAATGGTTTGGCAGAATCCAGGGAAAAAGCAAAAGCTGTGATTATGGCAGGAGAGGTTTATGTGGACGGTGTCCGTGAGGATAAGGCGGGAAGCATGTTCCCTGATACTGTGGAAATCACAGTAAGAGGCACAAAACTAAAATATGTAAGCAGAGGCGGATTAAAGCTGGAAAAAGCAGTAGAAACCTATAATCTGGATTTAAATAACCGGATATGCATGGATGTAGGCTCCAGTACCGGAGGTTTTACAGATTGTATGCTTCAGAATGGTGCTGCAAAGGTTTATGCCATTGATGTGGGAACCAATCAGCTTGCCTGGAAGTTAAGGCAGGATGAAAGAGTGGTTTCTATGGAAAAAACCAATATCAGATATGTTACTCCGGAAGATATTGGAGAACCGGTAGATTTTGTTTCAATCGATGTTGCATTTATTTCTCTTACAAAGGTTCTGCCTCCTGTAAGAGAACTGATGAAGGACGGAGCTGAAATGGTATGCCTGATTAAGCCACAGTTTGAAGCAGGCAGAGAAAAAGTCGGTAAAAAGGGTGTTGTGCGTGAACAATCTGTTCATCTTGAAGTGGTTGAAAATGTACTGAATTATGTAGCGGCAAGTGGTTTTGAACCTCTTCATCTTACATTTTCTCCTATAAAAGGACCTGAAGGGAATATTGAGTATTTACTTCACATGCGTAAAAGTGGTACACTTGAGGATGTGAGAGATGTTTCCGGATTCCTTTCACTGGCAGGTGAAATTGTAAAGGAAGCACATGCACAACTGGATAAGTAAATCTGTAAAGTTAAACCGGATTAATTCCGGATACGTGAGGTTATTATGAAACATTTTTGTATTATTGCCAACAGAAGTAAAGAGGGTGTTTCTGAGTTTGCGGAGCAGATTGCAGGATACATAGCTAAAAAAGGTGGTACCTGTTTTGTGGCACCTTCCGGTACAGGCGGTAATGGTTACACCAGTGTAGAGGATGTTCCCGGTGAAACAGAGTGCATACTTGTGCTTGGTGGCGATGGCACTTTTTTACAGGCTGCAAGAAATCTTTCGGATTTAAATCTTCCAATGGTTGGAATAAACATGGGAAGTCTTGGATTTCTTACCATGACAGAATCCGCAGATGCCTTCAAGGCGCTGGATTTACTTTTTCAGGACAGATATACTATTGACTACCGCATGCAGCTTAGTGTAAGCACAGAGGGCATGAGAGAGGAAACAGCCTTAAATGATATAGTAATCAGCAGAGGCGGTTACTCCCATCTGGTTGGAATTACTATGTATGTGGATGACCAGCTTTTCGGAATTTATGAAGGTGATGGAGTTATCATATCAACTCCTACAGGTTCAACCGGCTACAATTTAAGTGCGGGAGGACCCATAGTAACCCCAAACGTGGATGCTATGGTTATTACTCCGATTTGTCCACATGCTTTAACTGTAAGAAGCTTTGTAATTCCGGCGGATGCAAAGGTGCGTATTGTTCTTAAAGGAAACAGGCATAAATGCATTGAAAATGCCTTTGTAACAATTGACGGAGAAGAATATACCCAGTTAGAATCTGACAAGGAAATTCTGATTGAAAAATCTCCTATGAAATGTAAAATGTGTATGTTACAGGAATTTTCATTTATAGACATGCTTAATACAAAACTTACCTGATAAATAAAGGAGAGAGAAATGAGAACAGACAGAAGAAACATGATTTTGTATCTGATTAATCAGTATGAAATTGAAACACAGGAGGAGTTGTGTCAACGGCTTAAAAATGCCGGATATGATGTAACCCAGGCTACTGTTTCCAGAGATATCCGTGCCATGAAAATTACCAAGGTCGTAGGAGAAAACGGAAAACAGAAATATTTTCTGCTTCCTTCCTCGGATGATACCGATAATGAAGGAACCAAGCAGATTCATATTTTTAAAGCGGCAGTAATATCTGTTGATACTGCCGGTAATATTCTGGTTATAAAAACCAAATCAGGAATGGCACCTGCTGTAGGTGCAGTTATTGATACAATGAACATCCCTGAAATAGTTGGAAGTATAGCCGGAGACGATACCATAATGTGTGCAATGAAAAATCAGGAAGACTGTACATCGATTATGGAAAAAATCAACACAGTTCTGAACTCATCACGTGACGATTATGGATTATTTCAGTCATAACACAGTGAGATGGAACACATTAAATTAATAATTCTTGGAGGAAAAAAGAATGTCAGGACATTCAAAATTTGCAAACATTAAGCACAAAAAGGAAAAAAACGATGCGGCTAAAGGTAAAGTGTTTACTCGTATCGGAAGAGAAATTGCAGTAGCTGTTAAAGAAGGTGGTGCAGACCCAAACAATAATTCAAAACTCAAGGACGTTATTGCAAAAGCTAAAGCAAACAATATGCCTAACGATACAATTGACAGAAGTATTAAAAAGGCAGCAGGAGATGCAAATGCAGTAAACTATGAGTTTGTATCCTATGAAGGCTACGGTCCGAAGGGAACCGCAATTATCGTTGAGGCACTTACAGATAATAAAAACCGTACTGCCTCCAACATCCGTAACGCATTTACAAAGGGTCAGGGAAGTATCGGTACTCAGGGCTGTGTATCCTTCATGTTTGATGAAAAAGGTCTTATTGTTGTTGATAAAGAAGAATGTGATATGGAAGCAGATGATTTGATGATGACAGCTCTTGATGCAGGTGCGGAGGATTTCTCCGATGAGGAAGACAGCTATGAAATTATTACTGCTCCGGATGATTTTTCCACAGTACGTCAGGCAATGGAAGATGCAGGTATTCCTATGATCGAAGCTGAAGTAACAATGATACCTCAGACCTACGTAGACCTGACTGATGATCAGGATATACGTAATTTCCAGAGAACAATGGATTTACTTGATGACGATGATGATGTTCAGAACGTATATCATAATGTAAACCTGTAATCATCATAATGGTAGCTGACTGGAGGTATTATGCTGGTTAGTATTCATGTAAAAAACTTTGCGATTATAGATGAGGTTATGCTGGACTTTGGAGAAGGCTTTAATGTTCTTACAGGTGAGACCGGAGCAGGAAAGTCCATACTTATTGGCTCTCTTTTGGTGGCACTTGGTGGAAAGGTTTCCAAAGAAATGCTTGGCAGCAGGGCAGATTATGCTCTTGTTGAGTTGATTTTTGAGTCAGACAGTCCGGAACTTAAAAAGTTGTTTGAAGATAACGATCTGGTCTATGAGGAACAGACTGTTATTTCCAGAAGAATATCCTTAAATGGCAGAAGCGTATGCAGAATTAACGGAGAAACCGTTTCTGCCTCTGTCCTTAAGGACATTGCTTCTTTGCTTATTGATATTCATGGACAGCATGAGCATCAGTCACTTTTATATAAATCTGCACAGAGAAAAATTGTAGATTCTTTTTCCGCGGAAGCAACATGGCTTTGCGGGGAAGTTAAAAAGGCTTATGGTGCATATCGTCAGGCGGCAGATAAGCTGCATACAGCAGAAACCGGTGGAAGACTTAGTCAGAGAGAATTGGACCTTGTTCAGTATGAACTGGATGAAATTACAGGTGCAAGACTGATTAAGGATGAAGAGGATAATCTTACAGAGAGATTTAAAGTACTTTCCAATACTGATAAGATTACTGAGGCATTATCAACTGTTTCCTCCCATCTTTCGGAAGGAAATACCTGTGCATCGGATTTGCTTGATGATGCATTAAGAGCACTTGGAAAAGTTTCTTCCGTTGATGAGCGTCTTGCCGGATATTTTGATGAACTGAATCTTATTTCGGACCAGCTTGGCAGTCTTTCTGCTGAAATTAAGGATTATGCGGAATCCATTTCCGGAACAGAAGAGGAACTGGCAGAGGTAAGTGCCAGACTTGATGTTATCAATCATCTGAAGTCAAAATACGGAAATACTTATGAAGACATAATGGCATATGCCGCAGATTGTGAGAAAAAGCTGTCTGATTATACTGATTATGATTTGTTCCTGGAAAAGCAGAGAACTGATGTCAGGGAAAAAGAACAGGTACTAAACGGACTTTGCAGTAAGCTTACAAAGCAGCGTGAAAGAACTGCAAAAGAACTGTCTGTATCCATTTCCGAGGCTCTTAAGGAACTGAATTTTGAACATGCTGTTTTTGAAATCAGGCTGATTCCCGTAGAAGGATACAGTGAAGCAGGTGCAGAAGAAATCGAGTTTTATGTAAGCACAAACCTTGGTGAGCCTGTAAAAAAACTTGCACAATGTGCCAGCGGCGGTGAACTGAGTCGTATAATGCTTGCCATAAAGTCCTGCCTTGCTCAGACAAATCAGATTGATTCCCTTGTTTTTGATGAAATTGACGTGGGAATCAGTGGCAGAACTGCACAAAAGGTTTCTGAAAAGATGGCTTATATCGGTTCTGAACATCAGGTAATCTGTATTACCCATCTTCCACAGATTGCAGCCATGGCAGATACACATTTCCTTATTGAGAAAAAACAGAATGAGGGAAAAACAACTACTGAAATCAGAGCCCTTGAGCATGATGAAATGGCTACTGAGCTTGCCAGAATGCTGGGTGGCACAACCATTACGGAAAACGTAATTGCAAGTGCCCGGGAAATGAAAGCCCTGGCCGACGGATGGAAAGCGGAGAACCGCAGATAAGTATAAGATACATATTGAATAAAAACATATTATAAGGAAATACTAAGGAATGTCATTTGGTTTGGCATTCCTTTTTTTCTTGTCATTTTAAATACCTTGCCTTTGGAAGAAAAGCGGGAACAGGGGAAAAACAGAGTAAAAACCTGTATTGTCATGGAGGAAAATTATGAAACTTTATAGAAAAATTTTAATATGGGCCATAGTAGTACTTAGCTGTATTACCATGGTTATGGTAGTTCTGGGAGTCTATAACAATAAACCCTCCAATCTCTGGCTGGTAACGGGAGACGCCCAGGAATTTGATTTACAGCTTCCTTATAGTTTAAAAATTGACAGTCAGGATATATATGTTTCTGCCGGTGATACGGAGAAGGTTCCTGCAGACCAGATTACCATAGATATGGATGAAAGTTTTCGCCTTTCCTCCGATACAACAGGAACCTGTGAAGCAATAGTATATTTATTTAATATATTTCCAATTGATACCATAGATGTAAACGTTGTTACACCTTCTACCTGCTATGTGGGAGGACAGATTATTGGAATTTCCATGACAACAGACGGAGTGCTTGTTTTGGGGAGCGGAGAAGTAACCACTAGTGGCGGAACCGTTGCAGAGCCGTCGAAAAACATATTAAGAAGCGGTGATTATATAATGGCAATTAACGGAAAAGAAGTTAATGACAAAGAAAAGTTGGTGGATTACATTCAGGACAGCAAGGGAAAAACTATAGTATTTAAAGTAAATCGAAATGGGGAAATGATAGAAGTTGCAGTCAAACCGGAACTTACCGAGGACGGAAGCTATAAAATAGGAGCATGGATAAGGGATGATACTGCCGGAATCGGAACACTGACATACATTGATCCGGCCACCGGAAAATTTGGGGCCTTGGGGCACGGCATAACGGATGTGGATACCGGAACTTTGTTAGATATATTGTCGGGGGATGTGTACAAAGCTCATGTCATGTCCATAAATAAGGGAAGAGTTGGAGACCCGGGTGAAATCATTGGAATAATGTCAAGAAATGAGGAGAGCTATATTGGGTCACTTGAAGATAATGATAATATTGGTGTCTATGGGACTGTATCGGATTTAGACAGTTGTCTGAAAAAACTGGAAATGGACGGCAGCAGACTGTATGAGGTGGGATATGCTTCATCGGTTCATACAGGGGAAGTGACGATTCTTACAGAATGTCTGGGAACTTTGGAAGAATACACGGCTGTTATTGAGGGCGTGGACCACGGCAATGTGGATTCGGAGAAAGCAATTAAAATCCGGATTACGGACGCGAGACTGCTAAGAAGTACGGGAGGAATTGTGCAGGGCATGAGCGGAAGCCCAATACTACAGGATGGCAAGCTGATTGGAGCAGTTACCCATGTTCTTGTAGATGATCCAACAAAGGGGTATGGAATATTTATTGAAAATATGCTGGAACATTGAGAATTGTATCAGACATAAGAAAAGTCGATATGGGAGTTTGTGATATGCCCCCTGTCAAGTGGACAGGTTAAATATCTAAAATGAAGTGCTTCCGTTCGTACCTCTAGCGGTGTTTTGCAATGATATCTATCCTGAGGCCGTTACTCAATGAGTAGCTTAGTGGTGGGAAAAGCCGGACAACCGCCGGGCACGAAGCAAAGCCAATAGCAAATGAATTAATGCCAACAGCAGATTAACTCCGGAAAACATAATAGATGGTTATTCTTGAGAAAAAACAAGTATAGACCTAAAACAAGCATCTGACGTAGCAGAAATGGAATCTATATTGAAAGCAAAGTAAGCATAGACCTAAAACAAGCATTTGATGTAGCTAAATGGAATCTATATTGAAAGAAAGGCAAGAATAGACCTAAAACAAGCATTTGATATAGCAAAAATGGAATCTATATTGAAAGCAAAGTAAGTATAGACCTAAAACAAGCATCTGATGTAGCAGAAATGGAATCTATATTGAAAGCAAAGTAAGTATAGACCTAAAACAAGCATTTGATATAGCAAAAATGGAATCTATATTAAAAGCAAAGAAAGTATAGACCTAATGTTACGTATTATCAAAGCATATTTATTGGTTTCACAGAAAATAGAATTCTATTGTTTTTTCAATGGTCTGTATGGTCAGGGGACTGTTTCTGGTTTCGTATGTTGTAATTAACTTGTCGCCGGGAATGATTCCGTTAGATGTATAGAGACGTATTTTCGCTATTGCATTTTCGGTATAGGAGTGATTATCCATTAACCCAAAGTGTTCCCAGTAATGTAATTCGCCTGTATGAGGATGGCGAATGGTAAAATCCGGAAAAAGTGTAGCATTATTCAGTTCCAACGCACATTCATACCGAAATGGAATATTATACTTCCTAAGAGCCATGTCAATCAATACTTCTGATTTTGAACGCAACAAAGTATTTGCAATTCCTTTATGAGATAAAGATTCAGGGTGGGAAGTATTCCTGTTATATGGACTTGCCATCCAATCGGTTAATTCTTTCGATAAAGATAAATGGGTTTGTGAGAGTAATTCTTGATATTCCGGATGATTTAATAGAAGAGAATCAGATTGCTTTTCATTAGAGTGATGGTTTAGATACAGTGTTAAAGCTTTTTGTTCTTTCTCTAAATCCTGAAGCAGATATGTTAAGTATTTTTTTTGGGCAAGTTGCTGGGCTAGTCGTCTGTTTGATTTTGGAATATATTCTCTTTGCCCTTGATCCTTATGGTACCATTTCGTGTATGTTTTGTGATTACAACATATGAGTTTGCCCGGTGGAAATGTTTCAAGTTGACATTTGAGTGAACATATTTGTTCTGTAAGCGTTTCATATTCTTTTTTTGCTCGTTCGTATAGCATTAAAATCCTCCTTTAGTATGTGGAATTGTAGTTTTGAGTTTGATAATAAATAATTACTGATTATTTTATCACTATTTATTTGGAAAATAAATACTTTTAACAGATAAAATGTTTTTTTGTTCTACTTTCCGTAGGTAGCAATTAGGATAAATTCAGGTTAATATATAAAGAAGCGTTGCGTTTGCGAGTATGACATTCGGGATATGAAAATAAAGGATGAGTACTCACATTGCTATTTCGAAAATCAAAGGAGAAAGATTTATGGTTAATATGACTGCTAAAGTAAGCTGTTTTGCCAGAGCTTATCATTATAAGAAAAATCGGGTGCACATTTTTAGAGACAGTGCTGCAGAGCTTCTTTTAGGAAACGAATATGAACAAATAGAAGAAAATATGATAAACGGAATCAGTTTTTTCCTTTCCGGTTTTGAAGGAACGAGAGAAGAAGGATTAAGACTGATTGTAGATAAACAGCTATCACCTTCTGTACTGGGAAGAAGTGCTTTTTGTGAAAAAATGTTGGAAAAGGAGAAAGCACATGGATGTAAACAATATATAATATTTGCATCAGGGTATGACACCTATTCATTGAGAAATAAAGATAAAATTCTTTCTGTTTTTGAACTGGATTTGCCGGAGTTAATAGCAGATAAAACGGATAGAATAGAGAAAATTGGTCATAGAACAGATGCGGTGTTTGTTCCATGTAATTTGGCAGAGACAACTTGGAAAGAAAAATTGCTTCAATCGGGATATGTTTCCACACAAAAGTCCTTTGGGAGTCTTTTAGGGATAAGCTATTATCTTAGTAAGGAAGAATTTCAATTACTTCTTCAGACGGTAAGTGAAATAATGGTTGAAGGTTCTGCAATCTGTTTTGATTATCCATCTGAAAAAGAAAGCAGAGAATCAAAGACAAACCGCCTGCTTGCCCAAGGTGCCGGTGAACAGATGAAAGCGATGTATTCTGACTTGGAAATAGAAGCGTTATTATCAAGGTGTGGATTTGAAATAACAACAAATTTGAACCATGATGAATTGACGAAGCAATATTTTGCGGCTTATAATGATTACAATAAGGCATATACAATAAAAGCACCGGCTGGGGTTTGTTATGTTCTGGCAAAGAGGAAAAGAAATGGATTATTATAATATGATTTTTAAAAGGAAATCATTTCATTTGTTTCGCAACAGGGAAACTATTTCCAATGAAGATCTGAGTGAGTTAAAAGTTTTTGCAGAAGATGTAATTCCGTTAGATAAAGAAATTCAATATAAAATTAAAATAGTTCCGGAAGCAGAGACAACCTGTAGTCGGGGAGCTGAGTATTGTATTGAATTCTATAGTGAAGAAAAGGGAAATTATCTGAGAAATATTGGCTATATTGGAGAGCAGATTGATTTATGGCTTGCTGACAGAAATATCGGAGCATTATGGTTTGGAATCGGAAAACCGGATAAGCAATATGAAGACGGCATGAAATTTGTTATTATGATAGCAATTGCAAAAATGCCAGAGAATATTTTTAGGAAAAACCTGTTTAAGGCAAAGAGGAAAATGCCTGATGAAATATGGCAGGGAGATACACTTTCCGTAGCAGAAATTGTACGATTTGCCCCAAGTGCGTGTAATACACAGCCATGGATAGTAAAAAATAGCGGAGAAGAAATCACGGTATACAGATATAAAAAACCGGGAAAACGGGGGATTATGCCGTCTGATAAGGTTTCATACTATAATAGAATCGATATAGGTATTTTCTTATTATTTTTAGAAATCTGTCTTGAGCATGAAGGATACTCCTACAAAAGGACTCAGTTCTATGAAGATGCCCCTGATGAAGTGGAAAGAATTATGGTTGCAAAATATGAAATTATCTAAAAGCTGCTTATGGAATATTATGAAGGAGCATCATTAGAGATTATCGGTGCATTCTCAGGTAAGAATTATCGAAAGAATTTTATAAAAAAAGGACATGCAAGTTTTTTGTATGTCCTTTTTCTTATTCGTTTATGTTGTTAAAAGTATTAATTATTTTTTGTACACAATCCTTTTGATTAGCGTTTAAATTATCATATCCTTGAATGTGATATGGATTATAATTATTATTTTCGGAAACCTTGAAGTT
>JBJEJI010000064.1:0-40598 GCA_051877895.1 Lachnospiraceae bacterium | reverse complement strand
GGTGGTTGATATTTCGCACGCACGCGTGCTCAACAGGGTCATGACCCACATAACAAAAAAGATGCACTCTTTTATTGAGTGCATCTGTATATTATCAATATTTATTTCTTATATAATAATCAATGTACGAATCTTTTTTATGTAAATGCCGGACCGTACCTTCCTTTCATAAGATAAATGAAATCCCTGACTTTTATTTCGGTCTGTACCTTCCTGCTCTGTATATTATACTGATAAAAAAGTTATCATCCTTGTGAAGTGTACCGTTAGTCAAAAGATTTTAAAAATTTTGGTATAAAAACTAAATTATCCTTTGGACCGTACCGCCTTTCATAATCTCGTTTATATAAAAAGACTTTTGTCTCATCTGTGCATTGGACCTTACCGCCTTTAAGTATTCTTATTCATGTAGTCTTAATTATTCTTAATTATTATTTCTTAAGCCATTGGACCTTACCGCCTTTTAAAATTTAGACCTGTTTTAAAATCTACATTTTCATTGGACTGTACCGCCTTCTATAAATTTTGTTTTTCTCGAAATAATTAATTTACTTAGCCATTGGACCTTACCGCCTTTTAAAATTCAGACCTGTTTTAAAATCTACATTTTCATTGGACCGTACCGCCTTTTCTTGTTTTTATTGTCCGGTTAAAAATTTACTTAGCCATTGGACCGTACCTTCCTTTTTTTAGATTGAGCGTTTTCCTCACTCTTGAGAACTTTCATTCTTTTTTGTTCTCTGTTCTTTCTGTCTTTGTTTTGTTGTCTACACTATATCACTCATCGTTCTATTTGTCAACCATTTTTTTAAATTTTTTTCGGCTTTTTTTCAATTCCTTTTAATTGTATATAATTATCTGACAATATTGAGCTTTTCTGCTCTCCGAATTAAGGTCCGCAAGCTTATTGATTGATAATATTATACAAAAAGAAAAGACCGACCATTTTCAACATACCGAAAACAGGCGGTCTTTTCTTTTTGTTGTTTTTGATAATCCTTAATTAACTACAAATAATTATACTTACAATTAAGGGTGTATTTACTCAAACACAGCTCTTATTGTACAGTCACCGGTCAGCCAGACCTCTATCTCTTCTGCCGATGTATCTTCAATTACACAACCTTCATATTCCCAGCCGGCAAAGGTTTTTCCATCTACCGGAGTAGCAGTAAGTGTTATTGGATATTCCGTAAAATACTTTCCGGACATATTAGCTTTTCCTTCCAGCGAAGTGGTGTTTATTTTTACGCTTCCTGCGGATGTGTCATTTGTTTTTATAGTAACAAATACGGGTTCCTCAAGATTGAAGGCAGCTTTTATCAGGTATGGAAAACAATCATATCTTCCGTTCATATAACTTTTCAGTTCATCCATTCTGCCTGCAAAATAATCCTTTGTATTTCCGTAAAGTACCCATTCCGGTCCAAATCTTTCAAGTGTGTCAGGAACCAGTTTAATATATACTTCTTCCATGGCATCCAGCATAATTGCTGCATTTGTTTTTTCAAAGTCCACATTACGCATATCGCAAAGCGTTAAAACTAAGCCCTTTTTAAAATCCTCATTTTCTAAAAGTGCAACCAACAGATCGTTTGGATGACGCCAGCCGCCTGAACCCTGTCGTCCTTTATTAATAATTGTTTTTATGTTGTTTGTGTTATATCCGCCTCCATTGTCGTAGATTCCGGTAGAATATTCTGTATCGTAGAGCATCATTCTCCATTTACCATCGCCTTCCGGAACAGTACTGTCCGGCTCAACACAACGCCACATTGCATAATTGTTTCCCTGGAACAAAGTATCATGATTATCAATATACATATTAAAAACCACATACTGGATAAAGCTTTCCATATCAAGAAGTTCACAGGCCTGCTCATAATTTTCGGAGATACTCATATCATTTCCGGTAATGAAGTCATACATATCATAGTATAAATACATATCCTCTTCATTTCCGTCTTCCAGCTCTCCCTTTTTAACCACGATTACATTTTTATTATCAAGTCCGTAGTTGTGTTTAATATAGTTATCACTGTAATCCTCTGCCAGTGTATAGCAACCCCAGTATTCCCCGTCAATATATACTACTACAGGTGTAGACTGCATTGTTTCAAAGGATCTTGCACTAACCAGACTCTGCAGATAAGGATCTCTGATACGTCCGAACTCATTGTCATTTCCACCATTTCTAAGTATAAATGATTTATATTTTTCTACTTCTCCCGTACCATCGGAACGAAGGTTGTCCGGAATCAAATCATATTCAAAGGTTTTGGCTCCGTATTCTTCCCTGGCTGTAACACGAAAGCTTTTTTGGGATGCACGTCTGGAAGCCGCTCCCATAATACGGATACCTGCATTCTGAATAAAGCCTTCTGAATCATCAGCAGGAATAAATTCCAAAGTTGCTTCTCTTTCCCATTCCCTGCCCTTATTACTGAAATTACCCTCTTTCTGCCAGCCCTCGGCATATGCATTGGATGGATTTTCTGCCAGCCATTCATCATAAGTTTTTCCCATAACATATATTCCGTTTTCATAACCAAAAAGATTATCTGATTCGGTCATGATGGAAATTACAGGTACATCTCCATATTCTGATTTTCTGTCTATACCTACAAAATAGGATGCTGATGTAACCTCCGTCACGGTTCCGTCACTAAGTACAGCCACTGCACGAACCACATTGCATTTTTTTACTTTTTCTGAAGGTACATAATCCCCGGATGGATTAATCCCGGTTATTGCACTCAGGTTGTTAGGATCGCTGCTTCTGTTATACATGTGTAACGCCTCTGTGTAAAGCATGTCCGTTTCATCCGGAATGCTTCCGTCCAGTGTATAATAGATTTTTGCATTTTCATCGGCACAACTGATTTCAAGGTCAAATTCCTCATCATAAAATCCACTCTCCGCACTGAAAACCGGTTCAAAGGTTATTTCCTCCGGCTTTGCTTCTGATGTGGGAGTTATTTCTGCCTGAATATTTCCTCCGGTCGGAGACTCATTTCCACATCCTGTGAATATAAAAGCTACGCCAATAGCACAAAGTCCGGCTGCTGCAATCCTTTTGTTCGCAATTGTTCTTATTTTTATCATTAATTCCCCTTCTCCGATTATTCCATAACACTGCATTCATTTTTTGAATTTGCTCTATGGACATAATCTATTTATCTAATTATTAATATTCATTATTATCTGTTGATTATATTACAATCCCTTAGCCTCGCTAAGTGTAATGCCATTTCCATCAGTTCCCAAAGGAATTTCATGATCAAGACCTACAAACTTACCGTTTTCCTGCCATAAAACTTCTTTAACAAATGAATATTTTTCTTCATCCCAGGTAGTAAAATCATCCTTTACAAGTCCACCTGTATCACCGGAATTGGAGTTAAAGCACCAGAAGGTGTGATTAAGCTTATAGGTTGAAATCAAAGTTCTGAGATGTGTCATCCATGTCAGATTTGGCTCAGTCATATATCCGCCCCATTCACCAATAAGAAGAGGTGCAGTATCATCTTCATGAATATAAAGCCAGTTATCGTGCCAGCAGTCTTCATATAGAGAATCATAATCATATCCATCGTAAAACCATGGTTGCTGATATACTGCAGGACCATAGTCATGAGGAGAATAAACCAGCTTATTCTGATATTTTCCAAGTTCAAGAGGATAGTCAGCAACTCCTCTTAAGTTTCCACCCCACCAGTTAAAGTAATAGTCATTATCACTGGTTGAGGAATAATTTCCGTTTGTTTTGATATTGGTAGGATAGATTTCTATACCTTCTACCATAATAAGTACATTTGGATTTGCTTCAAGCACTTTAAGTGCGGTTTGTTCAGCAACATATTTCCAGTTATTCTTATCTGTAGAATCATTCCAGATTGCCTTTTCACTTTCATAAGGCTTGCCATGAGGCTCGTTTTCAAGATCATAGGCAATAATTGTGTCATCATTTGCATATCTTTTAGCAATCCATACCAGTGCGTCCTGATAATCCTCTGTGCTTATTTCACTGCTGTACCACATGTTTGCCATATGACCCATGCTGTCTGTCTTTGCACAATGGATATCTATCATGATTTTAATACCGTTGGCACGGCACTGACCGATTACATAATCAAATATTTCAAGACTGTCCATTCCAACAAGATAATAATTAGTGGCCTGGTTAAAGTTTGCGGAAGGATATTCACCGTTTTTCCACTGTAAAATCAACTCTGTAGAAATAGGAACACGAAGCAGGTTAAAGCCGTGGTTTGCAATAGCCTGAAGAGAAGTGTTCAAATCACATGCCCATAAGCCATCAAAGGTATTGGTTCCTGTATTATATCCAAACCAGTTTACTCCGGTAAGCCATACCTGTTTCCCTTCGCTGTCAACAATCTTATTTCCATCTACGTAAAGCCAGTCATCAGTAGTTGGTTCAGGAACCTCAAGCATGGTAGTATTTTGCTGATTATTCTGACCACCGTTCTGACCGTCCTGATTATTCTGTCCGTCGTTCTGTCCACCATTCTGACCACCCTGATTCCAGGATGAACCAGGCTCCTGATAGGATTCAGCTTCTGCTGTATATGACAAATCTCCTGTAATTCCCGCAAGAATTACTCCGATTTCACAGGTACCGCCTGCAGAAATTACTGCATTATAATCCACATTAGTTACAATCAGAGCTCCACCATCATCAAGGCTGTAATTTCCATTCCATCCGTTGTCAATAACTGTATCCTCACCAACAGAAATTGTAATCTTCCATCCGTTGATATCCTTATCCATTCCATTTTTCAACACTATGGCAAGCTGGGTATATACAGGTGCATCTCCCCATGTGTTATCTGAACTGATTGACACCGTAAACTCTCCTGAACCGGTTTCACCCATAGAAGTGTTTTCACCATTTCCATGTCCATCCTCGTTTTCATCAAGGGGAGGGTCAGCGTCATTTTCCGAATCACCCGGCACGTAACTGTCGCCACCGTTTCCGGACCGGTCTCCGTCCTGTTCTGTCTGTGTTCCCTCAGCCTGTGATTCTCCATTTGTTGCTGTACCGGCAGTTGTTGATTTACCCGAATTTACCACAGCAACAACTATGGCAAAAACTGCCAGCGCCACTATGAGTATTGCAGAAATAATTTTCTTTTTCATATGTCCTCCCAATTTATCAATAAAACTCATTTTTCGGTTTACCTTTATTACTATCTCAAAGGTAATGGACCAAATCCACCATTGGCGGAAACATAATTTTTTATAAATACAGAATAAAGTCAATTCAATATTTTTGCAACTGTTGTTTCTATATTTTGGATAATTATTTTTAAATTGTAAGTTTCATGAAATTGACTTCCACAGCGATTTATTGTATAAAAATTATAAATACCTGTTTATGCCGAAAATGGAACTAAACTTTTTTCAAAGAGTAATTTATAACACAGATTGGAGATTCTAATATGAAAACTTTAAAAGCACCTATGGGATGGAACAGCTGGGACTGCTATGGTGCAGCTGTTACCGAAGACATTGTTAGAAAAAATGCCGACTTTATGGCAAAACATCTGAAACAGTACGGGTGGGAATATATTGTAGTTGACATTCAGTGGTCTGAACCTACCATAAAAAATCATGATTATAATCCTTTTACAGAGTTATGTATGGATGAATATTCCAGACTTATTCCTGCAGAAAACCGTTTTCCCTCATCAAAAGGCGGTAAAGGCTTTGCTCCTCTTGCAGAATACATCCATTCCCTTGGTCTTAAATTCGGCATCCACATTATGCGAGGAATTCCAAGACAGGCAGTTCACCGTAACACAAAGGTTCTGGGTACTGAAAGGACTGCCCGCCAAATTGCAAAAACAAACAGCATCTGTCAGTGGAATACGGACATGTATGGTGTTGACCCAAACAAAGAAGGTGCAAAGGAATATTATGAAAGCCTTTTCGCACTCTACGCTTCCTGGGGTGTAGACTTTATTAAATGTGATGATATTGCAAGAGAACTGCCGCATGAAGAGGAAGAACTGATTCTTTTAAGCAACTCACTGACAAACTGTGGCAGGGATATGATACTCTCCCTTTCACCCGGACCTGCACTTATTGAAAAATCCGAATTATACAAGCAGGTTTCCAACATGTGGAGAATTACCGATGACTTCTGGGATCAATGGCCTCTTCTTTACGATATGTTTTCACGTGCTGAAAAATGGAGTATCCACACCGGCGCAGGACACTGGCCGGATGCAGATATGCTTCCAATCGGACCTATCTGTCAGGATTATGATAAAGCAAACCGCACCAAATTTACTGAGGAGGAACAGATTACCATGCTTACTTTGTGGAGCATATTCCGCTCTCCTTTAATGATTGGTGGAGAAATGACAGAATTTGATGAATTTACCATGAGCCTTCTTACAAATGAGGATATTCTTGCCATGCATCGAAACTCCAGACATTCCCATCAGGTATGGAGAAAAGAGATAAACGGCATTGAGCACATTCTCTGGACTTCTGTATGCTCCCAGGGCGGTCAGTATGTTGCTGTATTTAATGCAGGGAACACTGAAAGTGAAATAGAAATTCCTTTAACAGACCTTGAAATTTATGAATCCGTAAACGGGAAAGAACTGTGGAGCGGGAAAAAAGTAAGTTTTGCAGATACAATCTCCTGCGTTCTTAAAAGTCATGGTGCAGTGGCATTTCTGTTAAAATAAACTGATCAGATAAAGTTTTTTCAGTATGGTTTCATGCTTAATACTTTACAAAAATAATGAGAAAACATAAAAAAGGTGCAATCCCTCATTGGGATTACACCGTTTTTCTTACAACTCTTTTTATATCAGGAAAACCGCCAGCCCATAAGCAATCAGGGCCACAATCCATGCAACCACACACTGTCCAAGTGCTACCGCTACTGCCCATTTGCCACCCAGTTCTCTTTTGATTGCAGAAACCGCTGCTACACAAGGCGTATACAACAGGCTGAAAACCAACAGGCTGACTGCCGAGGCTTTAGTCATAGTATTAACCAGTGCTTTTGTGGAGCCAAACAAAATAGATAGGGTTGATACTACACTTTCCTTTGCCATAAAACCTGAAATCAAAGCCGTAGAAAACTTCCAGTCACCAAAGCCCAAAGGTGAAAAAATCGGAGCAATGATACCGGCAAGCCCGGCAAGAATACTGTCTTTTGAATCCGAAACCACATTCAGATGATAATCAAAGGTCTGTAAAAACCAGATGATAATCGTTGCGATAAAAATGACGGAAAACGCTCTCTGCAGGAAATCTTTTGCTTTATCCCACAAAAGATGTGCCACATTTTTTGCTCCCGGCATTCTGTAATTCGGAAGTTCCATAACAAAAGGAACTGCCTCACCTTTAAATATTGTTTTTTTCAAAATCAGTGCCACTATAATTCCTGTAATAATACCAAGAAAATACAATCCCACCATAATAAGTGCTCCATTCCCCGGGAAAAATGCAGCTGTGAAAAATGCATAAATCGGCAGTTTTGCTGAACAGCTCATAAACGGAGTAAGAAGTATGGTCATTTTTCTGTCTCGTTCCGATGGCAGTGTACGACTTGCCATAACTCCCGGTACCGTACATCCGAAACCAATGAGCATCGGCACTATACTTCTACCTGATAAACCAATTTTTCTAAGAAGTTTATCCATAACAAATGCCACTCTGGCTATGTATCCGCTGTCCTCCATTAAAGAAAGGAAAAAGAACAGAGTAACAATAATTGGCAGGAAACTCAGTACTGTTCCCACACCGTTAAAGATTCCATCAATAATCAATGAATGTAAAACTACATTTATGTTTCCTGCAGTCAATAGTCCGTCAACCCATCCGGATAAGGCATCTATGCCTGTTTCCAGAATTTCCTGAAGCCATGCACCTATTACATTAAATGTAAGCCAGAATACCAATGCCATAATACCAATAAATGATGGAATTGCAGTATATTTTCCTGTAAGAATGGCATCTATTTTCGCACTCCGTGCATGTTCCCTGCTTTCTTTAGGTTTTACTACAGTCTTGTCACATACATTCTTAATAAACGTAAATCTCATGGAAGCAATTGCAGCAGCACGGTCAAGACCGCTTTCACTTTCCATCTGAGTGATTATGTGCTCAATCATTTCCTGTTCGTTTTTATCAAGTTTCAGTTTTTCAATTATCAGTTTGTCGCCTTCAATCACCTTGCCTGCCGCAAAACGGATTGGAATGTCCGCTGCCTTTGCATGATCCTCAATAAGATGCATGATTCCATGCATACATCTGTGCACCGCACCACCTTTTTCAGTGCCATCACAGAAATCTCTTTTCTCCGGTTTTTCCTGATACTTTGCCACATGCACGGCATGTTCTACCAGTTCTCCAATACCCTCATTTTTTGCAGCAGAAATAGGAATAACCGGAATGCCAAGCATTTCCTCCATTTCATTAATACGGATAGCTCCTCCGTTTTCACGAACCTCATCCATCATATTAAGTGCAAGAACCATTGGAATGTTTAATTCCATCAGTTGCATTGTAAGATAAAGATTACGTTCAATATTGGATGCGTCAGCTATATTAATAATTCCCTTCGGATGTTCGTTTAAAAGGAATTCTCTGGTTACAATCTCTTCGCTGGAATAAGGAGACATGGAATAAATACCGGGCAAATCTGTAATTAACGTTTCCGGATGCTCTTTTATTACACCATCCTTACGATCCACTGTAACACCCGGAAAGTTTCCAACATGCTGATTTGAACCGGTAAGCTGATTAAAAAGTGTAGTTTTTCCACAATTCTGATTACCTGCCAGCGCAAATGTTATGGTCTCTCCTTCAGGTAGAGGTTTTTCAGTTTCTTTTACATGAAATTTTCCGTATTCGCCAAGGCCGGGATGCTCAATCCTGGCACGTGGCTTTCTGTCCTGAGATTTTTCTTCCGTTTCCGAAAGTTTTTTAGGTTCAGTTATTTCAATTTTCTCTGCATCAGCAACTCTTAGCGTCAGTTCATAGCCATGAATCATAAATTCCATGGGGTCTCCCATGGGAGCATACTTCACCAAAGTGATTTCCTCATTTGGAATAACCCCCATGTCAAGAAAATGCTGCCTGAGTGCACCTTCGCCACCTACCGATAAAATGGTAGCTGTCATTCCTATGGGTAATTCTTTTAAATTCATATTCAAAAGCCTCCCTGTCCTTTTTAATTCCCCGGTACTTTACAATTCCTTCTCATTTAACGCAGAAAGCATATGTTCCTATTGTTCAAACTGTTCTGCCACGTCCTTCAGATATTTCATTACAGGCAGATGCTGTGGGCATATACCCTCACACTGTCCGCATTCCAAACATTCACTTGCTTTACCATAATTTTTTGCCAGATTATCATAATAAGACTGCTGTGAATTCCAGTCCTTATCCTTGGATTCCTGTTTTTCTGCATTGTATAAAGAAAAATATTTCGGAATCGGAATGTTTGCCGGACATCCATCCACACAATAAGAACAACCGGTACAAGGTACAGTAATATTTTTATTAATCATATCCACAGCCTGTGAAATGATTGTCTTTTCGTCTTCATTAAGAGGCTTAAAATCACCCATAAAGCCGGTGTTATCTAATAGCTGTTCCATATTGCTCATTCCACTAAGTACCATAAAAACATTATCAAGGCTTGCTGCAAAACGAATTGCCCATGAAGGCACTGACATGTCAGGATGATAATTTTTAAAGAGAGTTGCAACTCCATCAGGAACCTGGGCAAGAGTTCCACCTTTAACCGGTTCCATTACAATTACAGGTTTTCCATGCTTTTTGGCCACCTCATAGCACTTGCGGGACTGTACACCTTCACTGTCCCAGTCCAGATAATTAATCTGTAACTGTACAAATTCCATTTCCGGATGTTCCGAAAGTACTTTATCCAGCACTTCCGCATTATCATGGAATGAAAATCCGATCTTTTTAACAAGACCCTTCTTTTTCTTATCCATTATCCAGTTGAAGCAGTCGAACTTTTTGTAAATTTCATAATGTTCCGCACCCACATCATGAATAAGATAATAGTCAAAGAAATCCACACCTGTTTTTGCAAGCTGCTCATTAAAGATTCTGTCCCTGTCTTCCATAGAATTAACAAAGTTACAATGCAGTTTGGTAGCAAGGGTATAGGCTTCTCTCGGATAACGGTCAACCAACACTTCTTTTGTTGCATTTTCGCTTTTAAATCCGCAATACATCCATGCAGTATCAAAGTAAGTAAATCCTCTTTCTATAAATGTGTCTACCATTTTCTTTGTCAAGTTAATATCAATTTCATCACTATCTTTAATCATTGGCAGACGCATAAGTCCAAAGCCCAGTTTTTTATCCATAAATACCTCCTTTTTTTCAGAAGAACTTAGCAATTTCTTTAAGTTCTTTTCTTACCGGTTTCTTAGGTTCTGTTGCCCTGTAACCCAATGAAATTACAGCAACGACTTCTTCTGTTTCAGGAATATCAAGCAATTTACGAATCTCCGACTCATATCTGATTCCCATAATCAAAGTATCAAGCCCCATTTCTGCTGCAGCAAGAACCAGATTTTCATTCTGCAGTCCAAGATCATAGGCTCCCCAGCCATTTCCAAGATTGTTGGTTGGCTGACCATCCTTGTCAAAACCGGAAATGCCCTTAACGAAAGTGGTAATTATCAGTACCGGTGCATCAAAACAGTTCTTTCTGTTAAATTCCGGAAGACAGCTTTCCTTTACTTTTTTAAGCATCTCTTCTGACATAACAACATAATACCTGCCGGTCTGGGAATTTTTCCAGGTAGGTGCCTGACCGGCCGCACAAATTATCTTCTCAACCTGTTCCCTGCTTACCTTTTTATCTGTATCATAAGCCCTGATGCTTCTTCTCTTTTCAAAAAGTTCTGATAAACTCATAAATCCTCCCAAATTTTAGAATTTTAATTAACTCATACTATAACACAAAACAGGCTTTTTGTGTTAGATAATTCAAACTTTATATCAAAAAATTTTTATCTCACCGGTTTATTATTAACATCAGTCCAAAAAAGAGCTGCTCTAAAGAGCAGCCCGATTTTATTACATCATTCAAAAATATATTTCACATTACGTTGTACTTCAAATTGCAGAAAATACCCAATCATCAGAATTTCACAATGCCCAGTCCCATGAGAAGAAGCAGGCAGAGGAGAATTGGTGCAATCACTTTAATCATTACTATATAAAGCTTTCTTCTGCCAAAATTTCCTCCGTTCTTTTCAACCTCATCAATAACTGATTTTGGTTTAAGTATCCAACCAATGAGAATACAGGTTCCGATTGCCACAATAGGCATCATTATGTTATTACTGATGTAATCCATTACATCAAGAATCTGTCCAACTGAACCATTCGGTAACTTCAACTCAAAATAGAACATATTATAACCAAGACAAACAATTACACCGGCTACAATTGCAATAGCAGTTTCAATTGCAGTTGCCTTAAGTCTTGAAATGTTAAACTTATCCATAAGAGATGATACTACAGCCTCCATAACGGACATAGCACTGGTTAAAGCAGCAAAAAATACCATTGCAAAGAACAGACATCCGATAATATTTCCCACAGATCCCATAGCTTCAAATACTTTAGGAAGAGAAATAAACATAAGACTTGGGCCTGCAGCTGCCAGACCATCAGTTCCCTGAAAAGCAAATACAGCAGGAATAATCATAACACCTGCAAGAAATGCAACTAATGTATCAAAAATTTCTATTTGATTAACAGATTTCTTCAAATCCGCCTCATCGCTTACATAAGAACCATAAGCAATCATAATACCCATTGCCACACTGAGACTGTAGAAAAGCTGTCCCATTGCATCCATAATTACTCCGAAAAAGCTTTTTAAAGTAAGTCCATCCAAATCCGGTATGACATAAACCTTCAATCCCTGAAGTCCGGTTCTCACAGCACCTGTTTCAGAATCTGTGTGCTCAATTGTAAGAGAAAAAACAGAAATGGCAATAACCAGAATAATAAGAACCGGCATGATGACCTTAGAGAATGACTCGATTCCTTTATTAACACCACGGAAAATAATGAAAGCTACTACTGCAAGGAAAATAGCCAGCATAATAATAGGTTCAAAATCTCCGGTAATAAAATCGTTAAAATAACCATCCTGTGCCGCAGCCTTACCATCCCCTGTAAGAAATGCCCAGAAGTATTTCAGAACCCATCCACCGATTACACAGTAATAAGGCAGGATAATAACTGGAACCAGTGAGGCAATAATGCCAAGGAAGCCCCACTTCTTTGAAAGCTGTTTATAAGCTGTAAGCGGACTCTGCTTTGTCTTTCTGCCGATGGCAATTTCTGTTGTCAACAGTGTAAAACCAAAGGTGAGTGCCAGTATCAGATATACTACCAGAAACAGTCCTCCTCCGTCTTTTGCTGCCAGATACGGAAACCTCCAGATATTACCAAGACCTACCGCACTTCCCGCTGCAGCAAGTACAAATCCGATTGAACCGGAAAATGATTTTCTTTTTGATTCATTCTGCATATAATTGCTCCCTTGTTTTAACATATCTTTTTCATTATATATGTAAAGATGATATTTTTCCAGTATAATCTTCGGAAATATTACAGATGATTTCACATTTCGGCAAAAAAAAGATTGAATCAGAAATAAATACCGCCACCCTTGTAAAACATCATCCAAAAACTGAATCTTTTGCACTTCTATTTTATAATTCACGCCACAAGAAAAAGATGACATTTCATGAAAATAGTGGTATATTATAAGTTATCAAATGACACAGAAAAGAATTAAAACATATACCATATCATGGAATCTCTGTCATTTATTATCTGCACCTTTGAATGGAGGATATTATGTTTAATAAAAGTGTTCAGAAGCATGGACTGAATATTATTATCGTGGGCTGCGGAAAGGTTGGTACTACTCTTGTAGAACAATTAATTAATGAGGGCCATGACATTACAATTATAGATAAAAATCCTGCAAGGATACAGGAGCTTACCAACCTGCATGATGTTATGGGATTTGCAGGTAACGGTGCCAGCTACAGTCTTCAAATGGAAGCCGGAATCAACACCGCAGATTTAATTATTGCCGTAACAGGTTCCGATGAACTTAACCTGCTTTGCTGTACAGTTGCCACCCAGGTAGGTAACTGTGCTGCCATTGCAAGAGTCCGCACACCGGATTACAGCAAGGAAACAGAATATCTCAGGAACAAGCTTGGACTGGCAATGATTATTAATCCTGAGCTTGAAGCCGCAAAGGAAATGGCAAGAATTCTATATCTTCCTACTGCCCTTGAAGTCAACTCTTTTGCCCATAACCAGGCAGAACTGATAAAATTTAAAATTCAGCAGGGAAATATAATGGATGGAATTACCATTGCACAGCTTGGCAGAAAAATCGAAAGAAAATTCTTAATCTGTGCCATTGAAAGACATGGCGAAGTCTACATACCTTCCGGTGATTTTATGATGTCTGCAAGTGATGTAGTTTCTTTTGTTGCTTCCAGCAAGGAAACTAAATCCTTTCTTGAAGCAATACGCCTGAAAACAAACAGTGTAAAGGATACCATTATCGTTGGTGGTGGAAACATGGCATATTACCTTGCCCAGCAGCTTATCAGAAGAGGAATTTCCGTAAAAATCATCGAGCAGAATAAAGAGCGCTGCGAAGAGCTTAGCGATCTCCTTCCAAAAGCAATCATAATCAATGGAGATGGAACGGAAAAAGAGCTTCTGAAAGAAGAGGGTCTGGATTATGCAGATTCTTTCGTCCCTCTGACCGGCATTGACGAGGAAAATATAGTGCTTACTCTTTATGCAAATCAGGTTTCCAACGCCAAGGTTATTACAAAAATAAACCGTATCAGCTTTAATGATGTTATCGGAAGCCTGAATCTTGGAAGTGTTATTTACCCTAAACGTATTACATCGGAAGCCATAATTGCCTATGTACGTGCCAAAAAAGATTCAATGAACAGAAATATCGAAACCCTTTATCATATGTTTGACTCCAAAGTAGAAGCTATCGAATTCCGTATTGATGAAGAATCAGCAGTAACCGGAATTCCATTAAAGGATTTGTCTTTAAAGAAGAATCTGTTAATCTGCTTTATTAACAGAAATGGTTCTATCATTATCCCAAGCGGACAGGATTCCATTCAAGTGGGCGATACAGTTATGATAGTAACCACACATCTGGGTTTCAGTGACATAAGCGAAATTTTGAAATAAATATACAGATAAACAATTTTTAACAAAAGCTGCAAAACAGAACATGGTAAAATATAAGGAGACGGACATTCCGGAGTATAGAGAAACATGAATAGTTCAATCATACGTTACATTTTAGGTCAGGTTATTAAAATTGAAGGTGCACTTTTGCTGTTACCTTGCATCATATCGGTAATATATGGTGAAAACGAGGGTTTTTATTTTCTTGGTGTATCCCTGCTCTGCCTTATACTTGGTGTTTTACTTACCATAAAAAAACCTTCCAATAATGTATTTTACCTTAAGGAAGGTTGTGTTACCACTGCACTGAGCTGGATTACTCTCAGTATTTTCGGTGCTCTCCCTTTTTACATTTCAGGTGAAATTCCATCCTATACAGACGCTCTGTTTGAAACAATATCCGGCTTCACTACAACCGGTGCCAGTATTTTAAATAACGTGGAGGCACTTTCATACACCTCTCTTTTCTGGAGAAGCTTTACCCACTGGGTTGGGGGAATGGGCGTTCTTGTTTTCATTCTTGCAATAGTTCCCATGACCGGCGGCTCAAATATGAATCTGATGAAGGCAGAAAGTCCGGGACCATCTGTGGGAAAACTGGTTCCAAAGGTAAAATCAACAGCCCGATTACTGTATCTGATTTATCTTGTTCTTACAATTTTGGAAATGATTCTTCTTATAATTGGAAAAATGCCTCTTTACGATGCAGTTACCACAAGCTTTGCAACAGCCGGAACCGGTGGATTCGGCATTAAAAATGACAGTATTACAAGTTATTCGCCTTACCTTCAGTGGATAATAACTATTTTTATGATTCTGTTTGGTGTCAATTTTAATGCTTATTACCTGTTATTATTCAGACAGTTCAAAAAAGCCCTGACCATGGAAGAGGTACGCTATTATTTTGCAATCATTATAACTTCCTGTCTGATTATTTTCTTTAATATTATAGACACTGCCACAAGCACTTTCCGTGCACTTACAGACGCATGCTTTCAGGTTGCATCCATTATTACAACAACAGGCTTTTCCACAGCAGATTTTAACCTCTGGCCCGAAACCAGTAAAACTCTGCTTGTTATTCTTATGTTTATCGGTGCCTGTGCCGGAAGTACCGGTGGTGGTTTAAAAGTATCCCGTATAATGATTATGCTGAAATCTTTTTTCAAAGAGCTCACATCATATATACATCCAAAAAGTGTAAGCAAAATTAAAATCGGCGGTAAAACAGTCGAAAACGAAATTATTCATGCAACCAATGTTTATTTTATAACATTCATGATTATTTTCACTGCATCAACCCTGGCACTGTCAGTTGATGGTTTTGATCTGATTACTAATTTTACTGCAGTTGCTGCTACCATTAACAATATCGGTCCGGGACTCTCACTTGTAGGTCCCACCAGTAATTTTTCGATGTTCAGTACTTTTACAAAATATGTCCTGATGTTTGACATGCTTGCAGGAAGACTGGAATTATTCCCGTTGCTTATCCTCTTCCATCCGACAGTTTGGAAAGATATGCTTACCCAGCGTACAAGACGCAAACAAACACAGAGCAAATAATGTAATTTTATAAAGATAATTTACATATCAATAATATTGTTATTCATCCTTATTGCCGCAAGAGCACTGTCCGGATTTACATAATAATTATGGTTGTCTGCCGGGTCTATATGTACCTTAATATCCGCCCCCGCTGTAAGCAATCCCACGTTACCATCCCAGATTCTGTCGCTTTTAAAACGCATTACCTGTCCGGTGTATTCATCTGTATATATGCATGTAATTATAAATGGGTTGTAACCATTAACAGCATAAGATGTATCCAGATATACACTTTCTATTTTGGCCTCAATTACTCTGCCATAATCCAGCAAAAACTTTTTTTTGCGGGATGTCTTTATATTTTTATTTAACGGAATTATACCCACAAGGGCAAAAATAATTCCCATAAAAACAAGGAAAGCAGCCATTATAAGAAATGCGGCTCTGTCACTAACCGATGGGTTAAAAATCGCAGTACCAAGGGAAGTTATTCCACCAATCAGCAAGCCAACTCCCACAACGGCAAAAATCCCAAACATAAAGTTCTGAACTTTATTTAAATCCATTCTTACCCTCCCCACAGGAATAATTATTTTGTTCCAAAATCATCCTGTTCTTTTTTAATTATTCAGATTATAGCACAGTCAGACCATTCATTCAATATTCCATATCATGAAATGATTACTCCATTTTCTCATCCTATACCGGCAGAGCGTTTTTATTGTATAGGAAAGAAGTTTTCTATACAATAAAAAAAGAACAACCGCACATATTGTACAATCGTTCTTTTATTATTTTTATAAAAAGATAGTTCTATGCACATACAATCAGGTAACATATACCATCCCAGGCATGATTGTGCACTAAACTATTTATCGGTTATCTCACTGTGAAGTTCCTGAAGTGACTTAATATCTCCCCAGCCATTTTCCTTAACATAGTGAATACCTTCTGCTGTAGCCTTTGCAGCTGCAACTGTAGTCATGTAAGGTACTTTCGCCTTAATAGCAGCCTTTCTTAAATAGCTGTCATCATGAATATCATCTTTGGTTCTTGGTGAGTTGATAATCAACTGAATATCTCCATTTGTAATCAGGTCAAGAATATTTGGACGGCCTTCATACAATTTCTTTACCTTTGTTGCTTTAATCCCTGCAGCAGTAATTGCTTCATAGGTAGCACCTGTAGCAAGAATGTTAAATCCATCAGCCTCAAGACTTCTGGCAACATCGATTACTTCTTCTCTGTCTCTTCTGTTTACGGTAATCAATGCTGTGCCTTCAAGAGGAAGCTTGGACTGAACTCCTTCCTGAGCCTTATAAAATGCTTCACCTACTGATTTTGAAAGTCCCAAAACCTCACCGGTAGAACGCATTTCAGGTCCTAATACAGGGTCAACCTCCTGGAACATATTGAATGGGAAGGCAGCTTCCTTCACACCATAGTTAGGAATATTCTTTTCCTTCAGATCAACGATTGGAGAAGGACGACCTGTGATTTCAGAAGTAATGATATCTGTTGCAAGAGGTACCATGCGGATGTTACATACTTTAGATACCAAAGGCACAGTTCTGGATGCTCTGGGGTTTGCTTCAAGAACATAAACCTTGCCGTTTTCAATAGCATACTGCATGTTCATAAGACCTTTTACATGCATTTCTTCTGCAATTTTTCTTGTATATTCCTTAATTGTTTCCACATTTTCAGGTGAAATATGCACAGAAGGAATGATACATGCGGAGTCACCGGAATGAACACCTGCAAGCTCAACGTGTTCCATAACGGCAGGAACAAAAGCATGTGAACCATCACTGATTGCATCTGCTTCACATTCCATAGCGTGATTCAGGAAACGGTCAATAAGGATTGGGCGGTCAGGTGTAACACCAACTGCTGCTTTCATGTAGCCTTCCATACTCTCATCATCATAAACAACTTCCATACCACGTCCACCAAGTACATATGAAGGACGAACCATAACAGGATAGCCAATATTATTTGCAATTTCTATAGCTTCATCAACTGTTGTAGCCATTCCGGATTCAGGCATTGGAATTTCAAGTTTATCCATCATGGCACGGAATAAATCACGATCCTCTGCAAGATCAATAACAGATGGAGAAGTTCCAAGAATCTTAACACCGTTCTTTTCCAGTTCTGAAGCAAGATTTAACGGAGTTTGTCCGCCGAACTGGGCAATAACACCCAGTGGCTTTTCTTTCTTATAAATGCTCAGAACATCTTCAAGTGTAAGTGGCTCGAAATAAAGTTTATCGGAAGTATCATAGTCTGTGGATACTGTTTCAGGGTTACAGTTAACAATGATTGTTTCAAAGCCAAGCTTTTTAAGTGCCATAGCTGCATGTACACAGCAATAGTCAAATTCAATACCCTGTCCAATACGGTTTGGTCCGCCACCAAGAATCATAATCTTTGGTTTATCTGTATTTACAGGATTCTTGTCTTCTGCATTATATGTTGAATAGTAATATGCGCTATCCTGTGTACCACTTACATGTACACCCTCCCAGCTTTCTTCAACACCGAGAGCTATACGATGATTACGGATATCTTCTTCAGGAATTTCAAGAATCTGGCTCAGATATTTATCGGAAAAGCCATCTTTCTTCGCTGCAATAAGCTTATCATCCGAAGGCATGCTGCCCTTGTTCTTTAAAAGCTCTTCCTCTTCTTCAACCAGTTCCTTCATCTGCAGGATGAACCATTTCTTAACTTTTGTAATCTCGAAAATTTCATCTACAGTTGCACCTTTTCTAAGTGCTTCATACATTACAAAATGACGCTCACTTGAAGGAGTAACAAGTTTCTGAAGGAGTTCCTCTTTAGAAAGAGTATCGAAGTTCTTAGCATGACCAAGTCCGTAACGACCTGTTTCCAAACTTCTTATTGCCTTCTGGAAAGCTTCCTTGTATGTTTTACCAATACTCATTACTTCACCAACGGCACGCATCTGTGTTCCAAGCTTATCTTCAACGCCCTTGAACTTTTCGAAAGCCCAACGTGCAAACTTGATTACAACATAATCTCCATCCGGAACATACTTATCCAGAGTACCATATTTACCGCAAGGAATATCCTTTAATGTAAGTCCTGCAGCAAGCATTGCGGAAACAAGTGCAATCGGGAAACCGGTTGCCTTTGACGCAAGTGCCGAAGAACGGGATGTACGTGGATTAATTTCAATAACAATAATTCTGTCAGTAACAGGATCATGGGCAAACTGTACGTTTGTTCCACCGATAACCTGTACAGATTCAACGATTTTATAGGCCTGTTCCTGTAATTTTTTCTGACATTCTTCAGAAATAGTAAGCATTGGAGCTGCACAGAAAGAATCTCCTGTGTGAACACCTAAAGGATCGATGTTTTCAATGAAACATACTGTAATGATGTTGCCTTCAGAATCACGTACAACTTCAAGCTCAAGCTCTTCCCAACCAAGAATTGATTCTTCTACAAGAACCTGTCCTACAAGACTGGCCTGAAGACCTCTTGCACAAACAGTTTTTAACTCTTCTCTATTGTAAACCAGACCGCCGCCTGCTCCACCCATTGTATAGGCAGGACGAAGAACAACAGGATAACCCAAATTGTCAGCAATTTCAAGAGCTTCATCTACGGAATAAGCAACCTCACTGCGTGCCATCTCAATTCCGAGACTGTTCATGGTCTTTTTAAACTCAATACGGTCCTCACCACGTTCAATGGCATCAACCTGTACACCGATAACCTGTACATTATATTTATCAAGAATTCCGGCTTTATTCAGTTCGGCACAAAGATTAAGTCCAGACTGTCCTCCAAGGTTTGGAAGTAATGCATCAGGTCTTTCCTTTGCAATAATCTGCTCAAGACGCTCCACGTTAAGTGGTTCAATATAAGTTACATCTGCAGTTTCCGGGTCAGTCATGATTGTTGCCGGGTTGGAATTAACCAGCACAATTTCATATCCCAGTTTTTTAAGTGCCTTACAAGCCTGTGTTCCCGAATAGTCGAACTCACAAGCCTGACCGATAATAATTGGACCTGAACCAATTATCAACACCTTATGAATGTCAGTCCTCTTAGGCATAACAATCCCCTCCATAAAAATATATTACAATTCGAATATCGCCGGCATTTTTGCGACCATGCACAACATCTTAAGCCGGGTTCCGAACCGGAATCCGTAACCGACTATTTATAAGTATTTATACATTCTACAAGAGCAGAATGGCAAAAATACTCCACGGCAGATATTGAAAATTGCTCTAAACTTATAATACTTTGGCCAGAAAATCCTTGAGTCGCGGATTCTGTGGATTTCCGAAAAATTCCTCCGGTGAACCACTCTCCAAAATCTGTCCTTCATCAATAAACAACACCTTATTTGCCACCTCTCTTGCAAATCCCATTTCGTGAGTAACAATAATCATTGTCATACCTTCTTTTGCAAGTGATTTCATAAGGTCAAGAACCTCTCCTACCATTTCCGGATCAAGAGCACTTGTAGGCTCATCAAAAAGAATTACCTCCGGATTCATGGCAAGAGAACGTACAATTGCAACACGCTGTTTCTGTCCACCTGATAATGTGGACGGATAAACATCCGCCTTATCTTCAAGCCCTATTCTCTTGAGCAGAGCCAAAGCCTGTTCTCTTGCTTTAGTTACTATTTCTTCCTTAGTAGTTGTAACAGGAATAATTTCCTTCTTTTTTTCTTCTTTTTTAAAAACATTCAGAATACGGTTTGCCCTGTTTTTACGTTTCAGTTCTTTCAAGTCCTTCAATTGAAGATGAACAGGAGCAAGCATAATGTTCTGAATAACCGTTTTATTATTGAACAGATTAAAGTGCTGAAAAACCATTCCCATGTTTCTTCTGTGAACGTTAATGTCTACCTTCATGTCAGCAATATCAACGCCGTCAAAAATAATCTGCCCGCCGGTAGGATCCTCCATACAGTTTAAGCAACGAAGAAAGGTGCTTTTTCCTGAACCGGAAGGACCGATTACAACCATAATATCGCCTTTTTCAACTTTTACATTGATAGACTTTAAGACCAGATTGTCACCGAATTTCTTTTCAAGATTAATTACGTCTATCACTTCTTCTCAGGCTCCTTTCCATAAGCTTAATTCCAAGGCTGATGATAAGAACCAGCACAATGTATATAATTGCCATAACAAGATACGGAACCATGAATTCGTAGCTGTTGCTGCCTATGTAGCTGAATGCGACATAAAGATCTGTAGCACCTACAAAGCTTACTACGGAAGTCTCTTTAACAAGTGTAATAAACTCATTACCAAGGGTAGGAAGAATATTTTTCACTGCCTGAGGGATTACAATTTTAATCATTGTAGTACCAAAGCTAAGACCTACCGCACGTCCTGCCTCCATCTGTCCGTTGTCAACAGACATAATACCACTTCGCATAATCTCAGAAACGTATGCTGCACTGTTTAATCCGAAAATCAACATTGACACCTGAACTCCGGTTATGTTTACTTCAAGAAGAGGAAGGATAACATAATATCCCACCAACAACTGAACAACCATTGGAGTCCCTCGAAAAAGTGCTACATAAAATGAGCATATTCCGTTAAGAATTCTTGGAAGAACCTTATATTTTGGCAACACTCTGACAGTTGCAATTATTGTACCTAACAGGATACCGATAACCAAACCGGCTATTGCAATAAGAAGGGTGTTCTTCAAACCTTCAACTACTTTTAAATAGCCTTCATATTCGATAAAAAATTCCAGGAACCTGTCTACTTTCTGGCCGAAGTTTCCCATGTATTTTCCTTTCTTAATTAAAACTTCCGTCAAACTTCTTTTAAGTTTCTTATATGCTTTTGCAAAATAATTATATCTTAACGCACAACAAGAACGCCGAAGCGTTCTTTGTTCTGCATTATTTTACCATATTTATTGCATTGCATTAATTGCTTTTGTAATGAAATCAGCAGGAGCTGAATCAATAACAACATATTTAAGATTGCCATTCAATAAATCCTGAACAGCAAGAGAACCGTTTTTATATCCAACGGTTTTAAAATTATATCCTTCAAATCCCCAATCCTCATCACCTTCACAATAGAACTGACCGGTTGTACCGTTCTGAACACCAACCTTTACATCACTGCTGAGTTCATTTAAAATCTTTTCTACATCCTCAGCAGTTTTGCAATCATTAAAAGCTGTATCATCAGATACAACAATTAACTTCTGGGATGCTGTATAGTAAGGATCTGAAAAATTAACATGTTCTTTTCTGTCTTCTTTAATGGTAAGACCTGCCATAGCGATATCACATTTATGCTGGCCAACAGAAAGACAAACAGAATCGAAATCCATGTTCATGATAACAAGCTCTTTCCCAAGCTTTTCAGCAAGAGCAGCTGCGATTTCCATATCAACGCCATAGTATTTGTCACCCTTCATATATTCGAAAGGCTCAAATGCCGCATTAGTTGCAACTACAAGCTGATCCTTGTTTTCATCAAGGGTAGCAGAAGTAACAGCAACAGGTTCTCCGTCACCGAAGTTACGCTGACAGATTTCTTCAAATGTACCATTTTCTTTTATTTCAGCAATAAAAGCATTAACTTCTTCTAAAAGCTCAGGCTGATCTTTGTCAACACCAAACGCATATTCTTCATCAGTAAGATTAATATCAATTACCTTTGCAGTTTTCTTTGCACTGCCATTTTCTTCTTTGTTTCCACATGCAGTAAGCACAGATGCTGTCATCACAATCATCATTACTACTGCCAGACATTTCTTTAACTTCATAACTGCCTCCATATAATTAAATCATTTTTACCCAATACATTGTTTCTATTTTACATAAGACCAATCTGTTTGTCAATCTTCTATATAAATAAGGGTGAAGCATTTATCCAGATAAACCTTATTTGCTACCGTCATAATAGTGTTTCTCAGCATAGCCTTCTCGTCAGTATCATCTTCCCCTACAACATCAAGGCTTTCCTTTACTCCGAAAACATACTGAAGGATGTTTTTCATCTCTTCAGCAAAATATTCATATGCCCTTTTTGTGGTATAGCTTTGTTTCTGGACTTTGATCATAAGCTGTATGTCTTCCAAAGACAAAACCGTTTTTGCAGCCACAATAAAAATAAGGTAAGCAATCTGTTCTCTGTAGTACTGTTTTTTAACAGGATTATCTATGATGCCTTTTTTTACATAATTACTTATCATGGAACTTGTAACAGTAATGTTTTTAAAGGCACTGTAGTACTCAGAGATATAAGTGGTTGTCTGCTCAAGGAACAATCCAACATCAGGGATTTCATCATAAGCAGGAAGATTAAAATCTTTAACACACATAGCAAGCTCAGTTTTATATTCCGCTTTCATACCAAGTTCCTCTCATTCATGGTCATTTTCCAGGGGAATCTATACTTCTGTCACATTTCCAAATTTCTGTTTAAAATCACAGACTATCAATAAATATAACCTGCTATTTTCCGGGAAAAAGGAAATTTTTCCGTATATATATACAGAGATACATTTGTCATTCGGATAAATTATACATTATTTTTCTTAAAAGTCAATAAAGTGTCAAAATAAGTTAAAAAATTACTTGACAAACCATATTGTGACGTTTAGAATAACAGATGTAAGGTTTTTCAAAAACCGATTGCGTAGTTTTTAAAATTATTTTATTGGTTTACTAAAACGATTTTCATTAGTACATACTATATAAAAAACATAGTGTTTGCGAGTTTGATAACAACTGCATATAATAATTAGAATTAATATTATAATTAAAAAATTTGATTTGGTAATTTGAATTAAGATTACAAGATAATCGTTTCAATGGGAGGAAATATGAATTATAAAATTGTAGCAGACTCATCATCAAATATATTCACAATGGAAAACGTGGATTATGTTTCAGTTCCATTAAAAATCATTACAGACGAAGCTGAATATACAGACAATAAGGAATTAGACGTCAACAAAATGGTTGAGGATTTAAAGAAATATAAAGGCAAATCCGGTTCCTCCTGCCCTAACTCCCATGAGTGGGGAGAAGCTTTTGAGGGTGCTGATGGTGTATTTGCAGTTACAATCACCAGTGCACTTTCCGGTTCTCACTCAGCTGCACTTCAGGCTGCGGCAGAGTTTTTAGAAAGACATCCTGACAAAAAAATCTGTGTTATTGACACACTCTCTGTTGGTCCGGAAATGCAGCTTGTTATTGAAAAGCTTCGAACATTAATTAATGAAGGACTGGAATTTGAAGAAATTGAAACAAAGGTTAGAGAATATTTAAAGCACACTCATCTTCTCTTTGGACTTCAGTCTCTAAACAATTTAGCAAGAAACGGCAGAATCAATCCTGCAATAGCAAAGGTTTCCGGCATTCTTGGCATCAGAATACTTGGCAAGGCCAGTGACCAGGGAACCCTGCAGCCTCTCACAAAACACAGAGGTGACAAAAAAATGATTCCCGGATTTCTTGCAGAAATGGAAAATCACGGATTTTCAGGTCAGCAGGTTCGTATCTCACACTGTTTAAATGAAGAAGGTGCACAACAGCTTAAAAACCTGATTCTTGAGAAATATCCGGACAGCAGCATTTCAATCAACACTTGTACTGCACTCTGCAGCTTCTACGCAGAAGAAGGCGGAATGATAGTCGGTTTCGAAGATAAGGATGTCAGATAAACGAGGAGGTAGTTATTATGATTAAGGATCCTATGAGCGCATTAACTCACTTTATAGCTTTTATTATTTCAATTTTTCTTGCACCTGTACTTTTAGTTCACGCAGCAGGAAACGGTGCCGATCTTGCTTCCATGGTCAGCCTGAGCATCTTCATTCTCAGTATGATAATGCTTTATGGTGCCAGCTCTGCATATCATACCTTTGATATTTCAAAGCATGTAAACCTGGTATTAAAGAAAATCGACCACATGATGATTTTTGTTTTAATCGCAGGTTCTTATACTCCTATTTGTATGATTGCACTTCCATCCAACATTGGCAGAGGTCTCCTGATACTTGTCTGGGGCTTTGCAATTGTTGGAATGGCAGTAAAATTCTTCTGGGTAACCTGTCCAAAATGGTTTTCCTCAATTATATACATCGGCATGGGCTGGAGCTGCATTATTGCTCTTCCACAGATTAAGGCAAGTCTTGGCTCAGCCGGATTTGCATGGCTCCTTGCAGGCGGCATCATCTACACCATAGGGGGTGTCATTTATGCATTGAAGCTTGATGCTTTTAATAAGCGTTTTAAAAACTGGGGATCACATGAAATCTTTCATCTTTTCGTAATTGTCGGAAGCCTTTGCCACTTTGTCACAATGTATCATTATCTGTTTACCAGATAGTAAAACAAGTAAAAAAAAGAAAATATGTAAGAAAAAATAAAACCGGCAGTCACTAAGCTGCCGGTCTTTTATTTACATTTAATTATGCTTTTAATCATTACACAAGTCCCCATAAGACAGGTCTTATCATCAGTCAAATACAATTTTACAGGAACTCTACTCCACGACTCTTTGCATATTCAACGTCTGCCGCAGGCCAGATAGAAGCCTGAACCTCACCAAGATGGGCTTTACGGAGAAAGAACATACAAATACGGGACTGTCCGATGCCACCACCGATAGTATATGGAAGTTCATGATTTAAAAGAGCTTTCTGGAAAGGCAGCTCTGCTCTTTCCGGACAACCTGCTTTTTCAAGCTGTTCCATTAATGAAATCTCATCAACACGTATACCCATTGAAGATAATTCTAAGGCAGAGTCAAGCACAGGGAAATAAACAATAATGTCGCCATTTAATTTCCAGTCATCATAGTCCGGTGCTCTTCCGTCATGAGGTTTGCCGCTTGCCAGCTTGTCTCCAATCTGCATAAGGAAAATTGCACCATGTTCTCTTGCAGCGATATTCTCCCTTTCCTTAGTGGAAAGCTCAGGATATTTGTTCTCAAGCTCCTGTGTTGTAACAAAAGTTATTTCCTCAGGCAGACAACACCGGATGTAGCTGTAGGTATTAGCCATGTGCTTTTCGGTTACACGCAAAGCTTCATAAACGGATTTAACGGTTTCTTTAAGTGTTTCTACCGTTCTGTCTTCCTTTGCAATCACCTTTTCCCAGTCCCACTGGTCAACATAAATGGAATGAATGTTATCTGTATCTTCATCACGACGGATTGCGTTCATGTCAGTGTAAAGACCTTTTCCGATTTCAAATCCGTATTTACCAAGTGCCATTCTCTTCCACTTTGCGAGAGAGTGAACAATTTCAACTTCCTTATCATCCTGTTCTTTAATCCCGAATCTTACAGGTCTTTCAACACCATTTAAGTTATCATTAAGACCCGAATTTCCGTCTACAAATAAAGGAGCAGAAACGCGGCAAAGATTTAACTGGGTAATCAGCTCATGCTGAAAGAAATCCTTTACCTCTTTAATTGCTTTTTCTGTTTGAATAATGTCTAATGCCGGCTTATAACCCTCCGGTATAAAAATCTGACTCATATAGTTCCTCCGATACCTTTTTCCTATCCACACTTTCTGACTGAATTTATACAATTACAGGTCGCAGTTGTTAACTGTTCTTGGGAAAGGAATAACGTCACGGATGTTACCCATTCCGGTAAGATACATAACACAACGCTCAAAGCCAAGACCGAAGCCTGCATGTCTGGTGGAGCCGTATTTACGAAGATCCAGATAGAAGCTGTAATCTTCCGGCTTCAGACCGCACTCTTTCATCCTTTCAAGAAGAATGTCGTAGTTGTCCTCTCTCTGGCTTCCTCCGATGATTTCACCAATTCCGGGTACAAGGCAGTCCATTGCAGCAACTGTCTTTCCATCATCATTAAGTTTCATGTAGAATGCTTTAATTTCCTTTGGATAATCTGTTACGAATACAGGTTTACCAAAAACTTTCTCTGTAAGATAACGCTCATGCTCTGTCTGTAAATCACAGCCCCATGAAACTTTATAATCAAATTCGTCATTGTGCTCTTCAATAATCTTAATTGCTTCTGTGTAGGTTACATGGCCAAATTCAGAATTCATAACATGATTTAAACGTTCAATCAGACCCTTATCAACAAACTGATTAAAGAAAGCCATTTCTTCCGGTGCGTTTTCAAGCACATAAGAAATAATGTATTTAATCATGCTCTCCGCAAGTACCATATCATCCTTTAAATCAGCAAATGCAATTTCCGGTTCTATCATCCAGAACTCAGCGGCATGACGGGTTGTGTTGGAATTTTCTGCACGGAATGTAGGTCCGAATGTATAGATGTTTTTGAAAGCCTGTGCGTAGGTCTCTCCGTTTAACTGTCCGCTAACAGTAAGATTAGTTGATTTGCCAAAGAAATCCCGGCTGAAATCAATACTTCCGTCCTCATTTTTTGGGACATTGTTCAGATCCATAGTAGTAACCTGGAACATTTCTCCCGCACCTTCACAGTCACTTCCTGTGATAAGTGGAGTATGAACATAAACGAAGTCTCTCTCCTGGAAAAACTTGTGAATTGCATACGCAATCAGGGAACGCACACGGAACACAGCCTGAAATGTATTTGTACGAGGTCTCAGATGAGAAATAGTTCTGAGATACTCGAAACTATGTCTCTTTTTCTGCAATGGGTAATCCGGTGTAGAAACACCTTCCACAATAATCTCTTCTGCCTGAATTTCAAATTTCTGCTTAGCTTCCGGAGTAGGAGTAAGTACACCTTTGATAATAAGTGCGGCCCCTACATTCATTTTACTGATTTCAGCAAAATTGCTGAGTTTATCGGAATAAACCACCTGTAACGGTTCAAAAAAAGTACCGTCGTTAATAACAAGGAAACCAAAAGTTTTACTGTCCCTCTTACTTCTCAGCCAGCCACCTACCGTAACCTCTTTGTTTAAGTATTCAGTTTCATTACGGTATAATTCCCTGACACTTATTAAATCCATGTTTTCCTCCATTCCGAAGCGGAAGTCCGCTTCTGTTTCCGAAAATTCAGAAACTATATTTAAATAATTTTTAATATCTCTTTCCCATTGTTAGATTATATAGCAACATTGGCAGAAATTCAAGTTTTCATTTACAAAAATAGAAGGTACTGCCGGCAGTAATATGTTTTTTTACCCACCGACAATACCTTTTTTCATTTAGATGTACATTTTTACTTGTTAGAAGGAATAAAACCTGCAATTCTTCCGGCAAACTCAGCAAAGTTCTGAGTCTGAAGAATAACACGCCCCGGACCCACAAGTCTTGTGAGGAAAAGACCTTCCCCGCCAAGGAAGATATTTTTAAAGCCCTTTACGGTTTCAATTTCATAGCTCATGCCCTTCTGAAAGGCTACAACATTTCCGGTATCAACTCTCAAAATTTCTCCCGGGGCCAGGTCCTTAATTACCTTGTCTCCATCAATTTCAAGGAAAACCATTCCGTTACCGGAGATTTCCTGAAGAATAAAGCCTTCACCTCCAAAAAGACCTGCAGAAATTCTTTTGGTAAACGCCACACTGAGATTTACTCCCGGCTGTGCACAAAGGAAAGCACCTTTCTGGCATATCATGCTGCCATTTGCAGCAATGTCAATAGGAAGAATTTCTCCTGCAACTGTAGAAGAAAAAGCAATGGTGGCTCCCGGTCTGACCGCTGAATATGTAGTCATAAAAAGAGATTCTCCGGCAAACATACGTCCCACGCCCTTTAAGAGTCCTCCTCTTGTATTTGTGTCCATTACAATTCCGTCAGACATCCATGCCATAGCTCCCGACTGGGTATACATACTTTCTCCCGGTCCGTCAAACATTACTTCAACGGCCGGCATTGTGTTTCCAATAACTCTATACTTCATTTTTCATTCCACCCTTTCTAACTTTGGTTAAAAAAACTCCCGTTAAATTTTCTATGTGGTTATTATAGTATATTATTCTTCATTTGACTATATTTTTTTCATTATTTCTGTCTTCTGTGACTTTTAGATTCCCTTGTATTCAGTAAACAGTTTTAATCGATTCAATAATAAATTTACAAAAAATTATCTTATATTTGAATTGCTTTTAACTTTGTTTTGATATTATTAATCCGGTAAATTTCTTTGATTTGAAATCTAACATAAAAATATTTTAGGCAGAAATCCATGCAGCCAAATTTGCAAATGCTCCGCTTTTTGCTCGTAATAAATAATGTATTGAGGAGAAAAGACTATGATGAAACCACTGTTTAACATCACCCCTGACGATGATATGCATTATATGTTTCAGAATACGCTTATGCAGTTTCCGTACAGTCACAAAGAAAGTCTTCCAAGAAAAGAGTATATGAAATATAAATCACTGGGGGTTCTGCTAAACAAATCACGAACTCATATTTTAATATTTTATATGGGTTTTATTATCATGTTTATGATAGTACATGCTCTTCAGATTCCCGATATACATATTCTGCCTTTTTTCACACTTTCCGTTGCGAACCTGTCGTTAACAGCCTCAATTCTTTATTTGATGATTGGATTTTTTATCATAAGAGATGATATAAGAATTCTTTTTAGATATGGTCGTCAGTATAACAGTAAAGTTGCACTTTTAGATGCCATGGACCGTCAGACTTATCTTATGAAGGACGGAAACCTGTGGGTAATTGAACATGACTGGGGTATTTATCATACACACAAAGTATCCCATTATTCCCGTGGTAATGGAAAATTCCCATTTCAAAAACTGTACATAATTGAACGAATTCATTCCATCGTTATTGAGCCTCTTTATATAAAAGTAATCTATGACGGAATAATGCGTGAAGTTGACGATTTCTCCCAGGATGGTCCCACACTTATTCCTTACCGCGAAAAAAAAATAGTTGGCAAACAAATGCTGTTTGCCAACTGCATTGAAAATCATGACGCATTTATGCAGGCATTGGATGAATTACATCTGTAAACAGGTATTTTCCCTGTTTGTGATGAATCCGTCCTTTTTAGAGCAAAATTTTTCTTGCAACCATTAAGACCCATTACGGCACAGCCGTAATTTTCCCGTCGGAAATTGTTACATTCCACGAGTCCGTTACAGCATCATTGGGTTTACTCTGAATGGCTTCGGCAAAAAGTTCTATCACCTGATAAACATTCACGCCGTTATAACTATCCTCTTTCAGTGTCAGAGGCGCTGTAAGCAAATCATTTTCAGTTGTATCCCCGGCAGCCACGGGCTGAGTATAATAATATACTTCGCCTGAACCTTTTATCCAGTTTGAAGTATCATAGGATAACTCCGGCATTTCCGAAGCCTTTCCAACCACATTACCGTCTTCATCCACCCAATATGATACCAGATGAATTCGTAACCAGGCGAATGTATTTCCGCTATTTTTTACTTTGATACTGCTTTTCTCTGTTCCGTCAAACATCTCGATAACCTGACAGCTTACCTGTGCCGGAACAAATTCATTTGTTGCAGTTTCTGATTTTTTAAACATAAAAGCAATGGTAATAGCTGCCACTGCCAAAAGAATAAGCACTGCCAGAAACAGAATTATTGCTTTTTTCTTTTTGAATGTCATTGTTAATTGCTGCCTCCCTTTTGGTTTACCGAAACCGTACTGTTTCCGGAAAGCCACTGCTTTCCGTCTGCAGTATTTCCAAAGCTTACGTTGGCACTTCCCTCAACTGTAACAGTCTGTAAAGCATCACTGTAACGCCATGACCAGTCATTCATCTGTTTTACAGTATAATTTCCGTAGAGTAAATCCTTTACCGTAATGCTTCCACTGTCCGAAACAGTTACATAAATCACATCTCCGTTGTCATTGTTGGTAATTTCGTATACAAATACCTGTGCTCCGTTGCCCTCATCAGCAGTATTGCTTCTGGTTATAGTGAGACTGCCATATAGTTGAGTAAACTTTGCATAAAATGTATTTATATCCGGCGAAGGCTGCATACCCTCCTTCTTTGGAACCAGCTTATTACCCGTTACATCAGCCGTATCACCTACAGAAATGGTGCAGTCCTCATCAAGAAACCAGCCTTCAAACTGCCATCCTGTGGAGGCAACAGCTTCAGCACCTGCAAAGGTACCATCCCCCATAATTGTTTCGTTGGTCTGGGTCAGCATTCCGCCTCTGTCTCCGGCAATGCAGTATTCTACCGTATATTGCAGCGATGCATAATAAAATATAATTGTATTTTTACTGGTCTCATATCGTATCGTTATGGTCTGGGTATTTGCCGACACGCAGTTATATCCGGCAATTTTCACTGCATTTTCGGTTACGATGGAATCATACTCCATCCCGCTGACTGTTTTGGCATCCTTCAGAACCCCCTTATCGGGATTTTCCTGTTCAAGAATACTCAGGTCAGAAATATCCGTCCCATATTCCAGATAATACACCTTATAATCCACCTTTTCACGGGTATAAAAAATATACAATTCCGTGCCGCTTGAGTTTACTGTAATTGTAAACTTCCCATCGGCTGCTGCAATACCGGTTTCCGAACCATTTATTTTTACATAAGCCAGGTCGGTTACTACGGAAAAACCGCTAAAGGTTAAAGGGGCAATTTCGATGTCGGTATCAGTATCGGCAATTCCTTCAATATGGGAATCATTTTCATAATAATCCCCGCTTCCGTCAGTCTTATAATCCGTACCGGAGGTACCCGGTTTCTGCAACATAAAGTGAACGGCATAAAAACTGGAAGAATCGTTCTGAGTATAATAAAAAATAATTTCATTCTTTTCAGAGCCTATATAATTTCCCGGATTATCCGGATCCTCCTCAACAGATAATACAAGCCTTTTATAAAAGCTGTCCGGTAAATAATCGGCAATGGCCTGAAATCGTTCCGTTATCACTGCATCAGAAGTGTATTTCGTCTCTGAAGTCAAAAGTTCTTTCCCAGTATTTTTATCAACATACTTCACCTTATATGCAATGCTATCGGCATTAACATAGGTAAAGGTAAATACATTATTTACCGGATTAGTCTTGTCTTCCTCATACCGCATTGTTATGGAATGACTGGAAAGCGTAGGAAAATACCCACTGTTATAATCATTATAAAGCTGATTATACGGACTGCCGGCCTTAGGTGTAAAGGTTCGTGTGGACCCCTGATATCCATAGCCGGTTGTGTCATTTGCTATGCATAGATGATATTCATCGTTCCAATACACATAAGAACTTTCTCCATCAGAATCAATAATTGTATAACGAACATTTACCTGAGGACTTCCCCCTGCCTGTTCATTCAGCAGATTTTTCTTTTCACTGTCTGTTTCCGCATTTTTCAAAACATAATGAATGGTATACGGCTGCGGAGAATAGGATCCCCAGTCCGCAAAAACATTCATGTCATCATTTACAGGCATATCCAAAGGCGTATATGCTTTTTTTTCACCGTTTTCCATATAGAACCATCCGGCAAAGTCATATTCCAAATTTTCTTCTGCCAATGCCGGAGGATTTTCGATTGAACCCACAAGATTTCCATGAGGAACTTCTCTTTTCTCCAGAAAAAGACCGCTCTCTTCCAATTTCTGCAGGGTTGCCTCTTTGTCATCACTGTTTTCATATTCCAGCATAGCATCATAGGTTTTAAAAAAGCATACATTATGATTAACCGGGGTCCACTTTGCATAAAGCATAATATCTCCCGCAGGCATTGTCAAAGTATCCCAATCGACTTCTGTTCCTTCATAACAGCCGGGAGATGTATACCATCCCATGAATTCATAAGCATTTTCTTCAAGGGTTGACGGATAGTCCGGCACATAATCCTTATATTGAGAAAGAGAGGTTTCATAAGGCACACCGGAAATCACCCATTCATCTGCATCCGAACCATAGTTTTTAAAGGTTAAGGTGTATGTATTCCTGTCATAGTAAAAATCTATGGTGTAGGAATTCCGATACTGATTGATTGGTTCATTGGTTGTAACTGCTCTGGCCTTATAAGTAAAACCTTCCACTGCAGAAGCAGTCTGGGTGTCAGGCTTGGCAGCTGTATTATCATCACAGGTGTCGTATGTTGCAAACAGCTTATATCTTATTTCGTTGTAGGTCTTATATATTTCATCGGCAATCTCCTCTTCACCATCCTGAAGCGGAAGAAAGATATTGTAGATCCATTGGTTCGGTTTGTTCCAATTAACTTTAGCTCCATTCTCCCAGAAGGCAAGAAAACACACTGTGTCAGAATCTTCATATTTTCTGTAATCATATAATATCTGATAGTCCAGCCGCAGATAATTTCCTTTCAGGGTTTTGTTGGAGTTTTGTGAACTATAATAGGTATGATGTTCAACGGTCCATGCACTGAAGTAGGCATAATCCCCGTAGTTGTAATTAGTGCTTGTTTTTATTGGATCGAATATACCAATCGGCCACAACTCACTAATATCAGAACCATACTTTGCCCGGAAAGAGAAATAATAATAAGTAATGCCGTTGTAAGATTCGCTTCCAATGGAATATGGTCTGCTGCTGCCTGCATCATTCAATTGCGGTAAGTCCGTAACACTTCCCCATTGCGTGGAAGGAACTTTTTCAATCATTTCATAAACAGCAGTACCATCCACATCACTTCCGGACGCTTTATCTTTATTTGACTTATTAACGCCGGAAAAACCATAGCTGCTTCCGCCTACAATCCAATACTGACTGTCGGAATCCTGTTTTGCATAATAAAACTTCAATGTATAAATATTTCTGTCATAGTATACATTTACAACAGTTGAACCGTCTCCGTTAACAGTCTTTTCTCCTTCGGCTTCCGTTTTACTTTGATTATAGGAAAAGAAGCGAAAATCCGACAACCCGATCCGTGAAGCATCATCTTCAGTAATTTCTGAACCAATTACCTGCTCTGAAGAATTCGCAGTAAGTGTCTCCTTTCCCCAATAGCTATAGCCGTTATCATCAGGATTTTCCTTCCAGTAAACTACTGTATATGTAGTTTCCTTTGTTTCCCACAAAGCTCTGTAATTCTGATTTTCCGCAGGAATCGTGGAAGGAAGTATGTCTGCAACTCCATCCCCGTTTCCGTTTTCATCCAGCTTATCCCAGCCCAGAAACACATATCCGTGTTTAATTGGGTCATTCACTGCAAAAGGTGTTTCATAGCGGGCATAAATAGGCTCAACACCATAACCTCCATTCATATCGAATTTAATCAGATAATAATTTCTGTCATAATAGCATTCAAACACCGTACTGCCATCTGCCGCAACTGACTCCGGATAATGGTAAAGCTTTGTAAAACCTACTGCCTCAATTCCCTCTGTCAGCACCTCATCAGCAATAATTGTTCCTGTTTTTGCCGTACCATTCTTATATAAAGTTTCATTTTCCGTATACTGGTCATCATATATATTTTGAAAATAATACCGGGAAGCATAAGGAACATCACTTGCCTTATAATATACATTCACAACCTGATTCTGATTTACAGATGAATAAGCCAGTTTAAGAACCGAAGCCGAATCCAAGGCCTGCTCAGGGTCCTCACATGAGGCATCAGTTGCATTGTAATATGGTGCATAGCCCAGAAAAGTAGGACTGATTACATTCTGTGCGGTAAAATCAGTGCCTCTTTCGATAGTTGCAGTGTAAGGTGAAAAAATCTGGTCTTTAGAGATTCCGTCCAGATACCGGACCGTAATAGTAACGTATTCGCTGTCATCAAGAAGTGAGATTTCACTTTCAGCCGCAGAGCCCAAAGCTTCTACAGATTTTATAATTGGATTTTTAAATATAACAAGAAAGCATACAGATACACACAACAGCAGGAACCATATTTTATTTTTCATAATATATTATTCTCCTCCTTTTGCTTTCAAGATATATTTTAAGCTTAATTATGATTTACCGCATCCCATGCTGCCTGTGCATGCTCTGCCTCCGTGTCAAAGTTCCCGAAGCCATCATATTGAACCGCCCATGCACAAAACTCCAATGAAAGTCCGTTCAGATAACTAAGTTCAGAATTTTTTAACCGGGAACTGACGGTAATTATCCCATCCTGAATAATATCTTCATTCACCAGTTTCCGGTTTGGCTCCACAATGGCAAAGTACACATCCCTGTCATTCTCCGACAACAGATAAGTCCAAAAGTCATCTATTACCCAGCTGACCGCACCATTTCCGGCAGAAAAGGCGGTATGATTATCCTTCTTCGTCCACCCCGGGGCGCTGACCTCAATAAAAACATAAGTTGCCACTTCACTTCCGCCAAAGTTTACAACAGCCTTCTTCTCTAAATCCACACCGGGCTGAAGCAACAACTTTGTATCTTCTATAAAGCTTCCTGTTTCCGTAACCGTAATGTCTTCAATAGATGCCACCCTGGCAGAGTCTGTTCCGTTTGAAGACGCAACATACTTTGAAAAAGTAACACCTGTTAACAGAAACAGAAAAACAGACAAATATATCAGATAAGCCCTGACAGGCAGTCTGTTCTTATTTTTCTCTTCTGTTACGGCATGCCGCTTATTTTTCATCAGTAACACCCCCCATCACCTCATCCGGATGCTTATTCTTTTTCTCCGGAAACGGCATAAGAAGTAAAAGTACGGCTATTACAAACAGTACGGCCATGCCTGCAGGGGAAGTAAAAAATTGTATCAGAGCTCCGATTTTCGGTATAATAAAAACCACTTTGCCTACAACACTTTCCGGTTCTGCAGGTTCAGGATCTTCACTGTTATTGGCATCTCCTTTTGTAACATATCCACTGTCAGTAACCTCTGAAATCCGATGTGTAACCAGAGAACTGCCACTTTGAAATGTAATGACATCCTCAGCCCTGTAATCATCCTGTCTGTGTATGATTACTACATCATTTACTTCTATACTTCCCGACATGCTGCCGGAAACTACAACAGCCCATGAAAAACCAAATATGGAAGGGCAGGGGTTATTAAAGACAACCCTTGCCACTCCCAAATAAACATTCACACATAAAACTGCAACAAGCAGAATTGTAAACAGATTTCCAAGTACGCAGACAATTCTATTTATTACCTTCTTCATCTTTATCTGTTTCCTTCCTGCGCATAAAAAGAAGCACAATCAAAATTGCACCACTTAAGCACAACAAAACAAAATAGCCTGCCATAAAAGAATCTCCGGTTTCAGGAGTAGGAACAATTGTGTTGCCGGATGCCTCTACTACCACATATATTCCAACAGAAATGTCATCAGCCTTATTATCAGCAGCCTTGTCGCCAAGCACAGTATCTGCAAAATCCTGTTCCGAACTCTCATCATACAACCAGGACCAGTCTATATTAAAGCTCTGAAAAGAACCGGCAGCAACATTGCCTTTAACGGCACGAATTACGTTTGCTCCTTTGGCATTCTCCGGAAGAGTATACTCAGTAGTATCTGTAAGATTATCTCCGGTAAAATCCACTGATACAGGAAGCTCATCCGCAGATTTTTTATAATATGCCACAGCGGTATAACTGATTATGGTATCAGAAGCATTGCTGAGTCTTATGGTACTGTCACCTGTTGTTCCCGGTGCCAGAATGTCTGTGCCATCCTCTGACTCTGCATTATTATATATTGTATCAAACAGAGAAAGGCTGGCAACACCTTGTTGGTCAACCTCTGTATTTTTGTCCCATTTAAGACTAAAATCTTCGAAAGTAAGAATATGCTCCGGGCTCTTACTTTTAGAAGCAAAGGTCATGCCCAGCACCAGAGGCAGCATGAGCACTTCAATTATGAAAAGAATCAATACTGCAGGGAAAATGTATTGTTTAGTTTTACCAAGCATACCGACCTTCTCCTTTCACATTTATCAGGTGTCAGTTTTTGTCAGACTCCGATTTTAATCAGAATCTCACAAAAACCGGGAACAGGATTTCCATCAGCCACATGATGAAAACCCTGTTCCGGTAATTATTTATCTTTTAAATCCATTAATCAAAGAAATTAGTCAATCTGAGTTACAGTAGTTTTAACTGTTAACTTAATTGTAGCTGCGTTACCTGCTGCTGCACGATTACCAAGCGCTGTATCTTTTACATCGTTTTCATCGCCGGTGCTAAAAGGCCATGCCCAGGAAACTGAAACGGAAACAGTTGATAAATCTGTATTTGCTTCATAGTCCTGACTGTAATTTTCAATTGCTGTCTTTACAGCAGTTTCAAGTTCATCCACCGTTGTAATAGTATTTCCTTCAGTATCATTTCCGCCAATTTTATAAACTGTACTATTTACTTCAATTTCAATCGGGCAGTACTCGTCTGTTCCATCAGTAGTCCATCCTGTAAGCTCCAAAGTTGCATCATAGCTTACTCTTACTGCAACCTCAGGAGTTCCGGTAAGTGTCATACTGGCCATGTCTCCTGATGTACCCGGTGCAACAACTTTATCTTGATTACCGTTTTCATCAGTAGAAGAAACAACTGATTGTGCTATTGTTGCAGCAACTGATTGATCATGAGTATCATATTCTTCTGCAAAAGTTTCACCATTTGCTGTTACAGTAACGCCAAACTTTGCTACTCTTGCGCTGTCTCCACCGTTATTGCTGGTTACATACTTGGCAAGTGTTCCGCTTGTAAAGCATGTGGTTCCAAGTGCGAGAACCATTAAAAGAGTTGCAACTTTAATTAAAGTTGATTTTTTCTTTGTCATAATTTCATCCTCCTCATTAGAGTCTATGCCGTATAGTACGGCTTGTATCGTTTTGTAAAACTTTATATATAACTGCATACCGGTTTGTGGCAATCGGTTCTACAGAATATAATCATTTTTCCTCAGCAACTGTTTCCTTATCTGCTTCAGACTTTTCATCCTCTGCTACGGATTTTTCATCCTCTGCTTCAGGCTTTGCGTCATCTTCTTCGGATTTTTCATCTTCTGCTTCAGACTTTTCATCTGCTCCGGTTTTTTCCTCTGCTGCCCGGGTCTTTTTTTCTGCTTCTGCGGCAAGTGCTCTCAAACGCTCAACTTCCTGTTCCAGTTCAGTAGTTTTTTCACTCTCTTCTTTCGATGCTTTTCGTTTAAAAATCAAATCCAGAACAATCAGCAGGCACAAAGGAACTCCGATGAATAAAAGCATGCCCGGCGCACTCTGCAAAAACATTGCAAAATCACCAAACCCCGGCAGTCTTGTGTTAAATTTTCCCAAAACATTTTTTTCGGGAACCGGATTGGCATCCTCAACATTATTTGCGTCACCCTTTGTAGTAAAAAGAAGTGCTCCGTTTTCATCTTTTGAAATTTTGGTAATTCGATGGGTAATAACTGTTTTCTCTTCCATAAAAGAAATGACATCGCCTTCCCTCAAAGAAGATGTATCAGTTTTTCTGACTAAAATTAAATCGCCCACTTCAATGTGATCATCAGCATTTCCACTCATGGAACCTGATTGTACTACCAAAGGAGTTATACCAAAAACAGAAGGGGGAGTTTCCGGATTAATTACACCTTTAACAATGATAATCAGGTTGAAAAGCAACAGAATGCCAAATATACAACACACCAGAATACCCAAAATCGAAATTACAACTCCCGATTTTTTATTTTTCTGCATTTGTGTTTTACCTCCAAAAATACTTTTCCCGTTAGTAAGTATAACCCTTCAACCCATATCTGTCCAATAAAAAATGTAATAAAATAATATATTTTTAAAAAATATGTCAATTTCGCAAATGCTCCGCTCTTTGCGACGCTTAAAACGGCACTTCATACACTATGCAGTTCCGGGTTTGCACCCTGCACTGCGTAAGAGCCAATACCACCGCCTAAAGGCTAAAGGCAGTGGTTATCTTTAGTTTTTATATACTATCAAAAAATCCGTTACAAAAACGTGACAAATAGTACCTATCTTTGCAAACATGTTGTAAAATCTATTTAAAATAAAAAGATTTTATGTATGATAAACCATTGACTCTGCCAGTTTGCAAATCTTTGCAGCAGCATCACGATGTATTATTGCCTGCTGTTGCCTAACCATTTCGCATCGTACCGAATTATTGCTCATTAATTCAATAACAGACTCTTTGTTCTCTTTTGAAAAATCAATTTCACGGCTCATTCCTTTTTCCGTAAAATAGTGGCTGTTATGGGTTTCACACCCGGGTATGCCCGGCAAAAGTAGTGTAGGAATCCCCACAACCGCTGCTTCCGTAGAAGAAAGTCCTCCCGGTTTTGTAAAATATAAATCACTTGCTCGCAGGAAACAGGCCATCTGATCTGTATGACCGATAATAATCATTTTCCCGGCATAAAGCATATTTAACCGTTCATAAAGCTTTCGATTGCTTCCACAAATTACAATAATCTGAACAGCCCCGTCATTTTCAAAACATTCAATGAGAAAATCAAGGGTTTTTTCTATTTTACCGGCTCCTATACTGCCACCGGATACCAGAATATATCTTTTTTTACTATCCAGTCCCAATGTCTTTTTTGCCTCCTCATATGAAACAGGTTCAGAGAAGGTATAATGAACCGGAATTCCAAAGGGGTAAATTTTTTCTGCCGGAATGCCCCTTGTTTCAAATTCCCGTCTAAATTCTTCTCCCGGAATAACATAGGCATCACAGTTACTTTCTTCTGTAAAAGGAATGCAGGCATAATCCGTGGCAATAAACATTGTCTTTGGAATACTGATTCCGTGAGCTTTCATATTGGTCAGAATTTCTGCGGGAAAAAGATGTGGCATAAGAATTACATCGAAATGGTTTTCATCCAGAAATTTCTGCATATGGTCTGTCATTTTTCCGTTAATAAAATAAACAGGTGACCTAAAAGGAAGCCTCCTGTAAGCCTCTCCCGCTGCATATACTGCACCAAAAACTGCAGGTGCTTTTTGTGCAAGAGAAATATAGGTATTGTCTATTCTTCTTACCACCTTTTCGCCGGACAGGGAATAGGGATTCATCATTACCGCATTATGTCCACGGCGTATCATTTCATCTCTTACTGCCATACCGGCAGCATTGTGTCCTCCTCCCGTTCCGCAGGATAATATTAACGCATCCATAACAATCTTACCTTAACGCCTTCCCTGGCTTCACTGCTCAAATGAAATCTGATACACACTACAACTGTTATAAATAAAAACCCAATCCAGATACCAATGTTATCCCAAATTAAAGCAAGACTAACTAAGGTACAGACATAAGCTGCTATGGTACGATAAAAATGAGGAGATACTCTGAGTACCAGTGAAAACAATATAAAGAAAAAAGCCAGAAACACGGCCGGATACCATATAGGAAATAATCCAAGCAGACATCCAAATGTTACCGCCACTGCCTTTCCTCCATGAAATTTATGAAACACCGGAAAAGCATGTCCGATTACCGGAGCTGCAATCACCAGTGCATTCGTAAAAGCAGACGGAGCCTGAACCGGATTATAGTGCATGAAGACATAATTCATGTAAAAATATACAGGTATAAATCCCTTTAGCAGTTCGCAAATCAAGGTAAGCATACCACAGCCAAAGCCACCATACATAAATGCATTAGCGGTTCCGGGATTCTGATCTTTGCTTTTCGAAATTGCATCCTCTTTTTTAAACAAACGGGTAAATATCACGGCATATAAAACACTGCCGGATAAATACCCCAATAGAATATACGTTATTGTTTTTCTCATGTAAAACCCATCCTTAAACAATGTCAACACAGTTACATTATAACCAATACCAAATTGATGGTCAAGGCTGTGATTCTTAACATATAGTCAAACTCGCAAACGCT
>JBJEJI010000063.1:0-10208 GCA_051877895.1 Lachnospiraceae bacterium | reverse complement strand
TTTCTTCATAAATAAAACTTCTGTTCATGTTACCTCTCAATACTATCTAGAATTTTATAATCCAATTAAGAACAAACTGATTAACACAACAAACATAACGGTATTCAGAATTAAACCGACAAAAGCAGAGCCGTAGGTTCCATTGTGATCCCTAACGCCCCTGCATGATATTATCATTCCAAAAATTGTGAGCAAAAAGTCAAGAAAAGACAGCCCCGAAATATTTTCTGCCCCGGAGCCATCTTCCCCCATTGACATAATTACAAGGCTTATGAAAATTACAATTGATAGTATTCCCACACCTAGTGCAAATCTTCCGATTGCTGACTTGGCTCTGCCCTTATAATTTTGTTTTCTGTCTATTTTTTCATCAAGTAATTTATCTTTCATGGGTATTACTTTCTCCCGGCTTTGCCGTTTTTATTACAGCAGCTGCGGAAAATAATGTAATAAAGCAAATATCCCACAGCTCCTCCAACGGTGTTCAAAATAATATCATCTACATCAAAACTGCCTACTTTAGTAATAAGCTGTATTGATTCAACACAGGCTGAAAAGAACATGGAAATAAAAGTAACCTTAATAAAGGTCTGATGTTCATCTGTGGTCATTGGAACAAAAAATCCAAATGGTAAAAACGCCATGATATTTCCAAATAAATTTATTATAATTTGTGTAGATGTAAACATATCTGAATAAAGTATGTATCTTTTTATCTCGTTAAAAGGGATGAGATTGTATCTGTATTCACCAGTACCTGTTGTCCTGCCAAAACCGTCACTGAAAAACAGAAAATAAATCAGGACAAGCATATATATAAAGAACAGTATTCTTCCGGTGTGAAGTATACGTTTCTGTTTGTTAGTTGTCATTACTCCTCCAACATATCCTAGTGATATGATACATTGAATTATACAATAAAGTGAACTGATTATCAATATGAATTCAAAAAGAAAAAGAATGCAATCACTACACTTCATCAATAGAAGGTGGCTCTTCTATTGCATCGAACACGAGAACTGCTTTATACAGATCGCCGTCTACTTCTACAAAGAATTTACCTCCCATGGCTTCAGTAAGATTTCTGGCGATGGAAAGACCGAGTCCGCTTCCTTCGGTGTTTCTGGATTTATCACCTCTGACAAATCTTTCTGTTAATTCTTCTGAAGACAGTTTGATTTCGTATTTTGATATATTTTTGAATGTCAACTCGCATTTATTGTCATCCGTTTTATCCATGGTAATATAAACTCTGGTGTTTTCCAGGGAATACTTACAAATATTACTCATGAGATTATCAATGACACGCCACAGATATCTTCCGTCTGCTTTAATATGATTATTATCGTTTTTCTTATCAAACACTACCTGAAGATTCATGGCACGCAGTTTTTCTTCATACTCGCCTACTGCCTGTTCGGTTAATATGCCAATATCCATAACTGAATATTCCAGTTTAAGGTTCCCGGTTGATGCCTTACTTGCCTCAACCAAATCTTCAATCAGCTTTTTCAGTTTTCCGGACTGTCTTTCAAGTACATCCAGATATTCTGTTGCTTCTTCTCCCGATACCTTGCTGTTTTGAAGAAGATTTACATATGTGATAATGGATGTGAGTGGTGTTTTTATATCGTGTGAAACATTTGTAATAAGCTCTGTTTTAAAATGCTCACTTTTAATTTTATCCTTCAGTGCTTTATCCATGCCATCGCCTATTTTATTAATTGACTCTGCTACGCCGTTAAAGGATTTTAAAATATGCTTATCATCAATTTTATGCTCAAAATCTCCATCAGCAATTTTTTCACAGGAAGTCTGCAAAAGATAAATGCTGTATACCACACAAGCCTCAAAAATTACTAATCCAATCATGACCACAGCAAATATTATGAAATATATAATCATAATATCATAATAACTGTCATAAATCGTCATAAAAACCGCAAGTACAGTAAGAATCAAGTCAAATATTCCAAATGCAATGGCTGCTTTTTTATATGATTTAACATTTTTAATTGCTGTTCCAATCTTTCTGCATCCTGATGCTATGCCGGATCCTATCATGCAAATAAGCGTATGTGAAAAAATGTTTCCTTTTTTTACTCTGACAACTGTGGAATATACAAATTCCAGAAGTAAAAGTCCCATTATGGAGAGACATAAAAAAATGTTAAATAAATAACCGATAAGGTAAAGCAGGTTATCCGGGCTTTTAAAAGCGATTTTAACCATAAATAAACATATAGCAACAGAAGTTCCAAGTACAAGTATGGTGAAAATATCATATGGAACCTTGTCCATACTATTTTCTACAATTACATCGCTGCCATTTTTCCTTCCGGCACGATTTATAAGTTTAACATTAAAGAATACCAAAAAGAATGCAGAAACAATTGCGGCAAAAACAAACAAAAGCTTAAAATCATCCAGAATGGAATAGCAGGTGCTAATATAATAATACTCATCCATTGCTGAAATGTTTGAAGGGATATATACCTGCATTGTTATGTTAATCATTTCGGAATTACTGTTATACACAGTAACATAATAGCCTGATGAGCCGTCATCATCAATTTCTTCCGACACTTCATAACTGCTTACAGTACCTTCTATTGTCTTTAGAAATTCTTCTTTTTCATCGTAGCTGTTGAAATAATAAAACTTGTTGTCAGAACCATAATCTATATACAACTGCAAGTCATAGGTTTTTGTAAACTGCTTTTTTTCATCAGCATAATAATAACCCGGAAGATTATCCTCTCCATTTGAAACACAGGTAAATCTGAAATTAGAGTTTTCAGGGCTGTACTCTCTGTCATAATAGTTATAGTCAAATTTATAATTGTTTTTCTTGGAATTATAATAATCCCAACAATAAGTGCCCATTACTTCCATGGCGTCTTCGTAAGTTTTTTCATTGAGATATTTCTTCCATGCGAAAGAATATCCACCTGTCATGATACCGGAATAAACCATGAAAAATATGATTAATGCCGAGGATGCAAATATAAGCCAGGAAATCATACATCCAAGAACAAGTTTTGCCTTTGTTTTAACACTGTAATCCATATTTTTAATCAGCCCTCCAGCTTATATCCCTGGCCCCACATAACCTTTATATATCTTGGATTTGCAGGATCAACTTCTATCTTTTCTCTCAAATGTCTGATATGTACAGCAATGGTACCTTCGGCGCCATAAGGATCACCTGCCCATACTTCTTTATATATTTCCTTCGGTGAACAAACCTTGCCCGGTTTATCCATAAGAACCTTCAGTATTCCATACTCAGTAGGTGTAAGTGTAATCTCCTCTCCATTTACCATAACCTTTTTTGCAAGATCATCCATAACAATATCACCAACAACCTTTTCTGTCTGCAATGCAGAGCCCCCACCGAGAGTCATGAAACGTCTAAGCTGGGAACGGACCCTTGCAATAAGCTCAACAGGATTAAATGGCTTGGTAACATAATCATCAGCACCGATATTAAGACCAATGATTTTGTCGGCATCCTGACTCTTTGCGGTAAGCAGAATAATTGGGATGTTACTGATTTCACGAATTGCATTGCAGGCCGTAAGTCCATCCATCACCGGCATCATAACATCAAGAATCACAAGGTTTATTTCCTTATTTGCCTGTACCTTTTCTAATGCTTCTTTTCCATTGTAGGCCTTTTCTACCTGATATCCCTCACCCTTAAGATATATGGCAACTGCATTAACAATGTCCTTGTCATCATCACATATAAGTATAGTGTTCATTTTATCCTCCTGAACGCAGACTCACAGTTAACAAATAATATTATATCAAAACAATATTTAATCCCACTGTTTTATCCACATAAAAATATTCACTTGTTATGTTATACATGATAATGCATATCATGGTTTAATTACAAGTCATATTCCTTTAATATTTCCTTAAAAATAATTAAGGAACAGAAAATTATCATTAATAAAAATATACAATTATAATATAATTTTTTTATAATAATTGCCCATATCTCAATTTCAATATCATATGGTATTGCATATTTTTATAAAAAAACCAAAATACAGATTCAGATATTATGCCAATAGTTTTTTACTATAAAATCTGATAGCATACAACCAACACTTCTTTTGCAGCTGACGAATCTAAAAGCTGTTACATGCTTTTCTAGTCTGTCATATTTTTTAGTTAAAAATTATTCAAGTCTAGGATTATTATTGAATTTATAACCAGAAAATTTATTGACATCATTAAAATACCATTCTATACTAAAGGAGAACAGAAATGAACAATAACGTAAAACCCTTTGAAGAACTTGAACTTAAGGATGATTTCATGTTTGGGGTTGTTATGCGAAATCCGGAATTTTGCAAACAATTTCTCGAAACTGTACTTAACATTTCAATCAAAAAAATCGAATACCCTGAAAAGCAGAAAATAATTGACTTGACTTTGGATGCGAAAAGTGTCCGTCTTGATGTTTATGTGGATGATGACGAAGGAACCGTGTATAACATAGAAATGCAGACAACTAATTCATATAATATACCAAGGCGTTCCAGGTATTATCAGGGAATGATTGATTTAAATCTAATTGATAAAGGAACCAGTTATAATAAACTTCCAAACTGTATAATTATTTTCGTCTGTACATTTGATATGTTTGGGGAAAACCGCGCAGTATATAGTTTTAAAAACATCTGCGAAGAAGAGCCAAAAATATTACTGGCAGACGGAACATCAAAGATTATTTTAAACACAAAAGGTATCATGGAAAATCTTCCTTCCGGATTGAGAGAACTACTGCTTTACATTGACCATGGAGAGGTTAATAATGAGTATACGGCAGCTTTGGAAAAAGAGGTACAATCCGTCAGAAGGAACGAAAAATGGAGGCGGGACTATATGTATCTAAATTTGGCATTTGAAGAAAAGATGCAGGAAGGATATAGAGAAGGGCTTGAAGAAGGCCGCAAAGAAGGCCGTGAAGAAGGCCGTGAAGAAGGCCGTGAAGAAGGCCGTGAAGAAGGCCGTGAAGAAGGCATCATAAACACAGAAAATAAAATGAAAAGGCTGGTTAAATGTCTTATGGCTGATAATCGAATCGATGATTTGAATAATCTTGATAATTTAGATGCTCTATACAAGGAATACGAAATAGAGTAAAAAAATAAACCGTAGTGCACGAACACTGCGGTTTATTTTTTATTGCATAAGAAACTTCATTCCTATACAATAAAAAACGCCCCGCGTTGATGCGCACTCACGCATATAATGTAAAATCGCTTTAGCGATTGCGCAAGACGCCGGAGTCCGCAAGCGGACTCCCTGTTAGATTAGATATAGAGAAGATGAAAATTACTAATAAAGGCTGGTATGTTTTTCTTTATCGTAGACGGTAATGTCCTTTCCCAACTGCACTTCAATGAGTTTTAATTCGGTGTGGGCAATTATTGTATGTTTACAGCCGGCAGGCATCTTAACTACTTCACCGGCTTTTACTGTCTTTTCTGCTCCGTCAATTACAATACGTCCCTCTCCTTCAATTACTGTCCAGACCTCATCACGATTTTTATGACTGTGATAGTTCATGCAGTGTCCGGGATTTAATGTAACCTTAATTGTAAGCGCTTCCTTTTCAACATCCAGTACCCTGTAATTTCCCCAGGATTTTTCAGCAAACATAACCTGTCCGCTGATGTGTTCAACAAAAGGCTTCATATAACTGGACTGTTCTTTGTCTGATACAAGGATACCATCAGGGCTGACGGAAATAACCACATTTGAAAGGCCCATGGCAAGCACCGGAATTTCCAGTTCGTTTACCACACTGACATTTTTACAGGTTTCATTCATAAATGCATTTCCAATGCACTCTTCCGTCATTGCCTCAGTGAGAGTGTTCCAGGTACCAATGTCTTTCCACTCTCCTTCGTACTTTACAACCTGTATTTTTTCTTCCTTTTCAACTACTGCATAGTCAAATGAAATCTTCTGAAGATTTTCGTAATTTGAAAACAAATCATTGTAATCGTTAAAATCAATCATACTATGAGCTATATCAAGAACATACTGTAATTTATAAGCAAAAACGCCACCATTCCAAAGTGCACCCCGGCTGATATATTCCTTTGCACTCTCTGCATCAGGCTTTTCCTTGAAGCGTGAAACAAAACTAATCTCTTTGTCTGACTGAGGGATTATGTAACCATACTTTTCACTTGGATATGTAGGTTTTATTCCCATAAGCACCAGATTAGCCTCTCCCTCTTCTACCTGTGCTGTAAGTATTTTGAAGCATTCAAAATAACTGTCGTCAACATAGGGATCCACCGGACATACAACCACAGGTTCTTCCGGGTTTATTCCAAGTACATCTTTCAAATAAGCTGTTGCAAGCACTATGGCCGGAAATGTGTCACGGCGTGCAGGTTCAACAGAAATACCAACCTCATTTCCAAGCTGGTTCTGAATGGCTGAAATCTGAGTTTTACTGGTTGCAATTGTTACATTAGCCTCCGGATCAACCTTTTTTATCTGATGATATACACGCTGCACCATAGACTCATAGCTGCCATCCTCTTTTTTGAAGATTTTGATGAACTGTTTGGAACGCACCTCATTAGATAAAGGCCATAAACGTCTGCCGGAACCACCGGACAATAAAATTATGTTCATATACACACTGCTCCTGTTATTATTCTCTCAAGCTTACCGGAACTTTACTGATTTCTTATACCAAAAACTATTTGTGGTGAATTTACCTACAGGCATAAATCATTTTATCGCTCCGCCCTAACAGGATTATTCAAAAAGTCCTCATAGGACAGGCGTATGCCGTCTTCAAGTTCGGTCATATAGTGCCATCCGAGATTTTCAGCCTTGGAAACATCCAAAAGCTTTCTTGGAGTTCCATTAGGTTTTGATGTATCCCAGCGGATCTCTCCGGTGTAACCAACAACCTTTGCAACAAGCTCGGTCAGTTCTTTAATTGTAAGTTCCTTACCTGTACCTGCATTTACAGTTTCGTTTCCGCTGTAATTGTTCATTAAGAACACACAAAGATTAGCAAGGTCATCTACATATAAAAACTCACGAAGCGGGCTCCCGTCACCCCAGCAGGTTACATAGGCAGCATCTGACTCCTTGGCCTCATGGAAACGGCGGATTAATGCAGGAAGCACATGACTGTGGGTTGGATGATAATTGTCATTTGGTCCATAAAGATTAGTAGGCATTACACTGATATAATCTGTTCCGTACTGACGGTTCAAGAACTCGCAGTATTTAAGTCCGGAGATTTTTGCAAGGGCATATGCCTCGTTGGTCTTTTCAAGTTCGGAAGTCAGCAGACAACTTTCTTTCATAGGCTGTGGTGCCATTCTTGGGTAGATACAGCTGCTTCCAAGGAATTCAAGCTTTTTACAACCGTTTTTCCATGCAGAATGAATAACATTCATTTCCAGAATCATGTTTTCATACATGAAATCAGCAAGAGCCTCGGAATTAGCTACAATACCTCCGACCTTTGCTGCTGCAAGAAAAACATACTCAGGTTTTTCCCGGGTAAAAAACTGTTCAACATCATCCTGACGGCATAAATCCAGTTCCTTGTGGGTTCTTGTAATTATATTTTCGTAGCCCTGACGTTTAAGCTCTCTTACAATTGCAGAGCCAACCATGCCGTTATGTCCTGCTACATATATTTTTGCATTTTTATCCATCATTATAAACAACCTCCTGCCTGCAGAGCCTTTTCTCTCTTTGCAAGCATTCTGTCATGCTCAGCCATGATACGGACAAGCTCTCCATAGCTTGTCTTCTGCGGATTCCATCCAAGAACTGTTTTAGCCTTAGTTGGGTCACCAAGGAGATTGTCAACATCTGTTGGACGGAACCACTGTGGATTTACGCACACAAGCATCCTGCCTGTTGCCACGTCGTAGCCCTTTTCATCCATGCCTTCTCCCTCGAAACGAAGAGTAATTCCATTAGCTGCAAATGCCTTTTCAGTAAAATCTCTTACTGTGTGCTGAATCCCTGTAGCTATTACGAAATCTTCAGGCTTATCCTGCTGCATAATAAGCCACATACATTCAACATAGTCCTTTGCATAGCCCCAGTCACGAAGAGAATCCATGTTACCAAGTTCAAGGTGGTCCTGAAGTCCCTCTGCAATACGTCCTGCAGCAAGAGTGATTTTTCTTGTTACAAAATTTTCACCACGACGTTCAGATTCATGATTGAAAAGAATGCCGTTTACAGCAAACATTCCATAAGCCTCTCTGTATTCTTTTGTCATCCAGAAGCCGTACTGCTTTGCAATAGCATATGGACTGTAAGGATGGAATGGAGTGGTTTCCTTTTGAGGAATCTCCTCTACTTTACCATATAGTTCGGAAGTGGAAGCCTGATAAATCCTTGTTTTATTTTTAAGGTCAAGAATACGAACTGCTTCTAAAATTCGAAGAACCCCAAGGGCATCAACATCACCGGAATATTCCGGTACATCAAAGGACACCTGAACATGACTCTGTGCAGCAAGATTATAAATTTCATCCGGCTGAACCATTCCGATGATGCGAATCAATGAAGATGAATCAGTTAAATCTCCGTCATGTAATGTAATGGCATTTACATTTAATAAATGGTCAATACGAGCAGTATTGGAAATAGATGCACGACGAATAATTCCGTGTACCTCATAGCCTTTTCCCAATAAAAATTCTGCAAGATAAGAACCATCCTGACCATTAATACCTGTTATTAATGCTTTTTTAGACATATTAATCCTCCCAGGCAATCTAATTCATATTATAACTTTCTAATAGTTCTACTGTCAAATGTAAAGCTTACAGTAGCCTGCAGATATAAATCCAGTAAATCTGTATAAATTAGTAACACATAAATTTGTATTATTTTAACACGGTAAATATTTAAATAAAATAACATATATTGAACAATATTTGCATTATATTGCTTTATTATTTTATTTTTGCTATAATGGTTAAAAACAAACACAGGAGCTTATTATGATTGATTCAATAAAGGAACCGCTGTTCCATGGCGATCTGGTGGAATCCAGCCGCATTCTATATACTCCGTCAGAATTTGCTAAAAAAAGTCTGATACATCTTCAGGAAACCGGTGCTCTTGCAGCTCAGAAATCACACATTTCAAAACGTGAAAATCTGAATTCTTTTTTGTTCTTTATAGTTATTTCCGGTGAAGGAATACTGCAGTATAACGGCACTCGGTATAATCTTTCGGCAGGGGACTGCATCTTTATTGACTGCCGAAAACAGTATTACCACAAAAGTTCCACTGACAGGCTATGGCAGCTTAAATGGGTTCATTTTAACGGCCCGAACGTATCCGACATTTACAATAAATATACAGAGCGTGGGGGACGTCCCTGCTTCCATCCGGAAAACCTGAACAAGTTTTCAGAAATCTTGGAAAATATTTACGAGCTTGCCAATTCAGCAGACTATATTAGAGATATGAGAATAAATGAAAAACTAACTTCTCTTTTAACTTTGTCAATGGAAGAAAGCTGGAACCCGGATAACAGGTATTCAAATACAAAAAGAAAGGATTTGCAGGAAATCAAATCATATATTGATAACAATTATACCGACAAAATTACACTTGAAGAATTATCAGAAAAGTTCTTTATAAGTAAATTCTACCTGACAAGACTTTTCAAAGACCAGTTTGGCACCTCAATAAACAATTATCTTTTACAGACAAGAATCACTCATGCCAAAAAGCTGCTCCGTTTTACGGATAAGTCCATTGAAGAAGTGGGTATGGAATGTGGCATTGAGCCACTTTACTACTTCTCCAGAATTTTTAAAAAGGTGGAGGGAGTCAGTCCCAGTGTATACAGAAAACGATGGTAAAACTTATTGTAAAAAACAACAAATTAATACAGTATTTTTTATATTAATTTACTTAACATCACTTGCATAATACGGTGATGTTTTGTTTTTTTTGCAAAAGAATTTATATACGAATTCATATATTTTATCAATAGTTTTTTGAAAATGAAAATGTTAGTATACAACCAATGAATGTAAAAAATTTACGAGACCTGTAAATAAGCAAAATTTATTGACATCATTTATTTTTCATTTTATACTAAAGGAGAACAAAATGAACAATAACGTAAAACCCTTTGAAGAACTTGAACTTAAGGATGATTTCAT
>JBJEJI010000062.1:0-2601 GCA_051877895.1 Lachnospiraceae bacterium | reverse complement strand
AAAAGAAAGAGTACAGAAGAAAGCTTCTGTGCTCTTTTTATTATTATAAAGGAGAGGGTTATGGCTCACAGACGTCTTAAACGTATTCTACTTGCAATCTGTATCTTCCTAATAACCTGTATTGGTGTGGTTGCATTAATGATTGCCTCTGTAAAGCATCACCGTATCATGGTACTGGCTGCAACCGCTGAGCACAGCACCGAGGATAGGGATGAAATCCGGTTTGTAAATGTTTATATTTTAAACAACACAAGAGATGAAATCAGCTTTTTATCTACAAAAGGAGTAAAAAATATGCGGCTCAGTTCTCCTGTGGAAGAAAACATTGTAGGTGAGGTGGCAGATATTACTTCAATCGGTGAACTGGTTACAGCCATTACAGTGAAAACATCCCGTATCAGCGGAAGTGTAACATCAGTAATGGAGGATAGTATTGAAATAAAAGAATATGGCAGTCTGCAGCTTTCTGAGGATTTCAACATATTTATACTGGAGGATGCAAAGGAAATTAAAAACAGTAAAGAAATACTTCTTGGATATGAAAGTGTAGAGTTTATTCTGTGTGATGATAAAATACAGGCTGCCATACCACAGAAAAGGATATCTGACAATGTGAGGGTACTGCTTAACACAACGGGATTTGAATCCTTATATCATGACTCTGTTATGGTATGCGGTGAAGAGCAGTTAACTGTTACATACTCAGATGGAACAGATTTTGGAACAGGTACATATGATAATGGAACAGAAGTGGTTTTTGATAATGAGAGTCTCCCAATAGGAAAGAGTGTTACTGTCACCTGCGAAGCGGGTAAAATTGGCATTAGCAGTATTGAAAGAAATGGTGCAACACCATATTACAGAGGTAATATAATTATAACCAATACTGATAAGGGCTTTACAATTATAAACGAGCTACCGGTGGAAAGCTATCTTTACGGAGTTGTACCAAGTGAAATGCCTTCCTCCTATCCGGCTGAAGCTTTGAAGGCACAGGCTGTATGTGCCAGAAGTTTTGTTTATAAACAAATGGCAGGCAGCAGTTATGATGCATTAGGAGCCCATATAGATGACAGCACCAATTGTCAGGTTTATAACAATCAGGTGGAAAGTGAGAGTGTCATAAATGCAGTGGACGAAACCTGTGGGGAAGTGCTTATGGGTGAAGGAGAAATACTGAAAACCTATTATTATTCAACCTCATGTGGCAGTGGTGCAGGTATTGATGAGGTGTGGGCAGGAGATGAAAGTGCCTTTTATATGTCAAACTTATATTTATTGGAAAATGCAGTCTCTGAAAAAACAAAGCAGGTATTTGCTGTAGCAATGGATACAGAATTTTCTATTGATAAGTTGGAGAAGACTCCGCTTTCGGATGAAAAAGCATTCAGAGATTTTATTGACGGGGAATGTATAACATACCGGTTTGAGGATATAACTGTGAAAGAAACCGTTAAAACCTTTGACAGTGATTTCCCTTGGTACAGATGGGCTATGGATGAAAGCTGTGAAGACTATGCACAAGTCATAAATGACAGACTGTCAGGAACAATTGACGCCTTTGGAAACAAAATCCAGGTTTGGGAAAACGGAACTTACGTGGAGAAAAAAATTAGCTCAATCGGAATACTGAAAGACATGGAAGTTACAGGAAGAGGTGAATCAGGCATAGTAACAGAGCTTGTTATTACAGGCTCGGAACACACAATAAAGATTTCCTATCAGTCGGCAATCAGACAGCTGCTTGCTCCAAAAGGGCTTACTGTAAAATTATCTGACGGTACTAAAAACCAGGGTATGTCACTACTTCCAAGCGGCTTTTTCTATGTGGATGTAGTGGATGAAAGCGTAGTAATCCGTGGAGGTGGCTACGGTCATGGTGTGGGACTGAGCCAGAACGGAGCCAAAGCCATGGCAGAGGCCGGACTTTCCTACGGAGAGATATTGCAAAACTACTTCCCGGGAGGAAATCTATATAATTATTCTTCAGAAAAATAATTTTTAAATTACTTTTCTTGGTGGTTGACATTTACAGTAGTAATTGATAAAATAGACCCAAATTGCGATGAAGGTGTTCTGAAACTATTATCTTCTGTCAGAGAGAAGGAATCATCGGCTGTAAGTTCCTTTCAGTTCAGATATTAGTCTACTTTCCCACCGGAGCAGCTGCCTGAAACACTGCAAGTAGGGCAGACGTGTCTGACGCGTTAAGTCGGAACAGAGTGCCCGTAGATTACGGGAAACTGGGTGGTACCGCGAAGCTAACGCTCCGTCCCTTTTTGGGATGGAGCTTTTTTTAGTTTAAATAATCAGTATGGAGGAAAAACAATGAAAGAGAAACTTGAGGCCATAAAAACTTCAGCACTTGCAAAGCTTGATGCTTGTACTGATTCTGAGGCTTTAAATGAAATCCGTGTAGAATATCTCGGAAAAAAAGGTGAACTTACAACCGTTCTTAAATCCATGAAGGACGTTTCACCGGAAGAGAGACCAAAAGTCGGACAGATGGTCAATGAAGTAAGAAACATTATTGAAGAGAAGATTGAAGAAAAGAAGACAGCGTTGGCATTAAAGGAAAGAGAAGCAAAGCTTCAGGCAGAA
>JBJEJI010000061.1:0-10313 GCA_051877895.1 Lachnospiraceae bacterium | reverse complement strand
TATTTCTCCTTGTCATCAAATAAATTTGTAAAGTATTTTTCCTTACATTTCCCACTCATTACTTCCTATCTGCATTGATTAACAGGAAGTAAAAAATGTGCAAAGTACTTGTTTCTCATACTTTACACATCTATTATATTCCGCAACATCAAATTATGTCTAATGCCTATATTAAATTATTTTCTATGCCTGAAAGGCATTGACTTCCTCTATAAATTTATTCATTGCTAATGAATATGGGATATTCCTTCTCCATGCAATTACAGTACTTGCCGTTATTTCCGGATACAGCCTTCTTTGAATCAGCAAATCCTCTCTCCAATACTTGGCGGCACCTTCAATGGAAACCGGATATCCCAGTCCATGCATAGCCATGACACCGGCATTTGTTCCCAAATTACTGGTAAAGGAGATATGAAGCTTGTTGAAATCCCTGCCAAACCAGTTTGCAAGTTCGCTCTGCACATTCCGTCTTCTGGGAAGAATAAGTGGTTTATCTACAAGATCGTTTTTTGTGATATATTCTTTGTCCGCCAAAGGATCGTCCGGTCTCATGCCAACAACCCAGTAATCGCTTTCCATAATCCTGATATAATCCAGCCCTTCCGTGTTGACAGGTTCCATAAACAGCCCCATATCCACCAGACCCTGATTCATCATTTCATATACCTCATCTGCTGTTGCTGTATGTAACACAATCTGCACCATCGGATATTTTTCCTTATATATCTTACAAATTTCAGCTAATATTTCAACAGCAGCAAACTCACCACAACCGATTGTTACAGTCCCTTCTATCAGGTCATCCCTTACACTGATTTCATTCAGCGTTTTTTCTTCCAGTTCGATGATTTCCAAGGCCCTTCGTTTTAATAAAATCCCCGCTTCCGTAAGAGTAATATTACGGCTTCCTCTTATAAAAAGAGCTGTTCCAAGTTCCTCCTCCAACGCAGCAAGCTGTCTTGAAAGCGTAGGCTGTGTAATATTCAACTGCTCTGCAGCTCTCGTAAAATTCTGTTCTTTTGCCACGGTCAAGAAATACCGAAGTATCCTGATGTCCATGTATGTACATATAATCCAATAGTCTTTTAATAGAATTGGATTTCCCTTTCTCCCAGAAGCCACTGGGTATTTTAATCTGTATTTACTCCTGTTCAGAAGTCCTCAATTTTTTATGTATGCTGCTTTTCGAACCCTTGTTAGGGCAAAAATACTGAAATTGTATATTTTCGAATTGTTATTACCGCTGTTCCGTCACATTCAAAACTGATTCCTTCAGCTTCCGGTGGCGTGTAGAAGGTTGAACTAAGAACCTGCTCACCATCATTTACAAATACTTCTGCAGAATACTTATCTAAAATCAGTCGAAGTTTCAGTCTTTCTTTCGGGTTCTTAATTTTCACTCTCCTAAGACCTATGGTATCGCGAACCATCCCTGAATATGTCCTGTCTAGTTCTAATATGTTCTTTTCCTTATAATATTTTAGGCTTGTTTTAAAAAGTTCGTTTTGTGCAAAAGATATAGTAAACTCCCTGTAATCACCGTGTAAAATCTCAACTGTCAAATCCAAAACACGCCCTTTTACTTCCGGCAGCTGACATTTACCTGTAATCTCTTTGTTGTCATAACGAATCGGATTAGTGTAGTAATTCTCTATTTCATGTACAGGGCTCTGTAAAATCCTTCCGTTCATTATTTTCAGTTCTCTGGGCAGTGTCATCATACAAGACCATTTCTGATCCACCGGACGAATATTAGAATCCCAGGACTGCATCCAGCCGATCATAATACGTCTTCCATCCGGTGCAAGCATGGTCTGTGGTGCATAAAAATCCAAACCATCATCTAATGAATATACCTGATGATAATCAAACTCATGTTTGCTCCGGTTGTATTCACCCAGGAAGTACGCTGCATTATTTCCATTGTGAAATTCTTCGTCTGCACACATATCCTGTGGTGATGCAATCAGCACATATTTCCCGTCTAAACAGAAAAAATCCGGACATTCCCACATACTTCCAAGTTTTCCCTCATTGTCTTTTGCCAGCACAGAAATATAATGCCATGTTGTCATATCTTCAGAACCGAACAAAACAACCTGTGGGGTTCCTTCTTTTGTCCTGTTCCCAACTACCATATAGTAGCTACCATCTTCTTTCCAGATTTTTGGATCTCTGAAATGTTCCCTGCTGAAGCTTTCCGGAAGCATATCGCCTGTTACAACAGGATTTTTTTCTATTTTGGTATATTTCTTTCCGTCTCCAACCGCCAGACACTGGTTCTGATATGTAGTCTTCTCTCCGTTAAATTCTTTTTCCATTACTCCGGTATAAACCAAAAGATGTCCGACTGCTGTTTCTATTCCCGAACCGGAAAAGCATCCGAATTCGTCGTAGTCCTGATCGGGAGCCAAAGCAACAGGTAACTCTGTCCATTTTATAAAGTCCGACGTTTCACAATGTCCCCAATGCATAGGTCCCCAGACTTTACTATAAGGATGAAACTGATAAAACAAATGTATCTTTCCCTGATAGACAGAAAATCCATTGGGATCATTCATCCATCCGCATTCCGGTGCAACATGGAACACAGGCAACTCTTCTTTGTTCACACGATTTTCCTTTATATATGTGGCTGCCTTACTCAATTTATCCATAAAACTCCATTTCTCCGTCTTTGACCGGCTTTTTCTGACGCATAAAACTCTTTCCAGCCATGAATCTATACTCCAACAGTGCCTTTTTGAAAGTCAGAAATGGAATGGTCAATGGGGATACCGGCTATATAATCAATGAGGCAAAGTATTGAGAGGATTATACCCTAATTTAAACAAATTTGAGATCAGTCATCAAATAAATACCATTTTCCTTTTGTTTTTAATAAAGGAATTGTACATTCTCCATCATCTTCAAATATCACCTGTATAGTGGCTAAATCATCTACCGGAACATCATACTCATCTTCCAATTCCTCAATGTATTCCTCAAGTTCATCGCCATCAAGCGTTTCAGTCATGATATATACATCAACAATCTCATAATCAGAATAATTTTCTACCAACCTTAATTCATCATACACCCACTCAATAAAATCTTCACTACTGGTCTTCAAACACAATTTCGAGAAAGAATCAAAGTCATCATTACTCAGACATGTAATAATTGCATCTATTGTATCTTCATATGAACCTGATGCTGAAGTCTGTTTTTTATTTGAACTATCATCTTCATCGTCATCATCTTCACTTTTATTAGAATTAATAAAAAAGATTACTGCTAAAATAACTACCGCAAGTACTAAAACTGAGATTATTGCTGCTATAATAATTCCGGTTTTTTTATTTTTAGGCTTACCCGGCTGTCCCGGTTGTCCCATAAAGCCCTGTGCAGGCATCTGCTGTGGTTGCATCTGCTGAAACTGCATCTGCTGTGGTTGTTTCTGCTGTGGTTGCACCTGCTGAGACTGCATCTGCTGTGGTTGTTTCTGCTGTGGTTGCACCTGCTGAAACTGCATCTGCTGTGGTTGTTTCTGCTGTGGTTGCACCTGCTGAAACTGCATCTGCTGTGGTTGCACCTGTGATCTCACCGGCACTTCAGGCTGCTGTTTTCCGCAAGAATAACACCACTTCATATCATCTTCCAAAGTTATTCCGCAATATGGACAAGTTTTCACAGTATTTCCTCCTAACACCCTTTTTCTTATGTGCATAATTTCTTATTCTGGTATTATAGCACTGTCAACCCCAAAAAACAATTATATTATTTTTCATCTCACGGATGATATTTATTCTCGATTTCCTTTAAGACTTTCCACCATATCCACCTTGGAGACTTTGCGTCTTAAAAAAAACAGTGAACCAAAGTAACTGAAACACACCAAAACAGCTGTATAAACAAAACTCACTGGTGCCACATAGGCCTTAGGCAAAACGCCCATAAATTCAGCCAGGAAAACCATAAACCAGTTAACGGATGCAAAAACCAACGGAATACTCAGAAAAAATTCAATCGGCAATAATATGTGATTTACATTTAATACAATCCGATTAATTTTATTGTCCTTATAGCCCAATACCTTTAACATAGATATATTCGAACGGTTCTCTGATACCAGCATATTAACTGCTACATAAATAGATGCCACACAGATGATTGCACCTATTCCGACCAATAAATATACCATAATATTCATTTGATTTGAAATATTCTGAAATTGCTCTTCGGTATCGGTCTTTTTAATGGTTTGAATAATCTTAGAATCCGGAATATCCAGTTCCACATCACTTATCACCACATTGCTGATATCTTCATCTATACTCATTATCTTAGCAACCTTTTCCCGGTTGCTGAATAATGCATTCTGCATATCATTGTCTATAATTCCTGCAACGGTGATTTCAAATTCTTCCAAAGTCAACGGGTTGCAGATTATCATTTCATCCCCGGTCTGAACATCCTGTAACAATGCCATAATACTGGTAACATAGTATCCGTCATCAAGACTAATATCATTTCCCTCAACATCCTTCAGTTGCAAATATGGATTGGCATCTGTGGTTCCGATAATGCTGAACTGCTCTCCTTCCCTATTTTCCATTGTAGACATGATTACCGATTCGCCACCATAGGGATTACCCTCTACAGGTTCATTCAACACATACTGATATTCAAAGCTACCCATTTTATCAACCATGTTTTGCTTTGTGTTATCCATGGTATCCAAAAAGCTGTATCCCAAAAGTGCAATATAACTCCCCAGAAAAATGCCCAAAAGTACCACAAATGTTCTTGTCGGATTACCAATCAAAGAACGCATTGCATACTTGACACGGAAAGATATCTTGTTTTTAACCAGTATATTTTTATAGCTTCTTTCGCCTTGTTCTGAGTTTCCGTTTAAAAGAAGTACCGTATCTTTCTTTAATAATTTATGGACCGAATACATTGCCGCAAGCACATACATTACCGTAGGTACGATAATAGCTATCACCGCGGCTATAGGATCAAGATTACATTCTATTCGCATAGGTTCATAATCCGCCAGACACACTTCACCGAAAGATTGTGCAAATTTCATTGCAAAAATGACTGCAAAGATTCCGCCAAACAATCCGGGAATCATGGCAAAACCTGCATAATGAAGCATTAATTTACCCTTTTTATAACCAAGTGCGGTTAATGTGCCGATTAATCTCTGTTCAGATTTTACCTTTCGATTAATAACAATACTTACAAGTACTACTACAATCAGCGGCATCACTACAAGAATAATATAAGAGAGTTGGGTAAACATTTTCGCCTGCATCTTTACCATATCGATTCGCATATTTTCCTGTGCCGATATGTAGGTACGCATATAGTATTTTTCATTGACTGCCTTGCGGAAATCAGCCTGATTATCTTCCTCATAACGGACAAGATACAGACAGTTATCTCCACCTATATTTTCATACTCCTCATCAGTCACATAAGCAAGATAGAAGGTGGTGACATTTTTATATGAATCCCCTTCATTCTGAAGCATATATAAATAATCCGGTCTCTGAAAGAATCCCGTTATGGTATATGATTTATCTCTGATTTTAATTTGATCCCCTAAAGAGATTTTGTTAAAGTCAGCATACCCTTCGGAAATAATAATCTCGTCATTTGATGCTACATCTTTTCCTTCTGTCACGCTGTAAAGATTGATTTCATTTGTCTTTTTAAAAACTCTGGCAGTCACACCATCGGTCTCAATATTGCTATAATACTGTACTTCTAAGTTTACCGAATAGTCTTCTTCCAGTTCTTCTATCTCCTCTTCTGAAATCGGCCGATATGTTGTAAAATTGGCATGTTCAAGATTCTGTGTTTCAAAAAAATCATCACCGAACTCCCAAATTGCGCTACCGGCAATGTTCATCATAAAAAAAAGAAATAATGTCATTATCGTTAAAACCGTTGAAGAAACATAAAACGATAAATTGCTTTTAATACTCCGAGAATATCTTTTATTTAACTTCATAATCGTCCTCCGTTAAAGTTCCAATTCCGAAGCTGATATCTTTTCGGTATTTTTTCTGTTTTCCTGCGCTTTTCCGTCTTTAATATAAATGATGCGGTCGGCCATTTTGGCAATTGCTTCGTTGTGGGTAATAATAACCGTTGTCGTTTTATATAATTTATTAATCTTTTCAATGAACTCCAAAACGGTTTTGGAGGATTTGGTATCTAAGGCTCCTGTCAGCTCATCACATAACAAAAGCTTTGGATTTTTAATAATTGCCCTCGCAATGGCAACACGCTGCTGCTGACCGCCGGAAAGTTCTTTCGGAAAACGGTAACGATATTTTTCCATTCCCATTGCTTCCAATACTTCATCAATATTCAACGGATTCTCTGCAATATCTGATACAACTTCTATATTCTCAGCCACCGTCAAATCAGGAATCAGATTATAAAACTGGAAAACAAACCCAACATCTTCCTTACGATACTCTGTAAGTTTATTGTTTTTGTAATCTGAAATATTTCTCTCTCCTACAATAATTTCTCCCTCATCCAAGTGGTCCAGGCCTCCAAGCATATTAAGTAAGGTGGATTTGCCGGATCCGGACGGTCCTAAAATTACACAAATCTCCCCCTTCTCAATTTCTAAATTTGCATGATTCAATGCATAAATAAGCGATTCACCTTCACCATACTTTTTTGTTGCGTTTTTCAATGTAATAAACATTTTTTACCTCCTGATTAATTTAGTCAAACCTGCAAATACTACGCTTTTAGAACGTAAAAAAAACCCAAGTACAGCATTAAAACTATACTTGGGTATTATTCTAAATATAAGGACCTCACGTATAGTTTCAGCTATACATGAGTCTCGCAATTTAAAACAAGCCAGACCAAGGGGGTCAGTATGTTGACTTGCTACGATATACGTCTGCTACTCCCTCATGGGAATTTTATTTACGAAAACTTTATCATTTTTTATTTCGGTTGTCAAACACTTTTTTTCTAATTTTAATAATTCTTCTTTCATCCTGATACCACCGGCATAGCCTGTTAAACTTCCATCCGTACCGATCACACGATGGCACGGAATAATGATATGCAATGGATTCCTGTTGTTTGCAACCCCAACAGCTCTTGCAGCCCCTTCATTTCCAATTGCCTGCGCAATTTCTTTGTAGGTCCTTGTTTCACCATAAGGTATTTTCAACAATTCTCTCCAAACAGACAATTGAAATTCTGTTCCGGATAATTTGTAGTTCACATCAAATTTCTTTCTTGTTCCCTGCAAATATTCCTGAATCTGTTCAAATACCTTGTTAGAAAAATCAGATATTACGCTTCTCTCGGATGGAATATTAGCTGCTTTTTCTGTACAGATAAGAGATAACAGAACTTCATCCTCATATTCTATTGTTATATATCCAAACTGAAATTTGTATACCGCTTTCATTTTTGTCTGTGCCTCTTCCTATATGCCGTTTTATTTCTTGAATATTTCCACCATTCAATGGTTTGACAGACTAAAATTTCTTTTATCAGTCTGACAGCATTTTGAATACCATACTTCTAACATCCAGGTTTTTTGAGAAGTTCCTCCACCTGGGCTGCTTTTAATACTTTACCCATAGATACCACCTGCTCATTCACGACAATAGCCGGCATGCTCATGACACCATAACTCATTACCTTTTCCATATCTGTAATGTACTCAATTTCTGCATCAAGTTCCATATTGGCAACTGCTTTCTTTACATTTTCATACTGTTCATGGCAGGATTTGCATCCAGCGCCTAAAACCTTGATATTACATCCATTTCCTCCGCATGAACAACACCCTTCCTCTGCAATAAACATTTTGTCTTCGCTAACCGGGCCGTTGCATCCACATGATGGTTCCTCTTCCACTTTCTTACTAAATCCAAATAAACCCATTTTTGTAATCTCCTTTTCTTTATAATACTGTAATATTTTTATACCCTTAGATAATCAGATACTGTATTGAATTGAAGAAGTATCCTACAACGATAATTCCAACCGTACAAATTGCTATAAATACACCTAACAGTTTAGGTTTTATAGCTTTTTTCAGCATAATCATAGATGGCAGACTAAGCGTTGTAACACCCATCATAAAGGAAAGAACAACACCCAGCTTCGCTCCCTTTGCAAGCAAAGCTTCTGCTATCGGAATGCAACCGAAAATATCTGCATACATTGGAACACCTGCTATTGTTGCAATAATGACGCCGAATGGATTTCCATTTCCAAGGAATCTTACAACCAAATCTTCCGGAATCCAGTTGTGAATAAAGGCTCCGATACCTACACCAACAAGAATATATGTAAATACCTTTTTGAAGGTTTCTGCGACCTGCTCTGCTGAATACTTCAAACGCTCCTTTATGGTTAGTTCTGTCTGTGGAATATCAATCTGTTTTGCATTTCGAATAAACTCTTCTACCTGATTTTCAAGATGCAGTTTTTCAATTAGTGTTCCACCTGCTACTGCTATCACAAGACCAAGAACAACATAACAAAAAGCTACTTTCGCACCAAAGACACTCATTAGAAGCACAAGAGATCCCAAATCAACCATCGGTGATGATATTAAAAATGAAAAGGTTACTCCAAGCGGAAGTCCGGCACTTGTAAACCCAATAAAGAGCGGGATTGATGAGCAGGAACAAAACGGTGTTACTGTTCCAAGCAATGCTGCTATGATATTTGCGAGAGTTCCATGAAATCTTCCAAGTATCTTCTTTGTTCTTTCCGGCGGAAAGTAACTTTGAATGTAACTTATGATAAATATCAGGGTACATAGTAAAACTACAATCTTTATCACATCATAGATGAAAAATTGAATGGTTCCACCTAGTCTTCCTGTTATATCTAATCCTAATGCATTTAATAAATTCCCAATTAATCCACTTAACCATTTCATGCCAAGTATCTGGTCTTGTATAAATGTCCACATATATCTACCCCCATTTATATAGACTATTGTCTATATATGGTTTCAATTTTTAGCCGGCACAATTTGTACCGGCATATCATGCATCCTATTCAGTCTCTCTTTTATTCTTTATTCTACAACAGTCCCTTGTGTTATTACCACAGCAAGTAATAGCCGCAATATAATCCTTATATTCTTTGAACTTTTCACAGTTAATTGAATAGTGCTGCCATTTTCCATCCCTATAAGAACTTACCAGACCACAGTCTGAGAGCACCTTCATATGATGAGACAACGTTGGCTGCGTTACTTGTAACTCTTCCAGTAAATGGCATCCACACTTTTCTCCCTGTGTGAGCATTTCAATAATTCGAAGTCTATTTGTATCTGACATTGCTTTACAGATTATTGCAACTTCTTCTCTTGTCATATTAACCACCTCTTCATATAGATGTATGTCGATATATAGTATAAATCATGTATAGATGCTTGTCAATATGTTTTTCCTTGAGTTTCCGTACTATTATCCACAACCTCAGATATGTCAATTTTCCTATAATACGAGAAAATACTCATGTCAAAAAAACCTTTAAGTATTCCGTCTTTATGTGCAACTTCAAGCTTTACATGTTTATCAACAAAGTATAATCTGTCGAGTTCTTTGTATAGAGAAAAAATCAATTTAACTCTCTTTCAGTGCTTTCCGAATTCTACTTAATGATTCTGGTGCAATCCCAAGATATGACGCTAAATGATGTTGTTTAACCTTTTCACATATCATTGGATAAAGTTTCTTAAAATGTAAATATCTTTCAGTTGCATTTTCTACAAGAAAGCCATTTTCTCTGTATATCTTATATCTAAGAGCGTTCTCAAGAAGCATAATATATACATTCTTAAGCTCATCATTTTCAAGAATAATTTTTTTCATTTTTGAAACATTAAAAATCATCAGGGTTGTCTCTTCTAATGTCTCCCATGTGACAATACTTTCAGGGTATCCGAATAGACCTTCATCCATGCATAGTGTTCCTGGTATCGAAAACCCCCTTGTAATATCATTTCCATCCCCATCTACATAAAAAGCTCTGCACATACCATTTAATACTAAAGCAGCAGTCTTGCTTTCATCTTCAACCTGACGAAGAATCTCCCCTTTACTCACCACACGAACAATCGACATATAAACAATCTTTCCAAGAATCTCTTCGGATAGTTTAATGTTATTCTGTGTTGCTAATTCAATAAGTTGATGAATCAAATAATCCTTGTCCATATCTCTCCTTATCCGGTAACTATATAAAAAATAATTGAAATCAGATTCATTCCTCCATGAGCAATCATTGGTACTATCATATGTTTG
>JBJEJI010000060.1:0-10393 GCA_051877895.1 Lachnospiraceae bacterium | reverse complement strand
GGAAAAAGGCTATAAAATGGCAACTCTTACTTGTGTAGGTGATAATGTCAATGCCATTGCTCTTTATAATAGAATTGGATACAAGGTTATAGGACATCTGTTGGAAATGCATTGGAAAGTATAAATCCTACGGAGCGTAGGTTCAAATTCATATTGTCATGTTTTATTATTTCTTTATCAAATAAAGTTATATTACCAGATAATATGAAGGGAGAAAAAATGAATCAAATTAAAATAGGGAAATATATTGCAGAGCGCAGAAAAGAACGAGGTTTGCTGCAAAAAGATATTGCCGCAAAGTTAGGAATCAGTGAAAAGACTGTATCAAAGTGGGAGTGTGGCAATGGATTACCTGAAGTAGTTTTTATGGAGCCTTTGTGTCAGATACTGGGCATTACAGTTAATGAATTGCTGGCGGGAGAAACAATACCAATTCTTGAATTATTGAATTTAATGGATATGTCACGTCTTGAGCTGGTGAAACAATTGGAATTTGAACAGTTACGATTGCGCATATATAAATTGTATGACCTTGATATTGATACGATTGAAATATCCGGTAATGGTGCAGGGGGATTAACTTATATTGTATATTCAGAAGACAAAAAATTTGTAGTAAAGTATCCAAGCGACAATGAGATGAATAACCTTGATGTGGAAATCAGAGTATGTGAGGAACTGCTGTGCAAAGGAATTCCTGCCTGCAGGTTCATTCCCAATAAGCAGGGAAAAATGGTTTCGGCAGATGAAAACGGAAGACGATTTACGGTACAATATTTTTATGAAGGTATTACATATGAGTATAATGAGGCCCCTGTATACTTGCAGGCTCAATCTGCTGCTTTTTTAGCCGGAATACATGATGCAATGAAGGATATTGATAATATTCCGGTTGGTATAGGTGAAGAATTTTTCAAATACAGAAAAACTAAAAATATGAAATATTCCTATGTTGATACTCTCCATCAGGCTATGGACAAAAATGACACTGATATAGTAAGCAACATTCGTTCAAATATGAGAATTCTTGAATCCATGCCGGATTATATTTTTGATATTAACAGATTGAGTTATGGCAATACCCACGGAGATTATATGATATCCCAGCTAATCTGGCAGAACGAAAAAATAAACGGTATCATTGATTGGACCAGCACCTGTAAACACCCGTACATTTGGGAAATTGTACGCTCGTATGTTTTTATGGCTCCGGAAGTAAAACAAGGAGAAATTGATATTGATTTTTTGCTTGCTTATATCTGCAAATACATGGAATATGGATCATTAAATGCTTATGATATACAGAATGCCGGAAATCTGTTTTTTTATTTTTTATCAGTTTGTAATTTTTATGGACAGTATTATGATTCTATTTCCAAAAACAGAGTCATCTATTTGCAACAGGCAAATATGGCATCAAGGCTCCTTAGGTGGTTTGAAAAGCATATTGATGAATTAAACAATAAACTGAGAGAGCTAAGTAAGCAGATTGATAACTCTATATATTGAGAAATAATTCCCCTTTGAAAGGAGAAAAAATGATTGTTTTAGAAGAACTTAATGTGGATAATTGGCTGGAAGATGAGGATGAAACAGATTATTTCAGGACTCTACCATGCGTAGGTACAAAAAACTGTGACTTGTAATTATAATCATATTGGAGGTGATGAATATGAACCAATATGTTACAGGTTCGGTTATAAAGGAGTTGCGCGAAAAAAATAAACTGACTCAATTACAATTGGCTGAGAGGCTTGGAGTGAGTGATAAGACGATTTCAAAATGGGAGACTGCAAAAGGATATCCGGATATCACATTACTTGAATCTATAGCAGAAGCATTTTCTGTTTCCGTAACAGAATTAATTTCAGGAAATGCAGTATATAATTCAAATGTATCTGCGAATATGCTGAAATCAAAGTTTTACGTATGTCCTATTTGCGGGAATCTGATTCACAGTATGGGAGAAGCTGTTATTAATTGTCATGGAGTTCTTCTGACTGCACAGGAGCCTGAGGCAACCGACGTGAATCATAAACTTTTTATTGAACGCACTGAGGATGAATATTATATTCGCATAGATCATGATATGACAAAAAATCATTATATTTCTTTTGTTGCATCGGAGTCTTCTGACAAAATACAGATGGTAAAGCTCTATCCTGAGGGTAATCCGGAGGCAAGATTTAAGATAAACGGAGTTAAGAGAATTCTTTTCTATTGTAATCGTGATGGACTTTTCTATATAGATCCTGTCAAAGGCATTGATGATAAAGAAAGTGGCTATGATGACACAGAGGAAAGAAGAGAGTTGGAGAAGATAGCCAAAAGCCTTTTTGGATAGGTGTATTGGAGGTTAATATGGATAGATATTTTGAAATAAAGAAAAGGCTGATTTCTCTGGCAAAATCAGATGAAGATATTAAAGCAGTTGTACTGATTGGTTCTTCAACCAGAGATGTAATTAAAGCTGATGAATATTCTGATTTGGATGTAATTATCGCATCAGATAATACAGAAAAATGGCTTTTTGGTGATTATCCGGAAAAACTGGGTGATGTGAAGATTTCTTTCGTTGAACCTACGCTGGGAGGTGGTCAGGAAAGAAGAGTACTTTTTGATGGAGCTCTGGATGTAGACATGATTGTGTTTACTCCGGAACAATTTGAATCTGCCATAAAAGAAGGAGTGGCCTCTTTCGTAATGAACAGGGGCTATGAGGTTTTGTATGATTCGGAAAACTTTTCAGTTCTTCTTAAGGAAAACATTTCAGCTCAGATACTCCATTCGGATTTGTCTGAAGCTGAATTTAATAATATTGTAAATGATTTCTTTTTTCATACGGTATGGGCCTCTAAAAAAATTCTCCGAGGGGAACTGTGGTCTGCAAAAATGTGTGTAGATGCATATTTAAAGAACAATCTCTTAAAGATTATAGAGGCTTATTCATCTATAAAAAATAATGTTGATGTATGGCATGATGGACGTTTTTTAGACAGATGGGCTGAGAAGGAAATTTTGGCTGATTTGAAAACCTGCTTTGCTCACTATAATAAAGAAGATTTGACAGCTGCGTTATTTTCTACTGAAAAATTGTTTGCAAGACTGGCAGAAAAAACCGCTGAAATAAAAGGATATAAATACCCTGATAAGGCAGAGAAATATGCAGAAAAACTTTTGAATGAGTATTTTGGGTGTTGGTATAATGCATATATTAACAACCGGTCATTATGGTATTGTAAAGCAAGAAAATAAGCGAGGTGAATAGAATGCAAAATATTATTGGTGGAGTTGCCCTAGGGATTGTTGCCCTTGTATGTTTCATTTTGGGAATCAGACATTTGATGGAAAAAGGATTTTTGCTTAATAACGCTTATCTGTATGCTTCTAAAGAAGAAAGAGAAGCAATGAATAAAAAGCCTTATTACAGACAATCAGGAATTATATTAATTTTATTGGGAATAGTTTTTACTTTTAACGCAGTAGCAGTCTTACTGGAAAATGTTAATCTGAGTTATATTGCAATTGCCGTAATTGGAGTAGTTCTAATTTACGCTATTGCTTCAACAGTGAAAATTGAACATACTAAATAAAACAAGCCACGGTTTATCATACGATTAAACTGTGGCTTGTTATTTTTTTAGAATGAAATAATAGTTTTGGAATTAGATTATTGTAAACCAATAAGCTATTTTGTTCCGAAAATTCTGTCTCCGGCATCACCGAGGCCAGGGCAGATATAAGCATCACTGTTCAATTCTCTGTCAAGCTGACCGACATATATCTGAATGTCCGGATGTGCTTCTTGGAGGCGTTTTAAACCTTCCGGAGCAGCAATAATACACATGAATTTGATGTTTTTTCCACCATGTTGTTTGATAAAATCAACTGCACTTACTGCGGAACCACCTGTTGCAAGCATAGGGTCTGTAACGACGATTACACGTTCGTTAATTGGATTTGGAAGCTTGCAATAGTATTCATGAGGCTCGTGGGTTACCTCATCCCTGTATAATCCGATGTGACCTACTTTGGCAGTAGGAACAAGGGACAAAATTCCGTTTGTCATTCCAAGACCGGCACGGAGAATAGGTACAACTGCAAGTTTTCTTCCTGCAATAACAGGTGCAGTACATTTTTCAATAGGAGTTTCAATTTCTTCCTCTTTAAGCGGAAGATCACGAAGAGCTTCATATCCCATAAGCATGGCTATTTCATTTACCAGTGAACGAAACTCATTTGTTCCCGTATTTTTATCTCTTAAACGGGTGATTTTATGTTTGATCAACGGATGATCCATAATAATAATATTATCGTTCATTTTCTCCTCCAAAAAATAAATTACTCAACATGTATTCCGCGATTTTCGTCAGCTTTTGTATCCTTGCCAAATTCATAATCATTTCCAGGAAGAATTGCATTTGCAAGTATACCAACGATAGCTGCAATTGCTAGACCGGTAAGAGTAATTGATGTTCCGAAAACTGTAAATGTAATTCCACTGCTGAAACCAAGACCGCATACAAGAATAAGTGCAGCGATAATTAGGTTACGGGATTTTGTAAAGTCAACATGGTTTTCAACAACGTTTCTAACACCGATTGCAGAAATCATACCATAAAGAATGAAGCTGATACCACCGATGATACCGTCAGGCATAGTACCTAAAATTTCTGAAATCTTTGGAATAAAGCTGATGATAATTGCATATACAGCCGCAAGACGGATAACAAATGGATCGTGAACATGGCTTAATTCAAGTACGCCTGTATTTTCTCCGTAGGTTGTATTTGCAGGACCGCCAACTGCACCGGCGAACATTGTCGCAACACCATCACCGATAAGTGTACGGTGAAGACCAGGATCTTCAATAAAGTTTTCATTTACGGAAGCCTGAATGGCACTGATGTCACCAATGTGTTCCATCATTGTGGCAAGAGCAATAGGAGCCATAACAAGAATAGCAGAAATATCGAATTTACAAAGTTCAAAAGGTGGAAGACCCACAAAACTTGCATCTTTTATGGCTGCAAGTTCAAGAATTGCAGAGCCGTCTGCATTTGTTAGTCCACAGGCATTCATAATAACTGCAGCAATGTAGGCAATGATTACACCCATAAGAATAGGGATGATACGGAACATGCCTTTACCCCATATGTTGAAGAAAATTACAACTGCAAGGGCAATCAAAGCGAGAATCCAGTTTTTACTCGCATTGTTTACAGCAGAAGGAGCAAGATTCAAACCTATGCAGATAATCATCGGACCTGTCACTACAGGTGGAAGAAAACGCATTACTTTGCGGACACCAACCAGTTTGATAATCAGTGCAAGAATTAAATATAATGCACCGGCAACAACAATTCCGCCACATGCATAAGGAAGCTTCTCGCCGTAGCTCATGTCAGCAAATTTGCCTGTATTTAATTCTGCTACAGTGGCAAATCCTCCGAGAAAAGCAAAAGAAGAACCTAAGAATGCAGGAACTTTGAATTTGGTACATAAGTGGAAAATAAGGGTGCCGACACCGGCACAGAAAAGAGTTGTCTGAACGGAAAGTCCCTCACCGTTAAAATATCCGTTCACAAGAATTGGTACTAAAATAGTAGCACCAAACATGGCAAACATATGTTGTAAGCCGAGTAGAAGTGTTTTTGGGATACCCAAAGAACGGGCGTTCTTAATTGGCTGATTATCAGCAGTTTTATCCATTGTTAACCTTCTTTCTGCGCTGCTGTTTAACAATATCCGGGACCAGCGCCGGAAATTCCGAATATCATATAAATATATCTTCTTAATTATACTTATATTTTTACTGTCATACAAGATAAAATTCAAAATAATTAAAAATAATGTTGAAAAATTTTTGCTTGATATTATTTTACAGCTCAGTTACAATTTCATTATCATTAAAACACGGATTTAAATCTGATTAATCGGAGGAAATATATGCGGTTCAGACCATGTATTGATATTCATAATGGAAAAGTAAAACAGATTGTAGGAGGAAGCCTTACTGATTTGGGTGATTATGCTCACGAAAATTTTGTTGCGGAATATAATGCAGCATGGTATGCCGGATACTATGAACAGGCAGGTCTGACAGGTGGACATGTGATTCTGCTTAATTCCAAAGACAGTCCCAATTATGAGTCAACAAAAAAAGAGGCTTATGAAGCACTTGGAGCATATAGAAATGGTTTAATGGTCGGAGGAGGAATTACTCCGGAAAATGCATGTGAATTTCTTGATGCCGGAGCCTCTCATGTTATTGTAACATCTTATGTCTTTAAGGATGGAATTATTCACGAAGACAGAATTGAAGAAATGATAAAAACTGTTGGTAAGGAGCGACTTGTTCTTGATTTGTCTTGCCGTAAAAAAGGTGGACAATACTATGTTGTTACAGACCGTTGGCAGAAGTTTACAAATGAAAAAATTACAGATAGTCTTCTTACTGATTTGTCAGCCTGTTGTGATGAATTTTTGGTTCATGCGGTGGATGTTGAAGGTAAAGCAAATGGAATAGAAAAAGAACTTATCCCGGTTTTACTTAATGGCAGCAGAGTTCCAATGACTTATGCCGGAGGTATAGGCTGCTTTGATGATTTAATAGAATTAAATGCACTGGGACAGGGACGTATCGACGTCACAATCGGCAGTGCACTTAGTATTTTCGGTGGTAAAATGGATTATAAAGAAGTTCTTGACTTCTTTAATAAATTGTAAAGTCTGAATTAGGTGCTTTCATATTTGCGGGCAAGATTTTCAATGTCTGAACTCATTCGTGTCAGTACCGGTGCGCCGTACTTATATCTCATTCCTTTTGATTCCATGTAGTTGATGGCAAGCATAAAACTTGTTTCATCAAAATTGGTCAGATATTTGCTGTTGATGTTGCTGATGATTACTTCGGTAGGAAGAGTTTCATCAACACACATTTCTGAAAATATTGCATTGAAAGCTTGAAATACCAGTTCTTCCTGCTTGTTAAAAACAGGAGAGATGTTTTGGACATTAAATGCATGTAAGTATACTCTAAGCCAGACATTACCCTGACCCATCCATTCATACAGAGAGTCATACTTTCTATTCATGGCATATACTTCACTGGCCCATTCAATGGACATATAGGTGGCAGATACAATAGTCTGAACATCCTGTCTGGTAAGGTTGAGATTATATGCTTCATTAAATTTTTCAATTATTTTCTTTCTTCCGTTTTCTCTTCGAGGAAGGTCGTACGGATTAGAAACATTTTTAGCATGTGCTTTTGTAGACTCTGAATATTTGTAAGCATCACTGGTTGTGTTAGAGAAAGAGTTATAATATGGATTTGCTCTGTTCTGATTATTTCTTTTAAATTCATTATCAGGTTTTACACTGATAATGCCGCTTTTTTTGGCAATTAACCACACAATAAAGAAGAATATCGGATTAATTGTAAGTATAACTGTAATCGTTATATATGTAGCAATATAACCGCCTGGGTTCTGAGCAAAACCACAGCGGTATTTATTTCTAAGCGTATTGGTAATAAAAAATGCTACAACCAGCCAGATAAACGGCATTTGACAAGCCCTCCACACACAAACTCTTTTCAGCTAGTATACATCATTTTTCCTTTTTTATCAATTAGTTTTTATGACGAGCAAAAGCGGAGCATTTGGGAGTTTTACACAACCTGATCTATATTATTCATCAGAATTTTCTTTATAAAGAGGAAATAATAGACTTGTAATTTGCTCAGATAAGTGATAAATTTATATAGTACGTTTGTATACTGAAAGCATAACGTATGCATGGTAACTAATTAAATAAAACTATTATTGGATGTTACCTGGAATGGAGGACATAATGATCGACATTAAATTTTTAAGAGAAAATCCTGATGTAGTTAAACAGAATATAAAGAATAAATTTCAAGACCAGAAACTTTCTCTGGTTGATGAAGTTATTGAACTGGACAAAGAGTCCAGAGCAGTTAAGCAGGAAGCTGACAATCTGAGAGCAGAAAGAAACAAATCCAGTAAACAGATTGGTGCACTCATGGCACAGGGAAAAAAAGAAGAAGCTGAAGCCATGAAGCAGTTGGTAAAAGAGTCAGGTGATAAACTTACAGAGCTTGAAGCTAAAGAAACAGAACTTCAGAAAAAAGTTAGAAAGATTATGATGGTAATTCCTAACATCATTGATCCGAGTGTTCCTATCGGTAAGGACGACAGTGAAAACGTTGAAATTGAAAAATTTGGTGAACCAGTGGTGCCTGATTTTGAGATTCCGTATCATACAGAAATCATGGAAAGATTCAATGGTATTGATCTTGATTCTGCAAGAAGAGTTGCAGGCAATGGCTTTTATTACCTGATGGGAGATATTGCAAGACTTCATTCTGCAGTTATTTCCTATGCAAGAGACTTCATGATTAACAGAGGATTTACTTACTGTGTTCCTCCTTTTATGATTAGAAGCGATGTAGTTACTGGTGTAATGAGCTTTGCTGAAATGGAATCCATGATGTACAAGATTGAAGGTGAAGATTTATATCTTATCGGTACAAGTGAACATTCCATGATCGGAAAGTTCATTGATCAGATTATTCCTGAAGAACAGCTTCCTTATACACTTACCAGCTATTCTCCTTGCTTCCGTAAGGAAAAAGGGGCTCATGGTATTGAGGAGAGAGGCGTATACAGAATTCATCAGTTTGAAAAGCAGGAAATGATTGTTGTATGTAAGCCGGAAGAAAGCAAAGAATGGTATAATAAACTGTGGCAGAACACCGTTGATCTTTTCCGTTCTCTTGATGTTCCGGTACGTACTCTTGAATGCTGTTCCGGAGACCTTGCGGATCTTAAGGTTAAGAGCTGTGATGTTGAGGCTTGGTCCCCAAGACAGAAAAAGTATTTCGAAGTAGGCAGCTGCTCAAATCTTGGAGATGCACAGGCAAGACGTCTCAAAATCAGAGTTGTAGGAGAGGGTGGAAAGTACTTTGCACATACACTTAATAACACAGTTGTTGCACCACCAAGAATGCTTATTGCTTTCCTTGAAAACAACCTGAATGCCGACGGAAGTGTAAATATTCCTGCTGCATTACAGCCATATATGGGTGGCATGACAGTTATGGTTCCTAAAAATTAAAATTAGGAAATTAATCTGATTTATTAAAATAAGGAGCACCCGTTATAATCCGGATGCTCCTTTATTATTTTATTTGCTATGATCTATACTTGTTTTTAGCTGTTGATACAGATCGTCGTAATTAATATTCTTGCTTTCGTATTTACAGCAGGATACATGGAGAGTAAGAGGAATTTCAATATTTTCGAATATAAACGGTTGAGTATTATAACTTTTAATACGGTCACATATTTGCTCAGCATATGCACAATCTTTACTGTTTGTCAGCATCACAAACTCATCACCGCCGATTCTGAAAACAATATCCTGATTCCCGGCTTCTTTATTCATCCGGTTCATACACTCAATAATTGCCAGATCCCCTGCTTTATAGGATATTTCATTAATCGGAATCAATCCCTTAATATCACAGCAGACAAAATAGCAGTCATGTCTTTCTACAAACAAGTCATATAATTCACTGATATCTACATTTTTACGCATTGCATTGTCTCCTTCCTTAATGGGAGGGTAAAGCCGTGGGAATAATTCAAAAAAACTGTTCTGCTCTTTAAATTCAGAGGGGTTCAGGTTCCATACACTCTTAAAGGCACGGCTGAAGGATTCATTGGAACTGTAGCCGCAGGCCAGTGCAATTTCAAGAAGATTTGTATCAGGCTCATTGACCATTTTTCTGGCAGCCAGCATCATTCTGCGCCGGATGACATAGTCATGCAGGCTTATGTTATTCAGGCACCGGAAAAGCTTTTCAAGAGTGGATTTGGAACAATAACATGCTTTTGCAACATCAGCAGTTTTAATATCAGACTGTAAATTGTCCTCAATAAACTCAAAAGCAGTAGTCAGAGTTTCAATTTTGTTCATGGCTTTACTCCTTATTCAATTTGAGAGTTACGGAAAACATGATTCGCGAAATGTTTCTGTAAATATAATATATCAGAAAAAACAAGAGTACGCTTGACTTTTTGAGTAAAAAAATGGGCTCCACTTTACGGTGAAACCCATTCTGAATTAAAAAATATATTTTTTTATTAGAACTTACCTGCGTCAGCAGCTTCCTGAATTGCAACAGCAACAGCAACAGTCATACCAACCATTGGGTTGTTACCTGCACCGATAAGACCCATCATTTCTACGTGAGCAGGAACAGAAGAGGAACCTGCGAACTGAGCGTCAGAGTGCATACGTCCTAATGTATCTGTCATACCGTAGGAAGCAGGACCTGCTGCCATGTTATCCGGATGAAGTG
>JBJEJI010000059.1:0-10819 GCA_051877895.1 Lachnospiraceae bacterium | reverse complement strand
CAGTTCTCAAAGAGATAATAAATTTCATAATTCAGAGCGTCTTAGGACGTTCCAGAGATGCTTATTACATCCCAGGACTTTTGTTCTGGGATGTTTTTTTTAGAACTAAAAATTTTCTTGAGATAAAATAATTAGTACGATATAATATAAAACAATAGTAATTCAAAAATGTAAGGATAATTTGAGAAATAGTAATACGAAGGATAACAATGAGTAGAGAAAGTTCAAATAATAAAAACGACTTTCCGAGAAAGGGAATGATGAATATGGAAGAAAAGCAGATGATGACAATGGAACAGATGAAGGATGAGCTCAAGTCTCTGTATATTAAGATGACGATTATCAGAATTCTGACCTGGTGTGCCGTTGCGGTGGCAATCTTTATGGCCATCACGTCAGATCCGATAATTGCGTTAGTTTTTTTGGTAATTGCGCTGGTGTTAAGAATACAGACAACTCGGGTAACAAAGAGCATAGATGAAATTAGGCAGTTAATTGAGAAGAAGTCGACAACGGAGCAGGTAGAAGCCGATCTTAATTTTTTGCGTATTAAGGTGACGATATACAGGATCCTGACCCACGGGTTCTTTGCGGCAGCATTTATTTCATTTGCCGTCACACTAAATTTCTTTATTTTTTTAGGTGTTCTGATAATCGCGGTAATGTTCGGGATACCGACAGGTCGGGTAATCACCAGAAGAAATAAAACCCAAGAGTATCTTTCCGTGTGTGTCATCAAAGAGGTGATCAGGGATATTCTGGGCGACGATGTGGAATACAACCCGGAAGGTTCATTAAATCCGGGCAGTGTGATGGTTCCGTTCCACTATGAGGTATCGAGAGGCCGGCATCATATCAAGACCGTCTACAATGGGGTGAACATTGAACTGGGCAACATTGTTCTTTGCGTGGATGAGAAAGATTACGAAGAAGGAAATCGAACATGGGTTAATTTTTGCGGACCATGGATTATCTGCGATTTCGGTAAGAAGCCTGCCTGTGATGTATATATTTCCGAGGGGACAGACAAAGACCGCAAATTAATGAAAAGCAATGTTAATATAGACAATGAGCAGTTCGGCAGCCGCTTCTGTGTAAGAGCAAATCTTCCGCAGGAGGCGTACACAATCCTCACGCCGCAGATGATGGAATCTATTTCTGCCGCGGCGGACAAGAGCGGCGGCACGGTCTATATGTCTTTCCTTATGGACGGAAAAATGAACATTGCGATACAGACCGGGAACTACCTCTTTGACGTTGGAAAATGCTATAATGCGGAAGAACTTCGCCGGAAATTTTCGGAAGAGTTGCGCCGGCTTACCAATACTATCGACACGCTGAACGTGTAGGATGGAAACAACCCTCAAAGCCTTGTGCTTTGGGGGTTTTTATATATCCATCGATAAAAATGATAAAAAAAGAATGACACTTACATAAAGAAATGAATGCTTGCTAAAACCACGGTTAGATGTTAATCTTTTTACAGGTAGTGGTAATGCTAATGAAGAATTGAAGGGAAAATCGAAATAAAAATAGATATGACAGGAGGTAACATGTTATGAGCGAAGAAATGGGGTACATTATGAGTCTTAGAAAAGTACTGGGACACCGCCCTTTAGTTATGACCTGTGCGGGAGTGCTGATTCTGGATGAAAACAACAGGCTATTGCTTCAGAAGCGTGCGGATAATGGGCTGTGGGGGTATCCGGGAGGCTCTATGGAGCCGGGAGAAAGCTTTGAAGCCTGTGCAAAGCGGGAGGTTATGGAAGAAACCGGACTGTTGTGCAGGGAATTGGAGTTTTTTACTACAGTATCAGGCGAAGAAGGCCATTATACTTATCCAAACGGAGATGAAATCTATGCTGCAGAAGTAGTATTCCTTTGCAGAACTTATGAGGGCATGCTATATATGCAGAAGGATGAGGTCTCGGAACTGAAATTTTTCAGTCTTGATGCGCTGCCTGAAATTACCCATAATAATGTGGAACCCATCAAAAGGCTGTGGAAATCACTGAAAAAATGAAATGCAACTGTAGGTTGACAAATTGACTGTCTTGTTTTCTTGAAGGCAATCGGTAAAAATGGTAAGTTGGTGGCAGCCGGTGAGAAAACAGATTTGCCGGAAATAAGAAGATAGGAGTATCAAGATGATTTTAGCTGACAAAATAATTTCCGAGAGAAAAAAGAATGGCTGGTCCCAGGAGGAACTGGCAGAAAAACTTGGAGTAACGAGACAGGCTGTATCAAAATGGGAGGGAGCTCAGACCACACCGGATTTAGAACGGCTTCTTCTGATGAGTAAAGTGTTTGGAGTATCTGCAGATTATCTGCTGAAGGATGAGTTGGAAACTGTTGAATATATTCCTGAAACGGACACCAGTAGCAGTTCCTTGCGGAAGGTTGGCATGGAGGAGGCTAACCAGTTTCTGAAGGTGAAAAAAGAAACGGCACCTAAAATTGCTTTTGCCACATTTTTATGCGTTATTTCCCCTATATGTCTTATGGTGCTGGGATGTGCCTCAGAGCAACCAGATTTTTGGCTGACAGAGGATGAAGCAGGGGGAATCGGTATGATTGTTCTATTGATTATTGTGGCGGCAGCCTGTGCAATATACATTTCCTGCGGAGCAAAAACAAAAGACTATATATATCTTGAAAAGGAATTGATTGAAACTGAGTACGGGGTATCCGGTATGGTAAAAGAAAGAAAACGACAGTTTGAGCCACAGTATACCAGATACAATATTCTGGGTACGATTTTATGTATTATGGGTGTTGTTCCGATATTTGCGGCTGCAATGTTTACTGAAAAAGATTTCATTGCGGTAGTTATGGTTGGCTTGTTGCTTTTTATTGAGGGAATCGGCGTAAGCTTTTTCATTATCGTAGGAATACAACAGGCAAGCTTTAACAAACTGTTACAGGAGGAGGATTACAGTATTGAGAGGAAAACAAGATCTTCCGTAGTAGGAATCATTTCAACAATTTATTGGTTGCTTGTTACGGCGTTTTTTCTTGTTCTGCTGTTTTTTACAGAGGAGGAGAAATATGCCGGTCTTATCTGGCCAATAGCGGGAGTTATTTATCCGGCCATATTGGCAATTGTAAAGTTGTTTAATAAAAAATAGGACAATAGTTTTGGGTATATTTATTAGAAAATTTTAAGATATTTCGGTTGTTTTTCCCCAAAAAGTATTGTATTATATTAATATAAAGTCTGGTGATGGGCGGTCTGGGTAGGGGCTGCCCTTTTTCAAAATCTCTTTTATCTATTACAAACAGAAAAAATATTTAATAAATTCCATTATTCAAATTAAAAAACGGAGGTAGCATGACAGCGGTAATTTTAATTGCAGCATGTATACTGCTATTATGTGTGGTAGCAGAAAAATTTTCGGATAAATTCGGTATGCCGGCTCTGATTTTATTTATGTTAATCGGAATTCTTTTCGGCACTGATGGATTTTTTGGCATTGAGTTCAGTAATTTTACCCTTGCGGAGAATGTCTGTTCCGTAGCTCTTATTTTTATCATGTTTTACGGCGGCTTTAATACCAAATGGAAAGCTGCGAAAAACGTTGCGGGAAAGGCGGTTGCACTGTCAACCTTAGGTGTTGTTATGACTGCCGGTATTACCGCTTTTCTGTGCAGATGGCTCTTAAAATTGTCCCTGGAGGAAAGCTTTTTGATTGGTGCGGTTTTGTCGTCAACGGATGCTGCCAGTGTATTTGCCATTCTTAGAAAGAAAAAGCTCAATTTGAAAGACGGTACGGCTTCCATCCTGGAGGTGGAGAGCGGAAGTAACGATCCGGCATCTTATTTGCTGACTGTTATTGCACTGAGTCTTACCGGCAACGGGGATTCGGGAAATGTCGTTCTCATGGTTTTCCTGCAGTTGTTTTTCGGAGTGACAATTGGTATTCTGCTTGCTAAGGCAACTGCAGCACTGATGATGAAAACCAGAATTATTTCCGAAGGTCTTGATATGATTTTCATGATTGCTATGGTAATGGTTTGTTATGGAATATCCAGTATGCTTGGAGGCAATGCTTATCTGAGTGTATATCTGTTTGGTATTTTTGTCGGAAACAGCCGGATTAAAAATATGAAAACCATGGTTCCGTTCTTTGACGGGGTGACAAGCCTGGCACAGATACTCATATTCTTTCTTATCGGACTGCTTTGTTTTCCACATGAGATGCCTTATATTTTCCCGGTTGCAATTGCTGTAGTGGCAATTATTACGCTGGTAGCAAGACCGATAGCTGTTTTTGTACTTATGCTTCCTTTCCGCTGCAGTGTCAGACAGTGTCTTCTCATAACATGGGCCGGTCTGAGAGGCGCATCATCCTCCGTGTTTGCCATTATGGCCGTTTCGGCGGGTGTCTCAATGAAGCATGATTTGTTTCATATTGTTTTTCTGGTTTCCCTTTTCTCTGTGGCAATACAGGGGACTCTGCTGCCTGCGGTTTCCAAACGGCTGGGAATGGTGGATGATGAATCTGATGTCAGAAAAACCTTCAACGATTATCAGGAGGAAGCAGATTTTCAGCTTATGAAAATGTACATTCCCGAAGGTCACAGTTGGGCGGGAAAAAAGATTAAAGATGTAAATATGCCTACTGGCTCCCTTGCCCTGATGATTAAAAGAGGAAAGGAGTCCATTATCACCAGAGGGGATACAGAGATTCAGGCAGGAGATGATATCATATTAAACGTTACGCCGTATACGCCTTCGGACAGGGATGAACTGGAGGAACGGTACATAACAGGAAAGGATCCGTGGTGTAATCAGTCCATTGATGAACTGAAACTTCCGGAAAACAAGCTGATTGTCATGGTAATTCGTGGAGGAGAAACCATAATTCCGGACGGAAAAACCGTGCTTCAGAAAAATGATGTGGTGGTTATCTGCCATTAACGAAAGAACTGTATAAAAAAGACATGCCAGTACCTGCTGCTTTATCATGAAAGGTAAGAAAATAATCATTATAAGTGGAGATGGTACCGCGGGAGGTACTTTTGAATTAAAAATAAGTAAGAAACATGCGGATGATAATTTTTTTATATAAATAGCAATACCTTGACAAGTATATAGAGGTACAATATACTTAGTATGAGTGATTTTAGATTTTCACACTTTTTAAAGGAGACTAACTATTAGAAGTCAATAATTTTTTGAAAAAAGTTTTAATTAAAAAAGGGTAACCTTAATAAACCCTCACCACTGAGAATTTTAAAAATCAAATATGGTTAACTGCCACTACTCAGCTAACGGAGCAAAGAAGCATCGTAATCAATGCCTTTTGTTTCCAATGTGTATATAACACGTACAAGTTTTTTTGCAGTGTGTGAAAGTGCCACACGATGTGGTTTTCCTTCCAAGCGTTTCTTATGGTAATAAGAAGCAAAGACAGGATTAAATCTAATTAATGGTATCACACAGTTCATCAAAACATAGCGAAGCTGTGAAGAGCCTCTGTTTACCATTTTTCCACGGAACTCCATAGTTCCAGACTGGTAATACCCAGGCTCCAAACCTGCAAATGAAAGCATTTGCGAAGCAGATGAAAAACGTGAGAAGTCACCGTATTCAGCAACAATAGTTGCAGCGGTTATATAACCAATCCCGGGAATGGTAAGTGTTTTAGGATTTAGCTCTTGAACCAATGGGATAATTTCATTTTCTAAAACTTGCACTTCCTTTTCGGCAGTTCGGTAGAGCGAAAGGATGCTAAGCAGCTGTGATTCGAATACAGGATTTGAATCGCCAACAGTCATAGTTGCAAGGTCTCTCAGTGAAATCAGACGGGCATAGGAAAACTTACCACGAGAAATGTAGCGTATTTCATCGTAATCCTCATCTGGAATGCAGGCAATCTTATCAGGAGTATGATATTTCTCCAAGATATGTAAGGATGTTATCGAAAAGGAATCATTAAAGAATGGCTTAAATTCAGGGAATATATGGTCCAGTACATTTGTGAGTTTGACCATATACAAACTTCTCTGACGGACAACAGTATCTCTTAATCTTGTTAAAGACTTTAAAGAGTAGATGTGATAAAATCCTTTTGGATAGGGTTTGTAGTCTGCCGACATTAGAAAACGTGCAATGGAGTGGGAATCTAAAGCATCGTTTTTGGTACGTCTTAAAGTCTGAGCATGAATAAACTTGCTGATTAAAGCAGGGTTGGATTCCATAAAGCTGTAGTGGGCATTTTCAAGGAATCGCTTAAGATTAGATGTGTAGTGACCGGTTGCTTCGAACCCTATTCTTATATCTTCAGGGGAAGCAAGTGAAGCAAGAAGAGTTTTGAATATTTCAAACCCTTCAAAAGAATTGGCAAATACAAAGTCATCAACGACGGTATTGCCTGACTGATCAAGAATAGAGCAGTCATGTTTGTACTTGGAAACATCAATTCCGACAAAGTACATAGTGTAAACCTCCTTGTAAAAGTAATTAGCACTGCTGTCTACCCACAGGGAATTCGACTGTGTATTCTCGAAACATAAAACGTCAGGCGTTAACTAACTTATTACCAGTAATAGACGAAAAGCCGTGGTCTGAGTCTCCTTTGAACAGTCAAAGCTGTAAAAATATAGGAACAAATCCACAGTGCTTTAAGTATTATACAGGAACAAATGAGTTCCTTTAATATAACAAAAATAAAAAGAAAGGAAATGTATGTCCAATCGTTTTATATTTGATAATTGGATTATACGAGGAAAAATATGAAAGAAAAAATTGTTAACACTATTATTGTTATTTTTATTCTTGCAACTCTTTCAAGTTTTGCTTTCGCGGATGATAATCTAAATTCTTCCCTGCATCGACATTATATATCCAAAACCTATGCTTCTGCACCTGCAAGTGCTACCCATACGGCGAAAAATGAAGTAATTGATGGAATCAGTATTTTTATTACTAAAATTAATGATGGGGATGATAAGACAAGTGATTATAATTACATCAGAATGTATTTACACGGTGGCAATGACACTACAAATTGGATAGGGAATTCATCTGCTTTTGTGAGTGGATATGGACAGAGAACTTGTACTTTAAAGCTTGCAAAACGTACATATTATGAATTTTTTACTGGAAGTATTGCTAATAATGGTCTGGTAATGACGTATTATGGAAACAGTTCCTCGTTGGATGCCTATGCTTATATTCGGGAAGGATTGAATGAAGATGTTAGTACGTCTTATTAATGAAGCTGCTTGAAAGGTGAGAAAATGAAAAAATTTTGGATTTTTTTTGTTATCATTATTTTGTTGGGAATCGGTGTTTCCGTATTTTTTATGAGTAAACAAAACGATGCTGGACAGAAGGGCATCACTACCTATGAGGGATATGTTGCGTGGCTCAAGCAGGTTCAGGAAAAAGGTAAACTGTCTTATTCCGGAGAAACCACTGCCGGAAACACAGAAAAAGAAGTTGAAGAATTTTATGAAAACAACAGAGAACATTTTTTCAAAATTTCACAAGGAAATCCTTCGTTTATTCACGGAACGTTCTGTGCCATGCTGGTAGAGGCGGGGGATGAATACATTCCTTATGATGGTACCTTTGAGCAGAACGTATTTATTAAGAAGGTTTTTGAAGGATGCAGTTATGAGGAAGAAACAGATATTTCTGTTATATTTAATTTCGGAGCTTCTTCTGACAGTGAGGGGAATGTTACTCTAAATACTGCTTATGGCCAACCTCCTCTTATTCCGGGAGATACTTATCTGATTTTTTGTGAAGAAACAGAGTTATCTGCTGACATGAACCGTCCTCAATTCCGGGTTTTTGCCGGCGCAAATTCGTATCTGAATGTAAATAATAATAAAGTAACAGTAATCAGTTCGGGTGTTACGGTAGATGAGGTCTTGAAAAGTGAGTTTATTGTTGGTGAACAATATAGTGAATCATATCTTTTGAAAATCAAAAATGAAATTTTGAAAAACTATGGTTTATTGGATGAGTGATTTGGGGGAAGCATATGTTTTTTCAACATTTAAAGAGCAGGCTGTTTTTTATGATTCAGGGAACCGGATTTAAGATTGCAATTTCAATTATTATGGTGTTCTGTCTTTGCAATACGATTTTTTGGGCAATTTACAGTTCAAATTCTGATGCTTTATACGAAATTCAATCTACGGAAGCTCTGCTAATTTATGAATACTCCTTTTTTTCTCAATTCTTTAGGTTACTGGTGATATTTATTTTACTGTTGCCATTTTCTTTTTCATTTTACCGCGACAGAAGATTAGGAATAAAGAGTGTGCTTCAGTCCAAGTATGGAGTAAGAAGATATTATGTTGTTAATTTGATAACCTGTTTTATTGGTACTTTTTTAGCATTCTTTATTCCGTTTATGATTGAATTTGGTATTGATGAAATTCTTTTTACCTCGGATGGCATTACATGTTCTTTGGGTTCAAGATATAGTTACAATTATGGTGCTTTAGTAACAGGTGATAATTTAGGGGAAAATGATTACGGTTCCGGGATGCTGTTCAGAACGTTGTTTATTGATTATCCCCAGCTTTATAACCTGTTATACATAGTATTTTTTTCTTTCTTTATGGCATTGCTTGCAGTTTTTGTTTACTCTCTGTCCTATTGGGTAAAAAAATACAGTCTTATCCTTCTCCTTCCTTTATTCATCATTTATACATTGCAGCGAAAGCTGGAACCGGTAATAATTGATATTACAGGAGTGTATGTAAATCCTCGAATGCTTGACTATGTTTTTGTAAAGCAGACATCCGGTATTCATTGGGGATATTTCGGATGTTTATGTCTTTTTTTTATAACCGTCATTATAGTCAGTACAGAAATCAGTATGAGAAGGGATCAGCTTTAATAAGAGGTAGGCTATGAAAAAGAAAGAAATTCTGCTCATTTTGTCAGTAATCCCTATTGTTCTGTTTTTAAATTTTACTGAAGTTGTGCAGATGATTTTTAATATTGAATCAGAGAATGACTTTTATCAAACATATTCATCTATGATATTTAACCGTAACTGGAAGGAAATTAGTGGTGAGAATGCAATTACAAGTATGTTTGGGGTGGTTTTGAGTATCCTTTGTAATTTCATGTTCGGAATATACATTTATAAAGATCTTTGCATCAGCGGAACCTATTACTTTGTTCGGCAGCGGAACCGAAAAAAGTGGTTTGTTCGGAAATCCTTAAAAGTTTTTATGCTGGTAGCATTGTATACTTTTCTGCAGGTGTTTGTTCCTGCGGTAATAGGAGTCAGACTTTGTCATCAGAAGGTCAATTATTTTGTTGTGGTATTTGTAGCCTTTGCTTTTGTGGCGCTGTTGGTTTATAATTTTCTGACAACATATCTGATTAATTTACTTGCACTGAAGTTGGGCAGCATTGTCAGTTTCCTTACTGTATATTTTGGCATGGCTCTTTGTTTTGAATTTTCGTTTATTTGTCTTAAACTGGGATTTTCTGATTATCCGGTCAGTTACTTCCTGCCTACGGAAATTACACAGATTAATTTGGATGCAGAGGTATTTAAACCGGTTGAATTGTATAGGAATAATAAGGAAATGTTTATTTCTCTGGGGATTTCAGGCGGTTATATTTTATTGATGTTTCTAATTGGACTTTACATTGTTGACCATTTAGAAATCAGTCTGACGGACAGAGAAAATTTGTTAGGGTAAATGTGCAAAAAGGAGTTATATATGGAAAAGCTTGAACTAGTTAACATTAGCAAGCAGATAAAGAAGAATAAAATTCTTACAGATGTATGCTTAACCATGGAAAAGGGTAAAATATACGGATTCGTTGGAGCAAACGGTTCCGGAAAAACCATGCTGTTCCGAACCATAGCAGGGCTGATCAGACCGACGGGAGGTTATTTTATTCTCGATGGGAAAAAGCTGTCTTCCATGTTAAATGTAAAAATTGATGTGGGAATACTGATAGAAAACATCTCATTATATCTGGATATGACAGGTTTTCAGAATCTAAAGTATCTGGCATCCGTTAACAGGAAAATAACAGATGATGAAATAAAGGCATCTATCGAAGCAGTGGGACTTGATCCGGAAGATAAGAGAAAGTTGTCCAAGTATTCTTTGGGAATGAAGCAGAAAATCGTACTTGCTCAGGCGGTAATGGAGCATCCTGATTTGATTCTGCTGGATGAGCCTACCAACGGTCTGGATAAGGAAAGTGTACAAAAAATAAGGAAACTGATTAAAACAGAGGCTGGACGAGGAGCCGTCATTGCTATAGCAAGTCATAATGAACAGGATATTTTGGAGTGCTGTGATGAATGTTTTAAAATTGAGGCAGGAATTGTAGCACCAAAACTCAATTACCTGTAAAATGCACATATGTGCACATAAAGGCTGTAATCTTTTGATTACAGCCCTTTTTCTTTCAAGTCTGCCACCAAAAATACGAAAAACTCCCGTACATCGAATCCGGGGATGTTCTCACGATTTAAGTCAATGACATCACCGTGGGAGATGCCTCGTTTTCCGTTGGTGCTCAGGAAGGTATAGTTTTCGCTCCATTGAAAGGAGTCTTCACCCACCAGTCCATCATTGGCTCCGTCGAAATATTTGACAAGATGATAGGAGAAATTAAGAGGAAACTTACCGCTTCCGGCTTTATTCAGCTTGGAACCGATGCTTTGGCAGTATATATTTTCAGGAACGGGCATTGTGCTGTCCATAGCCAGGCAACGCCGGGAGGTAAGATCACGAACGGCGGCCATAAAATCGGGATTGGCGTCGCCCAGCTTGCGCAGGGCGGCATTATAGGCCCGGGCAATCCCGGCCTGGGTGC
>JBJEJI010000058.1:0-42990 GCA_051877895.1 Lachnospiraceae bacterium | reverse complement strand
AAAAGAAAAAAGCTCCAGAAACGGCTTGTTTTCGCTGTTTCTGAAGCTGTGTTTACTATTCAAACTCAATCGTTGCCGGTGGTTTCCCGGTGCAGTCATACAGTACCCGGTTAACCCCTTTAACTTCATTTACAATTCTGTTGGTTACTTTGCTCAGTACCGGCCAAGGAATTTCTGCGGATTCTGCGGTCATAAAGTCTGAGGTACAGACTGCACGGAGCACAACCGCATAATCGTAGGTTCTGAAATCTCCCATAACACCTACGGAACGCATGTTGGTAAGTGCTGCGAAATACTGGGCCAGGTTGCCGTCGCAACCTGCCTTGGCAATTTCTTCACGGTAAATTGCATCTGCCTCCTGAACGATTTTTACCTTTTCCGCTGTTACTTCACCGATGATACGGATGCCCAGGCCAGGTCCCGGGAACGGCTGACGGAATACAAGATGATGCGGAATGCCAAGCTCAAGTCCCGCTTTTCTTACTTCATCTTTGAAGAGCATTCTCAATGGCTCTACGATTTCCTTGAAGTCAACAACGCTTGGAAGTCCTCCTACATTGTGATGGCTTTTGATTACTGCGGAATTTCCCAGACCCGATTCAATAACGTCCGGATAAATGGTTCCCTGTACAAGATAATCAACTGCACCGATTTTCTTTGCTTCTTCCTCAAAAATACGGATAAATTCTTCGCCGATTATTTTACGCTTGTCCTCAGGCTCTGTAACTCCTTTTAGTTTATCATAGTATCGTTCCTGCGCATTTACACGGATAAAGTTCAGCTCATAATCTCCTTCCGGACCAAAGACAGCTTCAACCTCATCCCCTTCGTTTTTACGAAGAAGACCGTGATCCACAAAAACACATGTAAGCTGTTTTCCTACTGCCTTGCTGAGAAGCACAGCAGCAACCGATGAATCCACTCCGCCGGAAAGTGCGCAAAGCACTTTACCGTCACCGATTTTTTCACGAAGCTCTTTGATGGTTCTCTCCACGAAAGAATCCATTTTCCAGTCACCGGAGCATTTACATACGTCATAGACAAAGCTTCTGAGCATTTCAATACCCTGCTTTGTATGCATTACCTCAGGATGAAACTGTGTGGCATAAAAGCCTCTGTCCGGATCTTCCATGGCAGCCACAGGACATACCGGAGTTGTAGCTGTAATACGGAAACCTTCCGGTGCTTTAGCAATATAGTCCGTATGACTCATCCAACAGGTTGTCACCTTGGTTACATCTTTGAAAAGAACCGAACCGGTATCAACAGTAACCTCAGTATGACCATATTCACTAACAGGAGCAGTTAAAACTTCGCCGCCAAGTTCATATGCCATAAGCTGGGAGCCATAACATATTCCTAAAATCGGAATACCCAGTTTAAAAATTTCTTCGCTGTAATGGGGCGAAGCAGGGTCATAAACACTGTTTGGTCCTCCCGTAAAAATGATTCCCTTCGGTGCCATCTCACGGATTTCATCTAGTGTCATGGTATACGGCTTTACCTCTGCGTATACGCTGCATTCTCTGACACGGCGCGCAATCAGCTGGTTATACTGTCCGCCAAAATCCAGTACCAAAATTGTTTCTCTAGCCATGCATATCCTCCTACCAAAAATCTTACGTATTAATCTTTTTTCATTCAAAACGCTTTAGCATGAATTTCTGTTGAAATAATTATATTCCGGAAATAATTATCATCAATAATAATCATGAAAAATTATCTGTTGAATCAGTTTAACCTATTTCATAAGAAAAGTAAATAGTACAAAACAGAAAGTACCATGCACATTATCTCTTCCGTCTGTAAACAAACTGAGAATTTTGATTTTCCTGCTCGTCCAGTTCTGCCAGAAGTGCAAATGCTTCCCGCCTCTGCCTCTCACGTTCTGTTTCTTCGGATAAGTTTTCTTCCTGTTTTTCACTTATAGGTTTTACATTTGAGGCTGAATCAGGAGCAGCATTTATAATAACCGGTTTATCGGTTTCCGGCTTTTTATTATAAGGTTTCTTTTTTGCAATATTATGTTTTGTATTTTTCTTATTTACCGAATTTTCGGTCACAGGTTTTTCGTCAGTCGGTTTGTTTACTACGTTTTTATCAGTTACTGTCTCCTGCTTTGAATCGGATTCCTTTACAGAAGAAGTAATTGTCTGATTTGCAGAATTTTCAGGAACCTGTTTTTTTACAGGTTTTGATTGTCTCTTTCTCTTGTTGTTCCTGTTACCCGACCCTGCAGGCTTCTTTTCAGCTTTTTGTTCTGCGGTTTTTTGTCCTGCGGTTTTTTCTTCAATTGAAATTACTTTTGCATCATCTGTCTCTACAGGTTTTTCTTTTAGTGCAATCACTTTTGCATCATTTACTTCCGTATGATTAATTTTTACAGCTTTTATGTCTGCAGGCGAATGATGGTTGTTCTTATGGTTATTCCTGTGCCCGGTATTACGGTAATCAAAATCAGTATTCTGTTTTTCTACACTAGTAGGCTTATTATTTTCAGCCTTATTTTGTACAACTCCAATGTCGACACTATTCTGCGTGACATCATTATTCTGTGTCACGGTTTTATTGTGGTCCACATTATTTTTCTGCGTCACGGCTTTATTATGCTCCACATTATTTTTCTGCGTCACGGTTTTATTGTGATCCACATTATTTTTCTGCGTCACGGTTTTATTGTGATCCACATTGTTTTTCTGCGATACATTTTTATTATGGTCCACTTTATGTTTTTGTGTCACAGTTTTATTTTTTGCAACCGTTTTCTTTTGTATTGAATTATTCTTTTGTATCACATTTTTATTTTGTTCCGCATCACTTTTTGGGGTCACAGAAGCATTTGGAATATCTTTTCCTTTTTTCTTATCGGACTTGGTTTTCTCTTCCTTCACGTAATTTCTGGTAATTCTGGTAATATCTTCACTGTCTTTCTTACCCTTGCCAACCACAGTATGTTCTGTAGTATCCGGGCTTTCTTTTACCTTGCCTATACCTAAAATATTTTTGATTGTTTTTCCAAAACCTTTTTTCTCATCAAGAACCGCAACAATATCTTCTCTTCTGGCTACGGTAAGCCCGCTTAGTTTTCTCATTTCATGAATTGCCGGGTCATAGCCCTTATCCTTGGAGATGATATAGTATGCCTTTGCAAGTTCCAGAGCTATATCATGACCCATATGCACCATAATAATGAAGTCCAGGGCATTTTTTCCGATATACTTGTTTGTAATAAGCTCCACACTGGCTTCACAGTTAAAAATTCTGTTTGCATCTACCATTGAGAGCTTTGATGTCTGGGCACCGATGAAAATCTTTACCACATCATCATGAGTAAGTTCTTCGATACCCTTTAATCCGCTGATATTAACATTTTCGTAGTCTACATAAATAGCTCGCTTCATTCATTTCCTCCATAACCTTACATGAAGTATTACATACACCTGCAAAACACCGGACAATTAAACATTTCGGAATCGGCAACAAATCCGGTATTGTCACTTTCGGTTTAGCACTTAAATTTCAGTTCCACATTGCAACTTCCGGTTTAACAATACATTTTTACTAAAGGATGTAACTTCAAATATCGGTTAATTTTTAAATGCAGACTAAAGAATCAAATCTGAGTTTAATTCATCAAGGGTCAGCTCATAGCTGTGAGCAAATTCTTCAAGGAAAACCTCTGCTTCAGGCAATTGCATTTTATAAATTGCCTCCAAAGTAGTCTTTTTAGCTTCTCTGAATTCGCTGTTTCCGGCTTTTTCTTCTTCTATACATTTTACCAGTGCGGAAATTTTGTCCGCAGCCTTTACAAGCCTCCAGAGATGACTGTCTTCTTTCGTTTTAAAGAAATAATCCCTGTAATATTCACGCATACCCTCCGGCAGCATTCCAAGAAGAGCCTCATTTGCCTTGTCTTCTATTTTATGATAAATGCCGCTGATATCGGAATTATAGTATTTCACAGGTGTTGGCATATCGCCTGTTATAATTTCAGAACAATCGTGGTACATGGCAATCACTGCACATTTTTCCGCATTATAATGCTCCCCGAAACGGACATTTCCGATTACTGCAAGTCCATGAGCTATCATGGCCACTTCCAGGGAATGTTCACTGATGTTTTCTTTTTCTGAATTACGCATCAATGCCCAGCGTTCAATATACTTCATTCTTGACATCATAGCGAAAAACTGATTTTCCATATATTCCTACTTTCCGTCTGCTTCATCGAAGATTTTCTTTAAATAAGCACCTGTATAAGATTCTTTGTTATCTGCGATTTCTCTTGGTGTTCCGCATGCTACAACCGTTCCACCCTTGTCACCACCGTCAGGTCCTATGTCAATTATATAGTCGGCAGTTTTAATTACATCAAGGTTATGTTCGATTACCAGCACCGTGTTTCCACCGTCTGTCAGTCTTTGTAAAATTTCTACAAGTTTGTGTACATCTGCAAAATGGAGACCAGTGGTCGGCTCATCCAGAATGTAAATGGTTTTACCTGTACTTTTTCTGCTAAGCTCCGTGGCAAGCTTAATTCTCTGTGCCTCTCCGCCTGATAACAAAGTGGACGGATGACCCAGCTTCAAATAGGATAATCCTACATCATAAAGTGTCTGAATCTTTCTTTTAATACTTGGTACATTCTCAAAGAAAGTCAGTGCTTCCTCAACAGTCATATCCAGTACATCGAAGATGCTCTTTCCTTTATAAAGCACCTCAAGTGTTTCTCTGTTGTACCTTTTACCTCCGCACACCTCACAGGTAACATAAATGTCAGGAAGAAAATTCATTTCAATTTTGTTTATACCGTCACCGGAGCAGGCCTCACATCTTCCGCCCTTAATATTAAAGGAGAATCTTCCCTTGCCGTACCCTCTCATCTTTGCATCCTGAGTAGCTGCAAATAATTCTCTTATCATATCAAAAACTCCGGTATAGGTAGCAGGATTGGAACGTGGAGTACGTCCGATTGGAGACTGGTCAATATCAATAACCTTGTCTAGCTGTTCTATGCCCAATATATCCTTATGCTCACCCGGTATGCACCTTGCACGATTTAAATCTCTTGCAAGTCTTTTGTATACTATTTCGGTTACAAGAGAGCTTTTTCCCGAACCGGACACACCTGTTACACAGGTCATTACCCCTAATGGAATGTCCACATCAATATTCTTCAGGTTATGCTCATTTGCTCCCTTTACTTTGAGAAAACCTGTTGGTTTTCTGTAGATCTTTGGAATAGGAACCGCGAGTTTTCTACTGAGGTAGGCTCCTGTAATTGAGCGGTCGCACGCCATAATCTCTTTTGCAGTTCCCTGAGCGACAACCTCTCCGCCATGACTTCCTGCGCCGGGACCGATATCCACAATGTGATCCGCTGCAAACATGGTGTCTTCGTCATGTTCAACCACAATCAGGGTATTTCCCAAATCTCTCAGCCCTTTAAGTGAAGCCAACAATTTGTCGTTATCCTTCTGATGAAGTCCGATGCTTGGCTCGTCTAAGATATAGGCTACACCAACCAGTCCCGAACCAATCTGGGTTGCAAGTCTGATTCTCTGTGCCTCTCCTCCCGAAAGAGAAGCCGTAGCTCTGGCAAGCGTAAGATATGACAATCCTACATCATTTAAAAACTTCAGTCGTGCCCTGATTTCACGAAGTACCAGTCTGCCGATTTCTTCCTGCACCGGTGTTAGCTTCAACTCATTCATGAAACGGTACAATTCTTCAATGCTCATTTCGGTGATTTCGGCAATATTTTTGTCTGCTACTGTTACCGCCAGAGATTCCGGACTCAATCTTCTGCCTCCGCAGGCTTTACACGGAGTAATGGTCATGAAATTTTCATACTCCGCTCTGGAATACTCTGAACTTGTTTCACGATAACGTTTTGCAACATTGGCAAGAAGACCCTCAAAAGCAACATCATAAACACCTTCACCACGCTGGCCTTTATAATGTACTTTTACTTCCTTACCGCCCGTTCCATACATAAGCATATGCTGCACCTTTTCAGGCAGCTCCCTGTAAGGAACATCAAGACGAAAATCATATTCCTTTGCCAGTGCCTCCAGCAGACATCTGCTGAAACTGCCCTTATCTTTTGCAGACTGCCAGCCGGTTACTGCAATGGCACCTTCGTCAATGGATAACTTTGTGTCCGGTATCAATAAATCCTCAGAAAACTCCATTTTAATACCGATTCCGTGACATTCCGGACAAGCCCCGAAAGGATTGTTAAAGGAAAAGGAACGAGGTTCCAGTTCCGAAATGGAAATTCCGCAGTCAGGACAGGAAAAACTCTGAGAATAGGTTTTCTGTTCTCCGTCTGCCACGTCTACCACCAGCAGGCCGTCTGTAAGCTTAAGAATGTTCTCCACAGAATCTGTCAGTCTGCTTTCAATGCCCGGCTTAACAATAAGTCTGTCAACTACGATGGAAATGGTGTGCTTAATATTCTTGTCAAGCTTGATTTCCTCTGAAAGCTCGTACATGTTTCCATCAATAATGACTCTGACATAGCCGCTTTTTCTGGCCTGTTCCAGAATCTTTACATGCTCACCTTTGCGTCCTTTTACCATTGGTGCAAGAAGTGTGATTCTGGTTCTCTCAGGGTAAGACATTATATCATCAACCATTTCGTCCACGGTCTGACGTTTCACTTCTCTTCCGCACTTCGGGCAGTGGGGAATACCGATTCTGGCATAAAGAAGTCTGAAATAGTCATAGATTTCCGTAACTGTACCTACGGTAGATCGTGGATTCTTGTTTGTTGATTTCTGATCTATGGAAATGGCCGGGGGCAGACCTTCAATGCTGTCTACATCCGGTTTTTCCATCTGTCCAAGGAACATTCTGGCATAGGAAGAAAGAGATTCCATATACCTTCTTTGTCCTTCGGCATATATTGTATCAAAAGCCAGGGAAGATTTGCCTGAACCGGAAAGACCGGTCAAAACCACAAACTTATCTCTTGGAATATCTATGTCGATATTTTTAAGGTTATTCTCCCTGGCTCCTCTGATTTTAATGTATTTCTGTTCCATATTGCTGTTTACTGTCAAACCTGACCTGAAATAGTTGCAGTTTTCCCCTTATCAGAATTAGAATTTATTTTACATCTCCGAACATATGTTTGTCAAGCAGATTTATTTCCTGCTATGCTTCATATAAATATTTGTTAATTTCTACCAATTTATCACGAAGCTCTGCTGCCAGCTCAAAATTAAGTTCCGCTGCCGCCGCGTGCATTTTCTTCTTAACCAATGCAGCCATTTCTTTAAGTTCTTTCTCGGACATGGATTCATAATCCTTTTCAAGCTTATCAGAAAGCTTCTTGTCAACCTTTTTGGAAATGCTGATAAGTTCACGCACCGCCTTTTGGATGCTTTTTGGTGTGATTCCGTGAGCCTTATTATATTCATCCTGAATTTTTCGTCTTCTGGCGGTTTCATCAAGGGCAGTCCTCATGGAATCGGTAATAGTATCCGCATACATAATAACTCTACCCTCTGCATTACGGGCAGCACGTCCGATGGTCTGAATCAAAGAGGTTGTTGAACGCAGGAAACCTTCCTTGTCCGCATCCAGAATGGCAACCAGACCGATTTCAGGAATATCCAAACCTTCTCTCAGAAGATTTATGCCCACCAGCACGTCAAAGGCATCCATACGCATATCACGGATTATCTCACTTCGTTCCAAAGTATCAATATCCGAGTGGAGATATTTAACTCTGATGCCCACCTCACGCATATAATCGGTCAGTTCCTCCGCCATACGCTTGGTAAGGGTTGTAACCAGAACCTTGTTTTTCTTATCTGTTTCCTTACGGACTTCTCCAACAAGATCATCAATTTGCCCCGCAACAGGTCTTACCTCAACCAATGGATCCAGAAGTCCGGTTGGTCTGATAATCTGCTCGGTACGGAACAGTTCATGTTCCTCTTCATATGCTCCCGGGGTAGCAGAAACAAAAAGCATCTGATTTATCTTACTTTCAAATTCATCAAAAGAGAGAGGTCTGTTACATAATGCGCTTGGAAGCCTGAAGCCGTAATCCACAAGTGTTGTCTTTCTGGAACGGTCTCCGTTAAACATCCCACGAATTTGCGGAATTGTCATATGGCTTTCATCTACAATAATCAGGTAATCATCAGGAAAGTAATCCATTAATGTGTTTGGTGAATCCTGTGGAGTCAGTCTAGCAAGATGCATGGAATAGTTTTCAATGCCGCTGCAGAATCCGGTTTCCCTGAGCATTTCCAGATCATAATGGGTTCTTTCTGAAATTCGCTGTGCTTCAAGCAACCTGTCTTCTCCCTTAAAATAGGTTATCCGCTCATCAAGTTCTTTTTCAATGTCTGCAAGGGCTTCTTCCATCTGTTCCGCAGGCACAACATAGTGGGATGCCGGAAAGATTACAACATGCTCAAGGGTAGAGTTCACCTCACCTGTCAGGGCATCCACCTGACATATTCTGTCGATTTCATCTCCGAAAAATTCAATTCTGACAGCCTTGTTATCCTCTCCTGATACCGGATAAATCTCAACTACATCTCCACGTACACGGAAGGTGCCTCTTTTGAAATCCATTTCGCTTCTCGTATACTGTATGTCAATTAATTTTTCCAGCACTTCATCCCGGTCTTTAACCATGCCCGGTCTGACTGAAAGGGTCATGTTCTGATAGTCAATCGGAGAACCCAGTCCATATATACAGGATACACTGGCAACTACCACCACATCCCTTCGCTCTGTCAGGGACGCTGTGGCTGAATGACGCAGCCTGTCAATTTCGTCATTAATGGCAGAATCCTTTTCTATATAGGTATCTGTTGAAGGCACATATGCCTCCGGCTGATAATAATCATAATATGAAACAAAGTACTCTACAGCATTTTCGGGAAAGAATTCCCTGAACTCTCCGTATAGCTGTGCAGCCAGGGTTTTATTATGGGCAATAACCAGTGTAGGTTTATTCAGCTTCTGAATAATATTAGCCATTGTAAAGGTCTTTCCGGAACCGGTTACACCCAAAAGCGTCTGGAACTGGTTACCCTCTTCAAAGCCCTCGGTAAGCGCCTTAATTGCCTCCGGCTGATCACCTGTAGGTGCATACTCTGAATGTAATACAAAATGATCCATTACATATCCTCATCAATTTCATCTCTGGATTTACATCCGTTTGCCACCCAGCTGAGATATCCGTTAATGAACGGATCCAGATTCCCATCCAGTACGGCTCCTGCATTTCCGATTTCCACTCCTGTTCTGTGGTCCTTTACCATGGTATAAGGCTGAAGAACATAGGAACGTATCTGGGAACCGAAATTAATCTCCTTTACATCTCCTCTTATGCCTGCTGCATAATCTGCCTGCTTCTGTTTCTCTAACATGTACAGCTTAGCCTTTAACATCTGCATTGCCTTGTCTTTGTTTTGGAACTGGGAACGCTCATTCTGGCACTGTACCACAATTCCTGTAGGCAGGTGGGTGATTCGGATTGCAGAACTGGTTTTATTAATGTGCTGACCGCCTGCACCACTGCTTCGATAAGTATCAATTCTTAAATCATCCATATTGATTTCAACATCAATGTTGTCTTCAATATCCGGCATTACATCGCAGGATACAAATGAAGTCTGGCGTTTTCCTGCCGCATTGAAAGGTGAAATTCTTACAAGGCGGTGCACACCATGCTCGCTTTTCAGATATCCGTATGCACTTGCTCCGTTTACCTGGAAGGTAATGGACTTTATGCCTGCCTCATCTCCGTCAAGCATATCCAGTATTTCCATAGTATACCCTTTTTTATTAATCCAATGCTGGTACATTCTGAAAAGCATTCCTGCCCAGTCACAGCTTTCGGTTCCGCCGGCTCCGGCATGAAGGGAAACAATGGCATTCATATGATCAAACTCATCAGACAGCAGAGTTTCGGTTTTCAGTGTGTTGAATTCCTCTTCAAACTGCGCAAACTCTTCCTGCACTTCCGGAATCAGAGTCTCATCATTTTCCTCGATTGCCATATCAATCAGCGTGAGTATGTCATCATAGGCCTGTTTCAAGCTGTTAATTGCCTGCACACTGCCTTTAATATTTTTTAATTCCTGAACCTTTGCGGCACTGGTAGTTGCATCATCCCAGAAAGTGGCTTCCTCCATGTTTCTTTCCAGTTCCTCTATACGTTCAAGTTTCTCTTTAATCCCCAGACTTGCTTCCATTTCCTTAAGGGGATTTTCGTAATTCAGCAGTGCATATTTAACCTGATCTAATTCTACCACGGTTGCCTCCCATATATTGTTTTTAAGAATCCAATACAACCAAATACAGCGCGATCGATTAACAACCACGCTGTACTACTGTTGTCGTATGTGATTTACTGTTCTTTTTTCATACAGCAGAATTTATATTTCTTACCGCTTCCGCAAGGACACGGATCATTTGGCATAATCTTCTTTCCGCTGCGCTTTACAGTTTTAGGTGCCGATGTGTCATCTCTGTTGGTACCGGTTACCTTGGCAACCTCTTCACGTTCCACCTTCTGTTCTACCTTAAGGTTCAAAATTGATTTAACGGTATCCTCGGCGATGCCCTGTGTCATTTCCTCAAACATGTCATAACCCTGAAGTTTATATTCCTGTGCAGGCTGTTTCTGTCCGTATGCCTGAAGACCGATGCCCTGACGTAACTGATCCATATCATCAATATGAACCATCCAACGACGGTCAATAGATTTTAAGAGAATAACTCTTTCAACCTCTCTGAACTGATCTGCTGTAGGGAATTTTGCCTCCTGGGCTTCATACATTTCCCTCGTCTTGTCAACCAGCATTTCTTTAAGATCTTTCTTCTTAATTTTACCCAGTTCTTCTTTTGTCAGAACTACAGGCTCCATTGGGAAAACACCTTCAAGTAATGTGTTCAGTTCATTAATATCCCATTCTTCCGGAAGCTGATCATCACCGATGCAATGGTCAACAAAACGCTCTGTTGTTGTTTTAACCATATTAAGAATCGGCTCTCTCATGCTTTCTCCGTTCAGCACTCGCCTTCTCTCTTCATAGATGATTTCTCTCTGTTCATTGTTTACAATATCAAATTCTAAAAGATTTCTTCTGGAACCGAAATTGTTGTCCTCTATCTTTTTCTGAGCCTTCTCAATTACGGATGAAAGCATCTTATGATGAATTTCCTGTCCTTCTTCTATACCGAGCGTCTGGAAAACCTGCATCATTCTTTCTGAACCGAAAAGTCTCATGAGATCATCTTCAAGTGAAATATAGAAACGGGATTCACCCACGTCACCCTGACGTCCGGCACGACCACGGAGCTGGTTATCAATACGTCTGGACTCATGTCTTTCAGTACCGATAATTTTAAGTCCACCCAATTCTGTAACACCTTCGCCAAGCTTAATATCCGTACCACGGCCTGCCATGTTGGTTGCAATGGTTACTGCACCAACCTGACCTGCGTCCGCAATGATTTCAGCTTCAAGCTCATGGAACTTAGCATTCAGTACCTTATGAGGAATGCCTCTCTTCTGAAGCAGTCTGCTGATTTCCTCACTGGATTCAATAGTAACTGTACCAACCAGAACCGGCTGTCCCTTATCATGAGCCTGTTTTACCTGCTCAACAATAGCATTAAGCTTTTCTCTCTTTGTACGGTAAACAGCATCATCAAGATCAATACGTGCTATTGGTCTGTGTGTCGGAACCTCTACAACATCCATGCCGTAGATTTCTCTAAATTCTTTTTCTTCAGTAAGTGCAGTACCGGTCATACCGCATTTCTTATCATATTTATTAAAGAAGTTCTGGAAAGTAATTGTTGCCAGCGTTTTATTTTCACGCTTAACTTTTACCTTTTCTTTTGCTTCTATTGCCTGATGCAGACCGTCACTGTATCTTCTTCCCGGAAGTATACGCCCCGTAAAATCATCTACAATCAGAATTTCATTATCATTAACAACATAATCCTGATCTCTGTGCATCAGATTGTGTGCTCTCAGGGCAAGAATAATGTGATGCTGGATATCCAGGTTTTCCGGATCAGCAAGGTTGTCAATTTTAAAGAAATTTTCAACCTTCTTAACACCCTCTTCGGTCAGGTTTACATTCTTCTCTTTTTCATCTACAACATAATCACCGGTTTCTTCAACTTCCTGTCCCATAATCATGTCCATTTTGGAAACATCTGTTGCAGTACCCTGTTTCAACTGTCTTGCAAGAATATCACATACCTCATAAAGTTTAGTTGATTTACCACTCTGTCCGGAGATAATGAGAGGTGTTCTTGCCTCATCAATAAGTACGGAGTCAACCTCATCAATTACTGCGAAATGAAGACCTCTCTGTACCAGTTTTTCTTTATAGATAACCATGTTATCTCTCAGATAATCAAATCCAAGTTCGTTATTTGTTGCATAAGTGATGTCACAGTTATATGCTGCCTGTCTTTCTTCTGTTTCCATTCCTGTAAGGATTGTTCCCACAGTCAGACCAAGAAATCTGTGAACCTGTCCCATCCACTCACTGTCTCGTGTCGCAAGATATTCATTAACTGTTACAACATGAACACCCTTACCTTCCAGAGCATTAAGATAAACAGGAAAAGTAGAAACGAGTGTTTTACCTTCACCGGTTTTCATTTCAGCAATTCTTCCCTGATGAAGAATTACACCACCTATAAGCTGTACTCTGTATGCTCTCTGCCCCAGAACTCTTCTTGCGGCCTCTCTTACTGTTGCGTAAGCTTCAGGTAAAATGTCATCAAGTGTTTTCCCCTTAGCAAGCTGGTCCTTAAATTTTGCTGTCTGAGCCTTCAGCTGTTCATCACTCATTGCCTGCATCTCAGGTTCCATTGCTTCAATTTTATCAACAATAGGATATATACGTTTTAATTCTCGTTCGCTGTGTGTACCAAATACCTTAGTTACAAAACCCATTTTATTCCTCCATTGGTCTTTTCCTAATAAAAGCCGGGCTTCGCCAAGCCTCGGTCTCCCTTGTAGGTCATTATAACATCTATGTAAAGGTATGTAAAGGAAAAGACTTCCTAAATATAGGAAAAAAACCATTCCGTTTTATTATTTTCCAGTTTTTTATCTAAATATATGGGCATTATAATTTAAAATAGTAATATGCGTCTCAGAATAAAGCTGGTCTTTGTTTTTTTCTTGTTTCTCACCGGAAAATCGCCTGTATTTTGCCATATTTTTGCCTTTTTGTGTCTTTTTCGACGTGATTTATCAAGATTTTTGCCTATTTAGAGGTATTTTTACAAAAAATATCATATATTTGTCTACACATTTCCACATATTTTTACAGTATTTGAGTCCAATTAAAGTGGAATCGTAAAATCAAGGAAAATTCGACATCAATCGAAATTTTTCGTTCTACATGAGTGGCTATCAAATGTGGATAAAGTGGATAACTTGGTGTATAAAATGAAATAGGGCATGTTTTCAAGGTTTTTAGCCGTGGATAACTTGTGTTTTCCGTAAATTTATCCACTTTTTTGTGTTTAATCCACCATTTTTATGTGAGTAAAATGAAAAAGAGAACACTTTTCCCCAAAATGTCAAGTGGAAGTTTACATTTTTTTGAAGTTGTGATTTTTTAGGAATTTATTCGTTTTTTTAAATCAATTTGTTCAATTGTATGGTCAATTTTTCATTTTCCAATTTCATGTCTTTGTCCCCATTTGAGTTTTTTCTACAAAGATAGTTGAGTTTTTGGGCTGTTTTTTACACATTCTGATAATATCGATTTGAGCAAATCTACAATTGTCTCATAAAAAATAGCCCTTTAATATGTCAAAAGGACTATTTTTTTGCCTATTTCTTGTTTAATACTATTTATAAGTTTTTATCTGCCTATCATGGAAACTGCAACAGCTCCGTCTGCGGCAGCAGTAACCAGCTGTTTCATTCTTCCACTTCTACAATCTCCCACTGCATATATTCCCGGAATACTTGTAACGCAATCTTCTCCCGCAACTATATATCCCTGTTCATCAAGTTCTACCAGGTCTGCAAATGATTGAGTATCTGGATCATTTCCAATTGTAACAAAAATACCCTCACAGGATATTTCCTGTTTTGAACCGGTATTCACATTCCGGATAACCAGTGCAGATACTCTTTCATCACCAATAATACTTTCCGGTACCGAGTCGGTAATAATTGTAATGTTGCTTCTAGCTTTTGCCTTCTCTACCAGAGGTGCTTCGGCTTTGAATTCATTTCTGCGGTGTACAATAACCACTTTTTCTGCCAGTTCAGATAAAAACAAAGCAGAACGCAGTGCACTGTTTCCACCACCTATTACTACTGTCTTTCTCTTTTTGTACAATGGACCATCACAAGTTGCGCAATAAGATACACCACTACCTGCGAAAGAATCTTCTCCCGGAACATCCATTGTTCGTGGCTTTGCACCTACTGCAAGGATTACATTTTCACATGTAAGGGTCTGTCCGTCAGATAAAATAACTTCAAATTTTTGTTTTTCAGATACTGTTTTTTTAATAGAAACAACGTTTCCTTTCATCGACTTTACACCGGCATCTTCACACTGTTTCTTTATCTTAAGTATTAATTCTGCGCCGGAAATTCTTTCAAATCCCGGGTAATTATCAATTACTGAAGTCTTTACAATCTGACCACCCGGAAAACTTTCCTTTTCAATAAGGATATGTTCAATTCCTGCTCTGGCAGCGTAAAGTGCCGCTGTCATTCCGGCCATTCCACTGCCTACTATAACCACCTTATACATAGAATCCCTCCATTCTTTTCATGATACTTGTTTCCAACTACAATTGCACGTTAAACCATTTAATAAACTTCATTTGCAATAATATTAATAAGCATAATAATAATTCCAACGCCCAGATATACATCTGCAACCGGATAATCATTGGTCTCTTCCTCTACAGTATTACCTGTTTTTCTGATAATCATGTATCCGGCCGCTGTGATAACAAGTCCAAGTGCAGCCCATGGACCTAAATCCGTAAAGGCAGCCCAAAGTGAAGTATATTCCTTTTCTTCAGCAAGTTTCTGAATAATTCCCAGTTGAATTTTATCTGAATAAAGTGCAACGACAGAAGTTCCATTAATGATTACATGCATTATTATAGAATAAATCACACTGCCACCTGCGTAGTCTATCATGGCAAATAAAAATCCTGCTACAACCGCATAGGCAAACTGATTTAAATTCCCATGCATAAAAGCAAATAACAGAGCGGCAATAATTGCTCCCTTAAGGACACCGCTTTTTCTGTAAACTCCAAAGTAAATACCACGATATAATAACTCTTCTACCATGGCCGGCAGAACAGCTACAATAATCAGCATCAGCCACAAAGGATATTGTTCTGCTGCAACGCTTACCTTTGTTTCGGTGACATTACGTACAAAAAACATGGAAACTGTATTTATTAGACTAATAAACGGAATAATGGAGAATCCCATTACAACAGATGACAGTACCGGAATGACTTTCACCTTTCCAAGGCCCAGCCGATTTAAAATATTGTTTTTTCTTCCAACAAGATAAACCACAGCCGGCAAGGCCATACTTAGCTGGGAAATGCTGAGGCTTATAAGATAGCTGTCAGTCAAAGTGCTGATTCCGGTAACTGAAACAAACAATATGAACAATATTGTATAGATATATAATTTATTCGCTTCTTTGTATTCCTGCATATTTTTCCTCCGATAACGCAAGTAATGACTTTTTTCTTGTTTTTATTAGTATAACAAATTCTCTGTTATTTTGCACTGTTTTATGTTATACTAATCAGGATATCAAAGAAAAGATACAAAAGTCCAATGATTGAAAACGGAGGAAAACCATGAAGCTGGGGATAATGCAAAGATTAAAAGTTACAAGAAGTACAGAATACGGAGTATATCTTGCCGATGTATTTCCACCTGAAAACAGTGAAAACGAATTAAACGTTCCGGATGTTCTGCTTCCAAAAAACCAGGCATCAGATTATTGTACCGGAGATCTTGTAAATGTATTTATATATAAGGATTCGGAAGACAGACCTGTTGCAACCACTTCTGCTCCTCTGATTACATTGGGTGAAATAGCTGTATTAAAATGCAAGGAAGTTACCCGTATCGGAGCTTTCCTCGACTGGGGTCTCAGTAAGGATCTGCTGCTTCCTTTCAGAGAGCAGACAAAAAAAGTCGAAAAGGGCGAAGAGGTTCTTGTAGCACTTTATATTGATAAAACAGGACGTCTCTGTGCTACCATGAAAGTTTATCACTATCTGCACAAGAATTCTCCATATAAGAAGGATGACCGAGTTACGGGTACTGTATATGAAGTAAGCGGAAATTTCGGCACCTTTGTTGCTGTCGATAATCTTTATTCTGCACTTATTCCGAAAAAAGAATTGTTTCATCCTATTCCAATAGGAGCCAAAATCAGTGCCAGAGTCGTAAATGTTTTAGAAGACGGAAAACTTACACTGAGCTGTCGTGAAAAAGCCTTCCTGCAGATGGATGCAGATGCCAGACTGATTATGCTTTCACTGAAATCAGCAGGTGGTTTCCTTCCGTTCCATGATAAAAGCACTCCTGAAGAAATCAAAGCACGTTTCGGTTTAAGCAAGGCCGCTTTTAAAAGAGCAATAGGTACACTTTATAAAAACGGAGAAATCTCCATCTCTGACAAAGGTATCACTCTCAAACAGGAAGACTGATACTGGTTTATTTTCTACAACTTATAGGTTGCTGCGGCACATACAAAATATACTTCTTTTACTCCGTATTTTTTTAAAACCATAGTACAACATTCTATGGTACTGCCGGTTGTAAAAATATCATCTACAAGGATGACTTTATCAAGAGTCATCCTTTTTTTGCATTTCAAAAGGATTTCTGTATCAACATCAAAAGCATGATAGAGATTTAAAAGTCTTTCATTAGCCGAAAGTCCTTTCTGTGCCTCTGTCTGTTTTGTTCTCACCAGTAAATCTTCTACACACTCCATATTTAATTTCTCTGCTATTATTTCTGCGATTGCCAGGGCTTGATTGTAGCCTCTCTGTTTTAGACGTTTTTTATGAATCGGAACCGGAATTAAAACATTTGCACCGGTTCTCTTCAGACTGGTACTGTATAGGTCCACAGCACAGTTTCCGAAAAATTCTGCAATATCTTTTCTTTGTTTATATTTTAACTTCATTAGTAGTTCCCTGACGTTAGTTTCATAACCAAATACAGAGAACCCTCTTTCAAAATGAAATTTATGCTTACCGCATTGTTCGCAATATTCCTGTTCAAATGAATCCAGCTGTCTGCCGCACTTCATACATAGCGGCTGTGCAAGAGGTTTGATTTTATCGGCACACTTACTACACAGCCTTCCCTGCTCACCGGGAGGCAGGGTTCTGTCACACAAGGGACACACAGGAGGATAAAGAAGATTTACTGTGCCGCGAACCACCCTGCGCAGTAAATCATATTCTTTTTTATTCATTAATTCCTCCAAATCTAATGCATAGGTTTTGACAACAGGCCTTCCGGATATACTCCCTGTTCAACAAGTTTATTGATTGCTTCAACAACCATAGGCTTATCTTCTCTGTAAGTAACTCCAATCCAGCGGTCTGTTGTAGTAAGTACCTTTACTCCTGCCTTTCCGCTATCAATAAGTTCACTTACCATTGATGGAAGATAGAATTCTGCACTTACTGCCCTTTCTCCAAGTTTTCCATCTGTGGAAAGGCCTTCAAGAAACTCAGTAAAACCACCCTTAAGTTGTTCCAGGAAATCTTCAGTGAAACCAAACATATTCATGGAAACCGGGGTATCGTAAGGAATGACAAAATACTCTCCGTCTCTGTTTCTGCCTTCAACTCCGCCTTCAACTGCACGTAATTCCGTACATTCTTCAACACTCATGAGATAATCATTACTGTTTGTTTTACAAATGCCTCTTTTTACCGTTCCGTTATCACTCAGTGTATTACCCAGAACAAATCCTGCCATGCAATAGGTTCCGGGAACACTGCTGTCAGTGTTTATCAGATAATCATGAACACTTACAAATGCCTGCTTTCCATAATAATCATCTGCATTAATAACCATAAACGGTTCTTTTACAACACCATAACAGGACAGTACTGCATGCCCTGTTCCCCAAGGCTTTTTCCTATCTGCAGGAGTTTCAAAACCGTAGCTTTCAATGGAAGTTTCCTGATATACATATTCTGTTTCTATGTACTTTTCAATTCTGTCGCCGATAATGCGTTTAAAATCCTCTTCTATATCTTTTCGGATAATAAATACAACTTTATTAAAGCCCGCTTCTATGGCATCATAAATTGAATAGTCCATAATAATTTCGCCGCAGGGTCCCACCGGCTCCAACTGTTTAATTCCACCACCGAAACGGCTTCCGATTCCTGCTGCCATAATTACCAAAGTTGTTTTTTTCATCATTTCTACCCTCATTATTCATATTCTTTTTTCGATTATTTCTTTAGCTGTTATTAATTCCAAGTATTGCATCCTTTAATCCTGTAAATCTCTTATTTTCATCCTCATTATCAATCATCTGATTTACTGCTGCTTCACTACCTACAATAGTAACGCATTTTGATGCTCTGGTTACTGCTGTATAAAGCAGATTTCTGTTCATCAAAGGTTTAGGTCCGCTTAACAAAGGAATTACAACTGCAGGATATTCGCTACCCTGGGATTTATGAACTGTTACAGCATATGCATGATCTAATTCGTCCAATGCCTGGAATGAATATTCCACTTCTTTATTATCATCAAAAATTACCGTCATGCACTCCGCAAACAAATTTATTTCTTTAATGATACCCATATCTCCATTGAAAACACCCATGCCGCCGTCAAATGCAATGCCATACTTATTGTAGCACTTCCATTCCAGCTGATAATCATTTTTTATCTGCATGACCTTATCTCCCTCACGGTAGATACGACCCTGATATTCTTTTTCCTTCTTCATTGCCCCCGGCGGGTTTAAAAAATTCTGCAAAACCATATTCAGTTTTTCAACTCCCAGTTCTCCTTTACGCATTGGAGTTAGTACCTGAATATCATATGGAGTTGCCCCTACATAACGAGGCATTTTATCCCTTACAAGCTGCAAAACTACATTGGTGATTGCGGTAACATCACTGCGTTTCATCATAAAGAAATCTTTGCTTTTATTATCCAGTATAAGATGCTGCCCACTGTTTATTTTGTGTGCATTTACAATAATATCACTGCTTTCTGCCTGTCGGAATATTTTTGTCAGTCTTACCACAGAAAAAGCATTGCTTGAAATCATATCACTGAGAACATTACCCGGACCTACACTTGGAAGCTGTCTGGAATCACCGGAAAAAATTATACGGGTGCCAACCGTTATAGCTTTTAATAATGCATTCATCAGATGCATATCTATCATGGAAGCCTCATCAACAATAATAACATCCGCTTCTAAAGGATTTTCTTCATTACGTTGAAAGCTGAGAGCTGACTGTTCAGAATCATCACTGCCCGGTTGAAATTCCAGCATTCTGTGAAGAGTTCTTGCCTCCCTGCCTGTTGCTTCACTGATTCTCTTTGCTGCCCTGCCTGTAGGTGCCGCAAGTAATACAGTCAAGCCTTCCTGTTCAAACATCTCAATCATGGAATTGATTGTAGTCGTTTTTCCGGTACCCGGCCCACCTGTCAATATGAGAAGTGCATGAGTCATTGCCTTATACAAAGCCTGTTCCTGTAGTTCGTCAAGTTTAATTCCCAGCTTTTGTTCTACACTTGTAAGACGTTGTAAAATAACGGGTTCTGGTATAAAATCTTCAATATTTAAATCTATCAGCATTCGAGCTATGTTAAGTTCCGTATAGTAATATGTGGCAGAATAAATTCGACGTTCATCACCATATACCTTAATAATTACTCTTCCTGTCATGCATAATTCATCCAGGACATTATCAAACTCACTGCTATCCATTCCCAGTATTTCCGAGGCATGTCTGTACAGGACCTCCTGAGGCAGATAGCTATGTCCTGCATTACTGCCTCTTGTCAATGTGTATAAAAGTCCGGCACGAATCCGGAATTCTGAATGAAAATCGAAACCCAGTCTGGCAGCAATATCATCTGCATGTTTAAAGCCCAGCCCTCTTATATCCTCCGCAAGCCTGTACGGATTCTGATTCAGAACTTCTTTCATTTTTCCGCCATATGTATTATAAATTCTGACCGCCATGTTTGTACCGATTCCATATTTTTGAAGATAAAGCATACTGTCTCTGGCTTCTCTCTTTTCTTCAAACTGAGAATAGATTTCACGGGCAATACGGTCACTGATACCCTTTATTTCAACCAAACGTTCCGGTTCATTTTCAATAATATGAAATGTGTTTTTTCCGAATCTGTCTACTATTCTTTTGGCAAGGGCTTCTCCCACACCCTTAATGGCTCCCGAACCCAGATAACGCTCCATAGCATCAGCATCTTCAGGCTCTGCAGACTGTGATCCCGTCACCTGAAACTGTGCTCCATAGAGACTGTGATTAGTATAATTTCCCTCTACTTTCAGATATTCACCTTCATTAATAAAAGGGAAACTTCCCACACATGTCTGTGAATCACTGTCCACGGTAGCAAGTGAAAAGACGGTATAGCCGTTTTCAGAATTTCTGTATACTATTTTTTCTACATAACCTTCCAGTTGTTCCATACCATTCCCCTTTTCTACAAGTAGTTAAATTCCGATAAGGAAAAAAAATCCCTCTACGTTTCCGAAGAGGGAACTGTATGCATCATGATAGTGTCCGGTATTCCGGACTGCAGGGTTTGATTTTACTGCTGTACTTTCTTAATGTTCTTGTGGCTGAGAACCTCAACATACTTGCCGGTTCCTTTTGCCACACAGCGTTTTGCATCCTCTGCAACCACAGTAATGATGCCTGTTTTTTCTTCAATTAAATCTTCCAGACCGTAAAGCAGTGCACCACCGCCTGTAAGTACAATTCCTCTGTCTGCAATGTCTGCTGCCAGTTCAGGAGGTGTTGCTTCAAAAGCAGAATGAATCGCATCAATTATCTGGTTAGCCGGCTCTTTGAATGCTTCTTCTGTTTCCTCGCTGGTTAATGTAATGGTCTTTGGAAGACCTGTTACAAGATTACGTCCTTTCACATCCATGGAAAGTGATTCGGGACGTTTATAGCAGGAGCCGATTTTTATTTTGATTTCCTCTGCAGTTCTGTCACCAATAAGCATGTTATATTTCTTACGCATATAACGAACAATTGCATCATCAAAATCATCTCCGGCAACCTTTGAAGAACTGCTGAAAACAATTCCGCCAAGACTGATTACAGCTATATCGGTAGTTCCTCCGCCGATGTCTACAATCATGTTTCCGCATGGTCTGCTGATATCAATACCTGCACCAATAGCCGCTGCAAGTGGTTCTTCAATTATTTCAACATATCTTGCACCTGCTGCATAGGTGGCATCCTCTACTGCCTTTTTTTCTACCTCGGTACAGTCACTTGGAACACACACGCTTACAACCGGCTTGAAAAATCTGTGCTTGCCTATTGATTTCTGGATGAAATATTTGAGCATGCGCTCTGTGATGGCATAATCAGAAATCACGCCGTGGTGAAGAGGTCTGATTGCAATCACATTGCCCGGAGTCCTTCCGAGCATCTGTCTGGCTTCTTCACCAATTGCCTTTATACGGTTTGTATCTTTATCATAAGCAACCACACTTGGCTCATCAAGAATTACACCTTTACCCTTGAGATAAACAAGAATGTTTGCTGTACCTAAATCTATTCCTATATCATTACTGAACATACTGTCTCCAAGTCTCTCACACAAAAATATTTATAATCCCACCGCCTAAAGGCAGTGGGGTATCTTTGGTTTTTTATATAGTATAACAGAGTTTCCGTAATCATGGAAGAGTTTTTTTTACATTCTATCTCAGGCAGCCAAGTATTTCTTTTGCATTATCAATTCTTTCTTTTGTAGGCGGAGCAACATCTGCAAGGGTATTCTTTATTCCCAGATTTTCCCACTTAAAGAGTCCCAGTCTGTGGTAAGGAAGAACCTCAACTTTTTCTACATTTTTGAGTGTGTCTATAAATTCCCTTGTTTTATGGAGATATTCATCTTCATCAGTCCATCCCGGAACCAGAACATGACGAATCCATACCGGCTTACCAATATCAGAAAGATATTTTGCAAGATCAAGGATGTTTTCATTTCCATGACCGGTAAGTTCTTTATGTTTATCATTATCTATATGCTTGATATCAAGAAGAATAAGGTCAGTTACCTGCATTAATTTTTCAAATTTGCCAAAGAAAGGTTCTTCTCTTGTAAAAGGTTCTCCGCTTGTATCAAGTACAGTATTTATACCACGCTCTTTTGCCTTGGTAAAAAGTTCAAGCAGAAAATCAATCTGTACCAGGGCTTCGCCACCGCTTACGGTAATGCCGCCGAGTTCCTTCCAATAAGCCTTGTAACGTTCCGCCTTATCAAGCAGTTCGTCTGCCGTTCGCAGTTCTCCCGTATTACACTTCCAGGTGTCCGGATTATGACAGTATCTGCAACGCATATTACAGCCCTGTAAAAATATGATATAACGCACTCCCGGTCCGTCTGCGGAACCAAACGATTCAACGGAATGCACATAGCCTTTTATCTGTTCCATAATGTATCCTCCATCATGCGGTTAACAGATATTACCGCATTTTAATTTATTTTCTGTTTTCAGCATACTAATAGGTTCTGTAAAAAGAATTCCCTGTATAGTCAGAAAATAACCCGACGGGAATTATTTCCCATCGGGTTACCGAAATATCTGTTAATCAAAAGAACAATTTACTGCTATTCTGTAGAATTACAGACTTTCATGACATGTTCTTGCGATAACGTCTAACTGCTGTTCACGTGTAAGGTCAATGAATCTTACAGCATAACCGGATACACGGATTGTGAAGTTAGCATATTCTTCCTTCTCAGGATGTTCCATACAATCGATGAGTTTCTCTGTACCGAACACATTTACATTCAGGTGATGAGCACCCTGCTCGAAGTATCCATCCATTACATTTACAAGGTTATTTACACGCTCTTCATCGGTATTGCCAAGTGCGGATGGGTTGATGGTCTGTGTATTGGAAATACCATCAAGTGCCCATGTATAAGGAAGCTTAGCAACAGAGTTAAGAGAAGCAAGTAAGCCGTTCTTTTCTGCACCGTAAGCCGGGTTTGCACCAGGAGAAAGTGGCTCTCCTGCTTTACGTCCATCAGGAAGTGAACCTGTAGCCTTACCATATACTACGTTAGAAGTAATAGTAAGGATGGATGTTGTAGGCTCGGAATTACGATAGGTATGATGTTTCTTTAACTTACCCATGAAAGTCTTTAACAGCCATACTGCGATTTCATCAGCTCTGTCATCATCATTACCATATCTTGGGAAATCACCTTCGATTTCATAATCAACTACTATACCGTCATCATCACGTACTGTCTTAACCTTTGCATACTTGATTGCGGAAAGGGAATCTACCACATGAGAGAATCCTGCAATACCTGTAGCGAAAGTACGTCTTACGTCTGTATCAATCAAAGCCATCTCAGCTGCTTCATAGTAGTACTTATCATGCATATACTGGATGAGGTTCAAAGTATTTACATAGAGACCAACTAACCAGTCCATCATAACGTCATACTTAGCCATTACTTCATCATAGTCAAGGTATTCGGAAGTAATCGGTACATACTGAGGTCCAACCTGAGCTTTGCTCTTTTCATCAACACCACCGTTGATAGCATAAAGGAGACATTTTGCAAGGTTAGCTCTTGCACCGAAGAACTGCATTTCCTTACCGGTCTGAGTAGCGGATACGCAACAGCAGATGCTGTAGTCATCACCCCATACAGGACGCATTACATCATCATTCTCGTACTGAACGGAAGATGTAAGTACGGAAATGTGTGCAGCATACTTTCTGAAGTTATCAGGAAGACGCTTGCTGTATAATACAGTAAGGTTTGGTTCAGGAGCAGGTCCCATGTTTTCAAGAGTGTGAAGGAAACGATAGTCACTCTTTGTTACCATTGAACGACCGTCCATACCAAGACCTGCCACTTCAAGTGTAGCCCATACAGGATCACCTGAGAACAGTTCATTGTAAGACTGAATTCTTGCGAATTTAACCATTCTGAGCTTCATTACGAAGTGGTCAATAAGTTCCTGAGCTTCCTTCTCTGTAAGGATGCCTGCCTTCAGATCTCTGTCGATGTAAATATCAAGGAATGTAGAAACACGTCCTACAGACATTGCTGCACCGTTCTGAGTCTTAATTGCTGCGAGGTAACCGAAATACAGCCACTGAACAGCCTCTTTTGCATTCTGTGCAGGAGCGGAAATGTCATAGCCATAGCTTGCTGCCATAACTTTCATTGCCTTAAGAGCTTTAATCTGCTCTGCCAGTTCTTCACGCTGACGAACAATATCATCTGTCATTACACCGCAACCACAGTTTGCAAGATCTTTGGATTTCTCCTCAACAAGGAAATCGATACCATAAAGTGCTACACGACGGTAGTCGCCTACGATACGTCCACGTCCGTATGTATCAGGAAGACCTGTTAAAATTTTGGCACGACGTGCTGCTCTGATTTCCGGAGTATAAACATCAAACACTGCATCACTGTGTGTCTTATGATACTCGGTAAAAATCTTGTGAAGTTCAGGATCAGGCTCATAGCCATACATTGTGCAGGACTGCTCTGCCATCTTAATTCCACCGAAAGGCATGAACGCTCTCTTTAACGGCTTATCGGTCTGGAGACCAACAATCTTTTCAAGATCCTTTAAATCCTCATCAATATAACCCGGTGCATGAGAAGTGATTGTAGAAACAATGCTTGTATCCATATCAAGGACACCGCCCTTAGCACGTGCCTCTTTATAGAGAGCCTGAAGCTTATCCCAGAGTTTGTCGGTTGCCTCTGTTGTACCCTCAAGGAATGACTCATCGCCATCATATGGGGTATAGTTGTTTTGAATGAAATCACGTACGTTTACTTCTTCTTTCCAAAGACGACCTTTGAAAGAATTCCACTGTTCACGATTTTCCATTGCAATACCTCCTTCTTATATCAGCCTGCCGCCTGACGGTCAGGCAATTATTGAAAAAATTCACACAGATTTATAATACCTCAAAACTCTCAATGTTTCAACAAAAAGGATAGAAAACTTGTGATTTTTTTTGGCTTTTTTTTAAATCTGCTTTTCAACTCCTTGTTACTTTGTTTTTTATGGCTTTATTATACCACTTTAAACCAATATGTCCGTAACAATTGTTACGGACATTCATTTTTTTTATTTTTTTATCTAAAATCTTCCAGCGCCTGAAAATCCAGTACCCGAATGCTGTTTTTATCAACAGTCAGAATCCCTTCCTCCTGCATTTTCATCAGTTCTCTCGAAAGGCTGGGTCTTGCCACTCCCAGATAGGCGGCAAGCTGTTCCCTGTTCATTGTAAGGCTGACCTTTCCCTGTATGTTCATGGAATTGAGAAGCCAAAGGGCAATCCTTTCTCTTAATATGTTGCAGCTTAAGATATGGGCTTTTCTTGTTATTTCATAGTTTCGCTGTGAAAAGATTTCCAACATGTTTTTGGTAATTGTCTGGTGGCGCATGCAGGCATTCTGGCAGAAACCGTAAAAAAACTCCCATGGGAGCATAAGTACTTCCATGTCTGTCATTGCCACTGCATCATACCAGTATTCCCTCACATCCGGATTGAAGAAAATTTCTCCAAGCACATCCCCTTCACGAACATGGAGAAGGATGTCCTGTTTTCCCGAAGAAAAGTCTTTTGAAATAATTGCACTTCCCTCCAGTATTACAAACATGTATATAGGCTTATCTGTCTGCCTGAAGAGGTAATCTCCCTCTTTGTATCGTCTGCGAATGGATTTAGAACAGCTTAACAGTTTTTTTATGTTGTCAGTGTCTATGCCCTGAAAAATATCCAGTTCTTCCAGTTTCATAATCAATACCCGAAAACCCCTTCCAGAGATTCATCATTTTCAATCCATTCCCTGACTTCAACAACACGATAATCCGTTTCTGAATCTCTTATGTACACTCTTTCAATTCCTGCATTAATAATCATTTTCTTACACATGGAACAACTGCATGAATTACGTATATATTCACCGGTTGCCACTTCTCTTCCCGACAGATAAATGGATGCTCCTATCATTTTGTCCCTGGAAGCACTGATTATGGCATTTGCCTCCGCATGAACGCTCCGGCACAGTTCATACCGCTCACCTCTCGGAACATTCATTTTCTGACGGATACAAAAATTTATATCACTGCAATTTTTTCTTCCTCTCGGCGCACCCACATAGCCTGTGGAGATTACCTCATCATTTTTAACTATAACCGCTCCATAGTTTCTTCTGAGGCAGGTTCCTCTTTTAGAAACCACATCTGCCAGATCAAGATAATAATTTATTTTATCACGTCGTTCCATAGTTTCCTCCAATACGCAGTCATATTACAATTCTATATTCAGTTCTACCGGACAATGGTCGGAGCCCATCACGTTTTTGTGAATGATAAAACCTTTTATGTTTTCCTTGATTCTTTCCGAAACGACAAAGTAATCAATACGCCAGCCGACATCCTTTTCTCTGGCCTTCATGCGGTAACTCCACCATGTATATGCCCCCTCCAGTTCCGGATAAAGATAACGGAAGCTGTCCACAAAGCCTGCATTTAAAAGATTGGTAAACTGTCCTCTTTCCTCATCGGAAAAGCCTGCATTTCCCCGGTTTGTTTTAGGATTTTTCAAATCTATTTCGTTATGGGCAACATTCAGGTCTCCGCAATAAACCACAGGTTTCTTTGCAGAAAGCTCTGAAATGTAGTTTCTGAAATCATCTTCCCATTTCATACGGTAATCAATGCGTTTCAACTCATTCTGTGCATTCGGGATATAACCGTCAATAAGATAGAAATTTTCATATTCAAGTGTTATAAGTCTGCCCTCATGGTCATGTTCATCAATTCCCATACCGTAAACCACATTAAGAGGCTCATGTTTTGTAAATATAGCTGTTCCGGAATAGCCCTTTTTTTCTGCATAATTCCAGTACTGATAGTAGCCCGGCAAATCCAGTTCAATTTGTCCTGCTGAAAGCTTTGTTTCCTGAACACACATGAAATCAGGGCTTTCTTCGTTAAAGAAATCCAAAAATCCTTTGGTTATGCATGCTCTAAGTCCATTAACATTCCAGGATATCATTTTATATCTCATTTTAATCCTCCAAAGCAGTATCCGTAAGAACTGCCTCTCAATCTTTTTTCTTAGTGAAACCTTACACGACTAAAGCCACCGGTGTGCGGCGGCAAATCGTCAAATAGAATACTGGTCCGCGCCTTCGGCCTGCCATTCAACCATGTCTGCAAGAGTAATGTCATCAATAACCTGATTTACGGCATCATACATCTTTTTCCATATACGCATGGTCACACAGCCTTCGGAACGCTCACATTCGTCAGCATTTGCCGACACGCATTCCACCGGAGCAAGGTCGCCTTCTGTAAGCCTTAAAATCATGCCGACAGTATAGAATTCCGGAGGATTTTTTAAAATATAGCCTCCCTGTGCTCCTCTGATGCTTCGCACAAAACCCGCTTTATTTAAAACCGAAATAATCTGTTCCAGATATTTTTCGGAAATGCCCTGCCTTCTGGCAATGTCTTTGAGACTTACCGGTTCACCGGTATTATATGTGGCAAGGTCTAACATCAGTCTTAGTGCATATCTTCCTTTTGTTGATATTTTCATAATTAATCCTCCCCTTATGCCCCGCAGGCAAAATAACAGGCAAACGGAATCACCATAAATTCCGACTAATTTACTATGAATTATATATTATTCCTGCAAAAAAGTAAAGTATTTATTCATATGTATCCAGGAAATTATGTCTTCCTGTTTTGTCTTTATATTCAATAATAGTATTCAACTGGACATTTTCCACACTACGAAAAATATTCTTTTCAACGACAGGATTTAATTTTTTTAGTTCTTTAATTATTGCCTTTGTTTCCGCACGCTTTGAAGGTTTTGCCCTGTCTGCACAGTTTTCACAGGCCTCCGTAAATCTACATGCACAACGTATAAATTCCAGACCATTGTAATCCCTCCATGCAATAATGTCTTCTTCTCTTATAAGATAAAGAGGTCTTATAAGCTCCATTCCTTCAAAATTCGTACTGTGAAGCTTTGGCATCATGGATTGTATCTGACCACCATACAGCATGCCCATGAGAATAGTTTCAATTACGTCATCAAAATGATGTCCGAGAGCAATCTTATTACAGCCCAGCTCCTGTGCCTTGCTGTATAAATGACCTCTTCTCATTCTTGCACAAAGATAACATGCAGAGCTTAAATCAATATCCGAAACGGAGTTAAAAATATCGGTTTCAAAAACCGTAACCGGAATCTGAAGCTTGTCAGCATTATTGATTATGTTCTGATAATTAACAGGATTATAACCAGGGTTCATTACCAGATAAATCACATCAAAATTCTTTTTACCATGTTTCTTCAGTTCCTGGAAAAGCTTTGCCATGAGCATGGAATCCTTTCCTCCGGAAATGCAGACAGCGATTTTGTCTCCATCCTGAATCAATTCATATTCATTGATGGCCTTTGTAAATCTGGTCCATATCTCCTTACGGAATTTTTTGACTATACTTCTCTCAGCACGCTTGCAAAATTCCTCTTTCTCATCAGGTATTATATTTCCGTTTTCTTCCATACTACTCTCCATTCCATAAGCGACACACAATCAAGATATCAAAAGCAGTGACAAAGTACCTTGTAATGCTTATGACACCTGCCAAACATATATCTTCTTCAACTGCTACAATGGTAACAGAAACCGTCTTAAAATGCAATTCAAAACGGTATTACTTGCAAAGCTTTCTTCCGTCTGTTATTATGTATGAGAATCGGGCAAACTGTTTTTATAACGAGCAAAAAGCGAAGCATTTGCGAGTTTGACAATATTAACAGCCAATGTAATACCGAAAGTAAATAACAAGTATCAAAATATAGGAGGGCGCTTTGACAGAGCAGTTTTCACGAACAGAACTTTTATTTGGCAGCAAAGCTATGGAACGTCTTACTAAGGCCCATGTGGCAGTTTTTGGCGTTGGCGGCGTTGGCAGTTATGTTACCGAAGCCCTGGCGAGAAGTGGAATCGGAACACTTGATTTGATTGACAATGACATAGTATGTCTTTCCAATTTAAACCGACAGATCATAGCAACTCGAAGTACACTCGGAATGTTAAAAGTTGATGCGGCAAAAGCACGTATTCTTGATATAAATCCCGACTGCACGGTCAACACCCACAATGTTTTTTTTACACCGGAAACTGCCGATGATTTTGATTTCACAAAATATGATTATATAGTAGATGCTATAGATACTGTTACCGGTAAAATCCGTCTTGTAATGCAGGCAAATGAAGCAGGCACCCCAATCATATCGTCAATGGGTGCGGGCAACAAATTAGACCCTGCAGGATTTATGGTATCAGATATTTATAAAACCAGTGTGTGCCCTCTTGCAAAGGTTATGCGAAGAGAACTAAAAAAAAGAGGCATAAAAAAATTAAAGGTAGTTTATTCAAAAGAGATTGCTCTTACTCCCGATCCTGTCAGTGATGATAATGCTGACGCTTCAGCAGCGACACGTCGTAGCATTCCGGGCAGCACCGCATTTGTTCCCGGAGCCGCAGGCCTTATCATTGCCGGAGAGGTAATTGCAGATTTAACAGGAATCAGAGCATCTTATTGATTCAGGTATTTGCCGGACATAATTTCGAACAATACAGAAAAGGATACAATCATCAAAAAACAGTTTTTATAAATTTGTGCCGTCATATCAATGACGGCAGAACGGAGACTATATGACAAAGAAAGCTTTAATTGCCATGAGCGGCGGAGTTGATTCCAGTGTTGCCGCTTACCTTATGAAAGAACAGGGCTATGAATGCATGGGTGTAACCATGAAGCTGTTTCATAATGAAGATGTTGGCATTCCGAGAGAACACACCTGCTGCAGCCTTGACGATATTGAGGATGCTGCTTCTGTTGCCAGAAACCTTTCCATTCCTCATCATGTTTTTAATTTTACAGATAATTTTGCGGAAAACGTTATTGAACCGTTTATCTGTGCTTATGAAAACGGGAGAACACCTAATCCATGTATTGACTGCAACCGATATTTAAAATTTGAAAAACTGTTTAACCGTGCAAAAGAACTGGACTACGACTATGTAGTAACGGGACATTATGCAATCATTGATTTTAATGAAGAAACCGGCAGATATGAATTAAAAAAAGCAGCCGACCCTGCAAAGGATCAGAGCTATGTACTGTACTCTCTTACCCAGGAACAGCTTGCACATACCTTATTCCCTCTGGGAGAGCTTTCAAAGCCTCAGGTAAGAGAGCTTGCAGACAGACTAGGATTTGTTAATGCTGCAAAGCATGACAGTCAGGATATCTGTTTTGTCCAGGATGGACGATACACTGATTTCATCCGTCAGTACACCGGTAAAAACTATCCGGAGGGTGACTTTATAGGACCTGAGGGCGAAGTTATCGGAACCCACAAGGGAATAATCAGCTACACTGTAGGGCAGCGTAAGGGACTTGGTCTTTCCTTAAAGGAGCCTTTATATGTAAAAGAGGTGGACCCGGAAAGCAATACAGTACGCCTTTGCAGAAATGAAGATTTATTTACTTCCGAACTGGATGCTGATAATCTGAATCTTATTTCTGTTGCGGAAATAAAAGAACCTATGCGTGTTAAAGCAAAGGTTCGTTATCGTCATACTGAGGACTGGGCAACTGTAACCCAGACTTCCGAAGACACCATTCATGTTGTTTTTGACCAGCCGCAACGTGCCATTACCAAAGGACAGGCTGTTGTCCTTTATAACGGTGACACTGTAGTAGGCGGGGGACAGATAATATAGCTTATCAGAAGCTGCAAGGCAGCTTTCGATAAAAGGCGCTGTTTTGCGCCGTCAATCTGATTACAGGGTTCGCAAAGCGGTTCCTGTAATATAATGTATAATGTAACTTACTGTGCTTACAATACTTCCTTAGTTGACCAGACTTCATCTCCAAGTCTTGGCTCATACTGTGTTGCAGTATCAAGTGCCTTACCAAAAGCCTTGAATGCAGCTTCCGCAATATGGTGATTGTTTGTTCCGCTAAGCTGTTTAATATGTAAGTTCATCATTGCCGAGTAGGAAACAGCATAGAAGAAGTCATTTACCATTTCGGTGTCCATATCTCCGATTTTTGGAACAGTAAAGTCTGCCTCAAAGGATAAATATGGTCTGCCGGACAAATCCACAGCACTGAGTACAAGGGCTTCATCCATTGGCAGTACAAAATAGCCGTAACGTTTAACGGCTTTTTTGTCTCCAAGTGCTTTTGCAATGGCCTGACCAAGTACGATTCCACAATCCTCAATAGTGTGGTGGGAATCTACCTCTACATCTCCTCTGCATTTTAATGTCAAATCAAAAAGTCCGTGTCTTGCAAAGCCGTTCAGCATGTGGTCAAAAAACGGAATGCCCGTATCAATGTTACATTTTCCTGTTCCGTCCAAATTGATAAATGCAGAAATATTTGTTTCTTTTGTTATTCTTTCAACTGTGGCTGTTCTTGCTTCCATAATCTGCCCTCCGAAACTAAAATCAATACGTCCGCTGCCCAATCAGACCAGTCTGAATCGGCGAATGTACTCCTCCGGACCATGTATATTTTTTATGATACCACAGAATCGTTGTTACTGCAAATATTTTTCCTGCTCATCATCCAGGCAGATATGAGAGCCACAAAAGGTACTGTCAGAACCACACCTATACTTCCCGCAATTCCCTGCATAATTTCGATTCCTATCGAGTAAGAATTTATAATCTGAAGTGCAGGAAGATTATAAGCATAATTTACAATCAGTGTACTTAAAGAGCCTCCCACAAATGCAAGAATTAATGTATTTGACATGGTCCCCATCATATCCCTGCCTACATTCATGCCGCTTTTAAAAAGTTCCTTTACATTAAGTCCCGGATTTTTTGATTTTATCTCCGCTATTGCGGATGCAACTGACATTGCCACATCCATTACTGCCCCGAGTGCGGAAATTAATATCCCTGAAAAAAGCAGTCCTCCGATTTGAATCTGAGTGTTCTGTCCAACATAGACCAGGGTTTCTATATTGGAAACATTGTAGCCGTCAATATCTGCCGCCGCTCCGAAAAGAAATGCTGACAAGCCTGCAATCAACACTCCTGCAACGGTTCCGACCATAGCACAGAGAGTCTTTTTCGTCATCCCGCCAATAAGATACATTGTAGCTACGGTTGTAACCACACATACCGCTACCGAAGCAAGAAACGGAGAGAATCCACGATATATTAACGGCATATACAGATACATAATCATTAGAAAAGTAAATACCAGACCCAGAACCGACTTAATTCCGTTTTTTCCACCAATAAAACAAATCAACAGCATGAAAATTCCCACAAAGGCACATATCTGAGGAATTCTGTCCATTGAATAAACTGCAGTAATAACATTTGTGCCGGAGATGCTCATATTGACTATTACGTTATCCCCCTCTTGGCACACTGCACCAAACAGATTTCCGTCCGAACTTGTTGCATCAAATATCTGTCCTTTGTATTCTCCTGTCTTAATCTGAACCTTCAAATACTGACAGCCTACTCTTGCTCCGTTTTCATCCAGATTATCCTGTACAATCTCCGTCACCTGTGCTTTTTCATAAGAATATCCTACGGTAGATATCATTTCAGTCCGTGTAAAACAGTTAAGCCGGACCAGCAGTATAATAAATACTGCCAGTCCGACACCTATTGGAAAAATTCTTAGGAGAAAGCTTATAAACGGAGACTCTTTATTTACGCCCGTATTATCCATTAAAGTCTCCTGTAAAAGTTAGTTCTTCTTTCTATCTGAAATTCCGATTACAACCAGTCCGGTCATTGATAAACCTGCAATGATAAAGCAGATAACCATCTCTGTAAAGTTGTCGCCTGTCTTAGGCTGTTCATCAAGGGTATTGTCTGTATGGTTATTATCTGTATTACCTGTGTCCTCTGTAGTATTGTCATCATCACCCTGAACATTATCTTCAGAAGGAGAAGGATTGGTATTATCATCTTCATCATCAGTGTCTTCAAAAGTAAGTCCGTCAATTGCATCTGTAAGAGAAGTTACTGCACTGGTGATATCAACACTTCCTGCTTCTGCGTCATTAAGTATTTCTTCTGCCTTTTCAATTGTTGATTTCAGAGTTTCTATGGATTCGCTTGTATATGTACCTGCGTTTTCTGCATCCTCAAGTGCCTGCTCTGCCTCTGCAATCTTTTCCTCAAGTGCGCTCTTGTCAAGAGACTTGACAATTGCATATGTAGTATCAATTCCACCGTCTGCAACAAGTTCTTCATTGGTAGCTGCATCATAAGTCTTAACAGTAAAAGTATTTTCTGTTATTTCAATTACCGAATAAGTCGGTCTCCAGCTCTGACATCTTGCAGCTATATAGTTCTGCTGTGTTCCGATAAGCTGATAATACTTACTACCTGTAGAAGAGTTTGCCTCAAAATATACTGTACCTTCAGGATCAATAACCTTATTCAGTTCCGAAATACCGGTGAGAATGTTATAGCATTTAGCATTGGCATCATAATAATTCTGGCTTGTAGAGCTGCTTGTAAATGCATCCTGTACACCGTTGGCAGAAAGCTGATATGTTCTTGAATAGGTATGGTCATGTCCCTGTAATACGGCATCAAATCCGTATTTGTCGATAATAGGGGTCAGCTGGGTTCTTAAAATCATGCCGTCCGAATCAGAATGATCATAACCGGAGCCGTAAATATCCTGATGGAACATAAGTATCTTCCATGTTGCATCCTCATTTGCTTCAACTGCTTCTTTAATTACGTTTTCATGTGTAGCGCAGTTGTAGTTGTTGGTATCAATGCTTACAAAAAGTGTATTGCCATATCGGAAATAATAATCAGTTCCGGCTGTAGTTGCGCCGTTTGTAGTTTCTTCTGTTTCAGCCGTATTAGGATTATTAAAGTGATTTGAATAGTTTACAGACTGGGAATCATGGTTACCGATTGTAGTTGCAATCGGAAGACTTCTCAGCTCCTCAGGATACAGGAAACCTGCATATTCAATCTGCTGCTCAAGTTTATCCGCATCCTTTGATGCACTTGTCTGATTAATCTGGTCACCTGCTGACAAAATGAAACTCAAATCATCATTTAATTCTACTGCATTTGCAAGTGTATGATACCAGTTATATGCATCATTCATAGCATAATACTCTTTGGTAAACACCTGTCCGTCAACGGCCTGTCCCGTGGACGCACCAATCTGTGGGTCACCCACATATAAGATTTTGAAGCTGTCAGTTGACTCTGTACTGTAGTCATAAATTTCTGACCAGCCACCATTCAGAGAATACTGATATTTGTAACTTGTATTTTCTTCAAGATTATCAACCGTTACTTTGTTAGGATACAGTGTTATGGTTGTACCGTCTGATGTAAAACTTTCGACTTTATCCAAATCCTGAGTTCCTTCAAATTCCTTGATCAATGTTCCGTTTGAATCAAAAAGTCTTACCTTCGGTGTTTCAACTGTCTTGGAATACCAGCCGAAATTAAGTTTTGTAGCATCCTCACCGGGTGTAAGTGAAGCAAGTTCATAATTATTTTTAACATTCTCCCATGTGGTTTTCCATGCACTCCATTCTTCGGAATCAGCATATACATTGGAATATACGGTATGCTCTGCCGTTACACTTCCGTCTTCTACATAACAGGCATCGGAAAGGGTTGTCCCTTCATCTTTTGAACCTGCCGCATTGTTCCATGCCGCTCTCTGAGAGCTTCTTGCATAGGCATCTGAACCTCCAAGTACCAGACTTGCCACCATGGTTGTGGCAAGAACTCTTGTCATTACTGCTTTTGTCTTGTTCATATAATTCACCTTCCTGAAATTATTTTGCAAATCTTCTTTGCCTTTCTTTTCAAAATCTATGGTTTTGATACTTAGATTCTAAGGTCTCAATGTAAAATCAGAAATCCGGAGCGTGTAAATTTTATGAAAAAATATCAGGGCAGATTTACTCTTCCGAAACAATAATACCAAAACAGAACAAAGAGTGCACATCCTCGAAATGCGTTTTTATTGTATGGAACGAAGTTTGGCCAAACAAAAAAGCTGCACACAAACCTGGTTGTGTACAGCTTCTGCTTTATCTGACTATTTTATTGTTTCCTATTCTATCTTTAATCCTTTAATTAGCAAACAACGGTGTTGAAAGATATCTGTCACCGGAATCCGGAAGGATGACAACTATATTCTTGCCCTTGTTTTCAGGTCTTTCAGCAAGAATGGAAGCTGCCTTTAATGCTGCACCGGAGGAAATACCAACCAGTACACCTTCTGATACTGCAAAGGCTTTACCTGAAGCAAATGCATCCTCGTTTTCAATAGTAATAATTTCATCATAAACCTTTGTATCAAGAACATCCGGAACAAAGCCTGCTCCAATACCCTGAATCTTGTGAGGACCGGCAACACCCTGGGATAAAACAGGACTTCCTGCCGGTTCAACAGCAACAACCTTTACATCAGGGTTTTTACTCTTCAAATAAGAACCTGTACCAGTAATGGTTCCGCCGGTACCTACGCCTGCAACCAGAATGTCAACCTTGCCTTCTGTCTGCTCCCAGATTTCAGGGCCTGTGGTTTCAAAATGAACCTTCGGGTTTGCAGGGTTAACAAACTGACCAAGAATTACTGCTCCCGGAATGGACTCTTTAAGCTCCTCTGCCTTTGCAATTGCACCTTTCATTCCTTTTGCACCTTCTGTCAGCACCAATTCTGCGCCGTAAGCTTTCAGAAGATTTCTTCGCTCAACGCTCATGGTTTCCGGAAGTGTAAGAATGGCTCTGTAACCCTTCACTGCTGCTACTGCTGCAAGACCGATTCCTGTGTTACCGCTTGTAGGTTCAATAATGGTTGCACCCGGTTTTAAAACTCCGCTTGCTTCAGCATCCTCAATCATTGCAAGTGCAATTCTGTCCTTTACAGAACCTGCCGGATTCAGGTATTCCAGTTTTACTAAGATGTTAGCTTCTGTTGCTCCTGCCTTTTTTGCATATCTCTGTGCATTTAAAAGAGGAGTCCCTCCGATTAATTCCAATGTACTGTTCACTACTTTACTCATAATTGCCTCCTTAATAGAAATTTCAATAAATTTTGTGGTTTTCCTATCTGTTTACTAGGTTTTCTATATCATAACCCCGTAAATCCATTTTGTCAACCATTTTTGAAAGAAAGAACAATATGGAATATTTATAGCCGCATATAACTTTTTGTTATAACACTGCCGTAGCGGTTGTATCCTTTTATTCATTCCGTCACTCACCGTTTTTTAATAAAACAAAACCCACAGTTGAGGCACGGTAATCAGCCAGTTCATTACCTGTCAGTGCTGAAATATCCTTTCCATTAACCTTAATTTTTCCATCAGTCGGACTGTCCAGTCCTCCCAGCAGATTCAACAGCGTACTTTTACCGGCTCCGCTGGGCCCCAGGACAACCACAAATTTTCCTTCTTCCAGCCGGAAGCTTACACCGTCCAGTGCCTTCTGTACATGCTCCCCATTGCTGTAAATACGGGTTACATCCTTAAATTCTACAATATTCATTTTACTCCTCCTATTCTATTTACAGTTAGTTTTTACTAACCAATGTTTTAAAAAAAACAGGTGTTTCTTGCTGTTTCCGTGCTTTGCCTGCCATAATGGATTATATTATGCCGGATCTATATCGATTTCTCTCTTCTCCTGTTTTAAAGTCTTTACGCCGAATATGAAGTAAAGTATATGAAAAACCCATACACAGGCCAGTATAATTCTTCCCACAGGCACCCTGCTCATCATAAAAAAGCCCACCGACATCATCAGTGTTACCGTAATCATAATCCTTATCTTGGTTCTCCAGGTCATGCCTTTTCCCTGCACATAACTTTCTAAATTGTTTTTATAAAGCTTTGTATTAATAAACCAGTGATGAAGTCTTTCCGAGCTTTTTCCAAAACACACTGCTGCCAGCAGCAAAAACGGAAAAGCCGGCAGTAGCGGAAGAACCGCCCCTGCTGCTCCCAGCACCACACCAATACATCCTGTTACAATTAATATTATTTTTTTTAAATACATTCTTTTTTCTCCAATCTTCTTTTTTCTTTCCTTGTAGATATAAGATGGCGTACAGCCACTACAGGATGATAAAAAATCATCCTTGGCCCTGAAAACCGCATGACCTCCTGTATTTTTTCCCTCATTTCCGGCTTATAGCAATGCACTCTGCAATTTGAGCAGAAGGTTTTCTTTTCCATAAAAGGGCATTTCTCACTCCTAAGCCTTGCATATTCGTTCAAACGGTCACAATCCGGGCACAGCTTTCGTCTGCTGCCATGGTGTTTTCTACAGTACAAGGCAATCATCTGTGACACAATTACCTTTTCCCTTGCACGCTTGTCTTCAACCGTTTTACCCATCAGCTTACCCTCCCTGTTCCGGACAATTCCTCCATACTGCAGACTGTGTCCGCAACACGCAGTGCAGACTGCCTGTGTGAAACCATTACTACCGTTTTTCCTTTTCCTTCCTCTCTCAGGGATTTCAGAATAACTGCCTCATTCAGACTGTCCAGATTACTTGTAGGTTCATCCAGCAGCACAAAAGGGGCATCGTGTAAAAATGACCTTGCCAGTCCGAGCCTTTGTTTTTCTCCTCCGGAGAGAGTCTCACCAAGTTCTCCTACAGGGGTGTCATAACCCTGAGGCAGGCTCATAATAAAATTATGTATTGATGCCTTCTTACAGGCATCAATAATTTCTCCGTCCGTCGCCTCCGGTTTCACCAGCCGCAGATTATTTTTTATGCTGTCATGAAACAGGTGGGTTTCCTGAGTCATATAGCTTTCCATGTTCCGAAGGTTCTCTGTATTAATCTCTTCAATATCTGTGTCGGAAATCCATACTCTCCCTTCATTCACCTGCCAGAAGCGCATGAACAGCCTCAGAAGCGTCGACTTTCCACTGCCGCTTTTCCCCGCAATTCCCACAATTCTGCCCTTCGGTACAGTCATGCTGGTATGGTTCAGTATGATTTCATCCCCATAAGCAAAGGTCACATTTTCTGCTTTTGCTCCTCCAAAGGAAATATCTTTTTTCCCCTGTATTTCTTCTGTAATCGGCCTTTCTTCCAGAATATCCAACACTCTGTTGCCTGCCGCAAAGGTATTTTGAAGCGTACTGCCAAGATTTGCCAGGGCCACAACGGGTCCGAAGGAACTCATAAGTGCCAGAGTCGGAATCAGAACCCCTTCAAAATCCGTCAGTCCCTGTCGCATAAGCAGGGCAGAAACAAACAGCATTCCCAAATCAGCCGCAAGAATCACAGTATTGGTTACAGCCATGTTCCGGCCTGAAATATGCTTCATCCGTTTTTCGTCCACAGACAGTTCCTCCGTCATGGTATTCATGACAGCAATGCGGTCTTCACCCTGCCCGTACTGCTGAATCTCCGGAAGTCCTCTCAAACTGTCCAGTACAAAACTGCTCAATGCTCCGAATTTGGTTCGAAACCGCATCCCGGTTTCACCACTGACACGGGATGTAATCAAGGGAACCAAAATCCCCACTGCAATATAAGCGGTCAGTGCCGTAATTCCCTGCAAAAAATGATATCTTCCGATAAACAAACACATCACCATTGTAAAGATAAACGCAATCACAGACGGGGATATGGTATGTGCGTAGAAAACCTCCAACAGCTCAATGTCCGAAGTTATTACGGAAATCAGATTCCCTTTCTCTTTTCCCTCCAGCTTTGCCGGACAAAGCTTCCTCAATGCCCCGAAAACCTTATCTCGAATCAATGCCAGAAGCTTAAATGCAATATAATGATTACAAGCCTGTTCCCCATAGCGCAAAAAGCCCCGTATGACAGCAAACAACACTGCCGTCGTAAAAACCGCTTTCAAGGAAAACGGAACCTGAAAGCCCAGCAGTTCAAGTACGCCGTAGCCTCCAAGCACAGTAATCCCTGCCGCACAAAGATGTCCTATCAGCCCCATAAGAATTGCAAGTACCATAAACCCGGTTAAGGACTTTACCAGTCTGATTAATTCAGCCATAACCTCAAATCCGCTTCTTTTTTTCATGTCTGAATTCTCCTTCCGTAATTTTCCAAGGTCTGCTGTGTTTTCCACAGTTGTGCATATCTGCTATTTGCGGCCAGCAGTTTCCTGTGGGTTCCGCTTTCCGCCACGTTTCCGTTCTCCATAACATAAATACAGTCAGAGGCAGTTACATTTGCCAGACGGTGAGAAATTAAAATAACCGTTTTGGTTTTTGCCAGTCTGCGGATTTCATCCATAATATCATTTTCACTTTCCACATCAATATTGGAGGTGGCCTCATCAAAAATATATACGGGGCTGTCATGCAGAAGTGCCCTTGCAAGAGCAAGTCGCTGACGCTGACCTCCGGAAAGATTGGATGCCCTTTCCGAAAGCTGTGTATCCAGTCCCAGCTCTTTTCTGAAAAATCCCTCCAGTTTTACCCGTTTCAGCACTTTCCACATTTTCTCCTCATCTGCATTACGGTTTCCCATCAGCAGATTTTCCCTGACTGTTCCCTTAAATAAATAGCTCTGATGACTGATATATGTAATGGTTTTCATTAATTCTGCTTCAGGTATTTCCCGTAGCTTTTTCCCTCCAAGGGTAACCGAACCTGTATAGTTTTTGTTTCTTCCCATAAGAATTGCCGCAACCGTAGACTTCCCGCTGCCGCTTTCCCCCACGATGGCAGTAAAACTCTCCTTCGGAAATTTCATGGTTATTCCATGCAGAATTTCACGGTCCGGTTCATAAGAGAAGTGTACCGCCGAACAAATAATGGAACACTTTTCTCCCTCCGGTACTTGTTCCACAGTATCAGCAGTCTGTATGACGGATTGTTCATCGGGCAAATCCAAAAGGTGGAATATCTTATCACTGGCCGCCATGCCGTTCATCGCAATATGAAAAAAAGAGCCAAGCTGCCGCATGGGAATAAAGAACTCGGCAGACAAAAGAATAATCAACAGACAACCCTCCATGGAAACCTTCCCGCTTCGGAACTGAGTTACTGACAAAATAACTCCCAGTGCTGCTCCGCCGTAAGCAATCAAATCCATAATGGTAATGGAATTCAACTGCATTGTAAGCACTTTCATAGTGATTTTGCGGAATTTCTCAGATTCCCTATTCATCTCTTTCTGTTTAAGACCATCTGCCTGATATATTTTCAGTGTAGTAAGTCCCTGCAGATTTTCCAGAAAGGTATCTCCCAGGGCAGTATACTGTCCCCAGTACTTTGAAAGCAGCTTTTTTGCCCAGGTCTGCACTGCGGCAATTGCTATCGGTATCATGGGAACGCAAATAAGAAGTACAAGAGCCGACGGAAAATTAACAAAGCTCAAAACAATAAACAGTGTAACCGGAGCCAGCATGGCATAAAAAAACTGAGGAAGATATGCACCAAAATAGATTTCAAGCTGATCAACCCCTTCTACCGCAACCTGGACAATTTCAGAGGTCTGCACTTTTTCTTTGTATGAGCTCCCCAGCCGCAGCAGTTTTCTGTAAATCATTTCCCTCAGTGAACTCTTTACTTCCTTGGAGGACAGATAACTCATATGGCTTGCTCCCGTCACACACAGAAATCTTACACCTGCGGACAACACACCCATAAAGGCAGTCACAATAAAAGTCCATGTTTCCGCTGTGCCCTCATAAAGTTCAGCCAGAAGATGTGCAACTGCTACCATCATTACAATATTTGCAATCAGGGAACACCATTGCAGAATAACATTTCCGGCAACATATTTCTTACTTTCACTGACCGTTCCGATCAGACGCTTGTGAATCATCACATCAGTCACCACCTGCCATGTATTAGTTAGTTTATTCTAACCTATGTAAGGTTATCATAACTCCCAGGAAATTACAATAGATAATTTTTACCATTTATCAGGTTCAACAAGGGCAAAATGGATACGAGATACAAGAATAAACACAAAAAACGGCACAGTTTTATGAACTGTGCCGTTTATAATTCCGGTTCTGACCGGGCATTATTTTTTTATATAATTACTCTACAACAGGAAGCTGACTCAAAGACTTTGCAATATCCTCATCTGTAGGAATATAGTCACCCATTTCACGGTCATTATACTTCTGGTATGCAACCATATCGAAATAACCTGTACCTGTGAGACCGAATACAATGTTCTTAGCTTCTCCTGTTTCTTTACATTTAAGGGCTTCATCAATGGCAACTTTGATTGCATGACTGCTTTCAGGGGCAGGGAGAATACCCTCCACTCTTGCGAATTCTTCTGCAGCTTTGAATACTTCTGTCTGTTCAACGCTTCTTGCCTTAACAAGTCCCTGATCATAAAGTTCGGAAACAATGGAGCTCATTCCATGATAACGAAGTCCGCCGGCATGGTTGGCAGAAGGAATAAAGCTGCTGCCAAGAGTATACATTTTTGCAAGTGGACAAACTTTTCCGGTATCGCAGAAATCATATGCATATTTACCGCGGGTAAGACTTGGGCAGGATGCCGGTTCAACTGCGATTATTTCATAATCTGCTTCTCCTCTGAGCATTTCACCTGCGAACGGAGAAATCAGACCCCCAAGGTTGGAACCGCCGCCTGCACAACCGATAATCATGTCTGCTTTAATTCCATATTTATCAAGTGCAGCCTTTGTTTCAAGACCGATTACAGACTGATGCAGGAGAACCTGATTAAGCACGGAACCTAAAACATAGCGATAACCTTCCTGGGAAACAGCTGCTTCCACAGCTTCGGAAATAGCACAGCCAAGGCTTCCTGTGGTTCCCGGAAATTCTTCATTAATTTTACGTCCCACGTTGGTTGTCATGGATGGTGAAGGAGTAACCTTTGCACCGTATGTACGCATTACTTCACGTCTGAACGGCTTCTGTTCATAAGAACATTTAACCATATATACCTGGCAGTCAAGACCAAAATAGGAACATGCCATGGAAAGAGCAGTACCCCACTGACCTGCGCCGGTTTCGGTTGTAACACCTTTAAGCCCCTGTTTCTTAGCATAATAAGCCTGGGCAATGGCTGAATTCAGCTTATGGCTTCCTGATGTATTGTTGCCCTCAAACTTGTAGTAAATGTGAGCAGGAGTCTGAAGTTTTTCTTCAAGGCAGTAAGCTCTTACCAGAGGAGACGGACGATACATTTTATAGAATTTTTTGATTTCCTCAGGAATTTCAAAATATGCCGTATCATCATCAAGTTCCTGTCTGCAAAGATCTTCGCAGAATACAGCTGACAGTTCTTCCAGTGTAACCGGCTTTAAGGTTCCCGGATTCAAAAGAGGAGCCGGCTTCTTTTTCATATCGGAGCGAACGTTATACCATGCCTTAGGCATCTCGTTCTCTTCAAGATAAATTTTATAAGGTATATCACTCATGGAATATATCCTCCTTTTATTTATTTCCCACACCCAAAGGACATGGGATTTCATTTAAAACCATTATTTATAGTTTATTATTTTTACCTCACTCCGTCAAGTACCATTCTCTTATTTTTGCCTATAAGTGACATAAAGAGCCAATAATTTTTTTATATCATGTCAAACTCGCAAACGCTACGCTTTTTGCTCGTTAAAAAACTGCACTTCGTGC